>JBBDZG010000025.1:0-11923 GCA_040900285.1 Patescibacteria group bacterium | reverse complement strand
GTCCGCCGGAACTCGGATTCCTCCTGGATCAAGTGGTCCGCCGGCAGGAACACGACGATATCCTCCGGTTTCACCTTCCCGGCGAGCGTTCCGAGCGCCAGGGCCAGGGCCCCCGCGGTACCCTTGCGGCCGGGTTCGACCACGATATGGTCATCCGGAACGTCCGGGACCTGCCGCCGCAGGAGGTCGTCATGCGAGGTTTCGGTGACGCAGTAGATGTTCTTGGCCGGCAGGCGCAGTCGCTTGACCGTCTGTTGCACCAACGTCACCCCGCCGTTCAGCTCAAGCAGATGCTTGGGGTGTTTACTCCGGGACCGCGGCCACAGCCGGCTGCCCGAGCCTCCGCACAGGATAATCGCGTAGACGTCCACTGGGCCATTATTCCACAACTGGACCCGCGAAGGCGTCCCGGCTACTAGCCGCCCGCTGCTGGCCTTAAGCTGGAAACATGCACTATGTCGCCATCGCGCCGCTGGCCGTCTCCCGCCGGGATACCTACACCTACCGGACCAAGGCCGAATTGCCACCCGGTACGGTCGTGTCGATTCCGTACGCACGGCGACAAGGAAGCGGCATCGTGACCGGCCTGGCGGAACCGGACGACCGGGCCAGGGATGCCGATCCGACCGGGGAGCGGCTTCCGGCCTGGCAGCTCCGCTTCGGCCGCGAGCTGGCGGACACCTGCCTTGCCCCGCTCGGACAGACGCTCGGCCTGTTCCTGCCGAAGTGGCGCGACGGACTGGCTCCCGAGGTACCCCGAGGCGCGCCGGCGCCCGCGGTAGAACTGCGGACCGACACGCCACCCTTGCGCGCCGGCACGCGCCAAACGCTGGTCCTGGTACCCGAGCGCGCGATGCTGCGGCGGGCTTCCGAAGGCGCCCTGCGCTTCTCGGCATCTGCCCCGCCGGCCGAGCGCCGGACCGTGTGGGAGCAGGTCCGCAGCGGCACGGCAAGGCTCGTCTTCGGGACCCGGTCGGCGCTGTTCCTGCCCTGGCACGGACTCTCGGAGGTCACGGTCCTGCATGAGGACGAACTCGGGCACCAGAACGACCGTACGCCCCGGTTCCACGCGCGGGAGGCGGCCCGGCTCCTGGCCGAGGCGCAGGGCGCCCGTCTGACACTCGTTTCACCCGCTCCGAGCCTCCGCGCTTGGGCGTTGGCAGGCCGGCCGCTGACGGAACTACCGGACATTCCTCCGGCCGCTCTGGTGGCGCCGCGATACGAGCGGTTCGACGACCCGCTGCCGTACGGGTTCGCCGAAAAGATGCGGGAGTTGGCAGGCTCCGCGCTGATCCACACCGTCCAGGGCAGGGTTCGGGCACTCCGCGAGGCGGCGGGCGAGGCCGGATTGACCGACGTCACCGCCGGAGGACAGGCCGCGGCACTGTCGAGCCAGCGGTACGACAACGTAGTCTCTCTGGGTATCGATGCCATCCTGGCAAGGCCGGGATACGCCGTTACCGAGCGGGCCATGGCCCTGCTCCGCAAGCTGGCCGGCCTGGTACGGCCCGGTGGAACGTTTCTCGTCTACTCCAAGCGGCAGGATCATCCCGCCTTCGCCGCCCTCGGCCAGCCGTACGAGACATTCCTCCGGACGGAACTCGAGGACCGGAAGGCACTCTCCCTCCCGCCCGCGAAACCGCTGATCAGGATCGTCGCCAGCGAGACGGAGCGGCCGAAGATCGAGCAGGCGCTCGCGAAGGTCTCGATCGGCAAGCGGGACGTCCGGTACGCGACCGACGCCGGCATGCTAACCGTCTCGATCAAAGGCGATCCCAGGCGATTCCGCGGGCTGATCACCCCCGAACGGCGCATCAGCGTCGAGTACTGAGTACACTGGAGCCGTATGGAAGGAAACCCCTTGCCGCTGGTGCCGTCCGACCACCCGACCCTGCGGAAGACGGCCGCGAAGGTCTCGAAGCCGTCCCGGGTGCGGGACCTGGTCGCGGATATGCTGACCACCATGAAGGACGAGGGAGGTGTCGGCCTGGCCGCCCCGCAGGTCGGCCGGAGCGTCCGCGTCTTCGTGACGGGCGTCGGCGACCACCACGTCTTCATCAATCCGGAATTGGAGCAGGCGTCCGGCGAACTGATTTGGTGGGAAGAAGGGTGTCTCAGCTTGCCGAGACTGCTTGGCGACGTCGAACGACCCAAGGAAGTGACCGTGTCGGCGAACGGGCTGGACGGCAAACGCTTTACCGTCACCGCGGACAAGCTCTGCGGCCGGGTACTCCAACACGAGCTCGACCATCTGGACGGGGTCCTGTTCCCCGACCGGATGGGGGACGTTTCCAAGATCCGCACGTTGACCGAAGAGGAATGGCAAAGCCGGTTCGAGAACAAGCGGCTGCATGACGAGGAGATGTGATGAAAGCCGTCTTCCTCGGCAATCCCCCGCTCGGTCTCGCCGCACTGCAGCGGTTAGGCGACGTGGCCGACGTCGCGCTGGTCATTACGCAAACGGAGGCTCCTCGGGACTCGCGAGCCAAGGATCTGCCTGTCGCTCAGTACGCCGAGCGGCAGGGATGGAAAACGGTTACCCCCGCCGGCTCCGGCGATATCGTGGAACTCATCAAGGACGCCAAACCGGACGTGTGTGTCGTCGCCGCCTACGGACACATCATTCCCAAGCAGGCCCTGGCGCTGGCCGATGGTCGCTGGCTCAACGTGCATTCGTCGTTGCTTCCTCTGTACCGCGGAGCGACTCCGGTGCAGCAAGCGATTCTCGACGGCAAAAGCAAGACCGGCGCGACTATCATGGAAGTCTCTGCGTCAGTCGACGCCGGCCCCGTCGTCGCCCAAGTAGAGGTAGGGATCGAGCCGACGGATACGACCGCGTCATTGACGGAACGGGTTGCCGGACGGGGAGCCGAGCTACTCGCCGAGGTGCTTCCGGGATACGTGGCAGGGACCGTCAAACCGCAGGCACAAAATGACGCCGCGGCAACGATGACCGGCACGCTCACCAAGGGCGACGGAAAAATCGAGTGGAGCCGCGATGCCGGATATCTCGATCGGTTCGTACGCGCCATGCAACCGTGGCCGGGGGCGTGGACGGAGATCGACGGACAGCGAGTGATGGTCCTGGGGGTTTCGGTTGCCGACCCGCTGGACGGTCCGCCGGGCACGTTCGACGGTCTGCCGCTCCGCGTCGCGACCGGATCCGGCACCTTGCGCATCGAACGCTTGAAACCGGCCGACAAGGCCGCGATGTCCGGAGACGACTGGCTGCGCGGCCGGCGCCGTGGCGGGCGCTTCACCTAGGCCGGCGGCAGGACCGACCAGGTCTCGTTGGAGTTCTTCACCAGCCGGCCCGGTATGGCAAACCCGGCGGCTTGTTTGTGGCCGCCGCCGCCGAGAGCGCCCGCCAGCTTGTTCACGTCGATCGCCTCGTTCCGCGTCCGGAAACTGCCCTTGATCTCACCTTGTCCGAGATCGGTGAGCAGCATCAGTGCCGGCACGCCGGGAATCGCGTTGATGAAGTTCACTAAGCCTTCGATGTCCTCGCGGGCCGCCCCGCACTCCTTGAGATCCTCGACGGTCAGGACGGTCGAGACTACGCCGGACGTTTGGGAATGCTGACGGATTCGGGACATCGCCCGGCCCCAGAGGCGCAGCTTGGGCACCGAGCTGTGATAAAAGCAGTTCTGGATGATCGCCTTGAGGTTGGCGCCCCGGCGCAGGAGCACGCTGGCCGCCCGGTACGTGTCAGGTGTCGTCGTGGCGTTGATGAACGCCGAGGTGTCCGTGACGATCCCGGTCAGGAGCGCGGTAGCTGCCGGGCGACCGATCGTCCAACCCGCTTCCCGGGCCATCACGTAGACCATTTCCGCGGCCGAGGAGGCGGTGTGGTCATAGACAGCCAGCCGGCGGTCGCGTGGCGGCGCGTCCTTGGGATGGTGGTCGATATCCACGACCGGCAGGCGCCGCAGCACCTGGGAGACGTCCAGCGCGCTCATCGTATCCTTCGGGCAGTCGAGCATTACCAGCAGGTCGGCGCGCCGGAAATCGGGGGTCGTGGTGAAGCGTTCGCTGCCTTGCAGGAACCGGTATCGTTCCGGGACCGGATCCGCGCACGCCAGCTGCACCCTCGCTCCGAACCCCTCAAGCAGCAGGCCCAGCCCAAGCGCCGACCCGATCGCGTCCCCGTCCGGCCGCTGGTGCGTGACCAGGACCGGCCGTTTCGCCCGCTCAAGGGTGCTGATCGCCCCCTTAAGCCGCGGCGAGGGAATCATCGTTTCAGGATCTCCGTAATCCGTCCGGCGCGCGTGCCGCCGCGATCGCGGCGCAGCGCGACCACCGGCGTCCGCTTCAGTTCAAGCCGCTCCGCCAAGTACCGCTGGAGATCCGGCCGCACGTCCTCGACCGCCTGCCAGGCCTGATCCGTGTCGGGAATCGTACTGATCCAGCAAGTCGCGTGGCGCAGGTCGGCGCTGGTCTCGACGGACAGGACCGTCGCGAACTCGTCCCCGCCGCCCAGCTCCTTGGCCAGCGCGGTCTTCAGTTCGGCGGCAACCAGGGAATTCACCTTGTCGATGCGCAGGCTCATCAGCCTCCCAGCGTCCGTTTCTTCTCGATCTTCCGGATCAGCGTGATCGTATCGCCTTCCGCGGCCCGGGGACCCTCGATCGTCAGGCCGCACTCCGTACCGGCCCCGACTTCCTGGACCTCCTCGTCGACCCGGCGCAGCGTCTTCGCCTTCCCGGCCTGCTCCGATTTGCCGATCCGGTACTCCACGTCCGGGACGAACTTGCCGCGGTCGACCTTGCAGCCGATGATCTGGCTCGTCTTGGTCGTACGGAAGATCGCCAGGACTTTCCCCTTGCCGACCTCGTTGACGACGACCTCCGGGGGCAAGAGCGACTCCAGCGCCGCCTTGAGGTCGTCGAGCAGCTCGTAGATCACCTCATACGTCGAGATCTGGACCCCGATCTGCTGCGCCAGCTTCTTGGCGGCCGGCTCGACCCGCGCCTTGAAGCTGACGACCATCGCGCCGGAACTCTCCGCCTGCCGGATCGTCGACTCGCTGATCGAGCCGATCCCCGCGTCGACCATCTGGATCGCCACTTCGTCCTGCGGGATCTTGGCCAGGCTGCTCTCGATCGCCTCGAGCGATCCTTTCACGTCCGCCACCAGGATCAGCGGCAGCTGTTTGACCTTGCCGGCATCCACCGCTCGCTTGATCGCCTCGGTCGTCAACGTGGGCTTCTCGACCCGGCGGGCGTGGCGTTTGCGCTTGTTATGCTCGGCCTGTTTCTTCGCCTCCTGCTCGCTGGCCGCCCCGGTCACCCCCGCACCAAAGCTGGGCGTACTGGACAACCCGGCGATCTGAGCCGGCGTGCTCGGGCCGGCTTCGCTCAGGCGCTTACCGTGCCAGTCCTCCATCAGGCGCACCCGGCCGGTCACGTCCTCCATCACGAGATAGTCGCCGACCTGCATGGTGCCGTTCTGGACCAGGATGGTCGCGACGGCGCCTTTGGCCCGCGAGACGCGCGACTCGATCACGACGCCGGACAGGTCGCCCTTCGGGTCGCCGACGGGCTTGGCGATGTCGGAGACCAGCAGGACCATCTCCAGCAGTTCCGGGATGCCCTGCTTGGTCTTGCTCGAGGTCTCGACGAAGACGGCGTCTCCGCCCCAGTCCTCGGCCGTCACGCCGAGCTCGCTCAGCCCCTGCTTGACCTTGTTCACATCGGCACCCGGCGCGTCCATCTTGGTCACCGCCACCACGAACGGCACCTCGGCACCGGTGATATGCTCGACGGCTTCCTTGGTCTGCGGTTTCACGCCGTCGTCGGCCGCCACTACCAGGATCGCCACGTCCGTCATCTTGGTACCGTGCGCCCGCATCGCGGTGAACGCCTCGTGCCCAGGCGTGTCCAGGAACGTGACCTTCCGCTTCCGCTTGTCCTTGCCGGTCGCCTCCACCTGGTAGGCACCGATGTGTTGGGTGATGCCGCCCGACTCGCCGGCCGCCACGTCCGTCTCGCGGATCGCGTCCAATAGCGAGGTCTTCCCGTGGTCGACATGCCCGAGCACCGTCACTATCGGCGGCCGCGGCTGTCCTTCGGTCGGTTTCCGCGCTTCCGGACCGTCCGCCTCGGGCTCCTCGAGCCGTTCGGTCTCGATGCCGAGGTCGCCGGCGATAATCGCGGCGGTCTCGTAGTCGATATCCTCGTTGATCGTAGCCATCACGCCGTTCTTCATCAACTCGCCGATCACGGCCGGTACCGGCCGGTCGAGCGCCGCGGCCAGTTCCTTCACCGAAAGAACGCCGGGGAGTTTGACGGCGCTACCGGAAGTCTCTGGCTGGACGGATTTAGCCATACCTTACAGGATATCGCCCCCGGCGCGGGTAAACCACCCGACGACACGGAATCGCCTCAGTGGTGGGATTTTGACCGACGACTACGATCAGCCGATCGTGTCCTTGATCTTCTTCGCGCTGACCTTGCCGATACCCGGCAGCCCCTCGAGTTCCTCGAGCGTGGCCGCCTTGAGCTTGGCCAGGTCGCCGTAGCCGGCGTCGGAAAGCTTGGCCAGGATTCCCTCGGGCAGCGCCGAGAGGTCCTTGGCCGCCGTGGACGGCTTGGAGGAGCCCGCCGCGGCCGCCCGCTTCACGGCGGCGTCGGGATCCTTCAGGCCTTTGATCGACAGGGCGATGCGGTGCGCTTCCGGATCGACCGCCAGCACCAGGAATTCCTGCTTGCTGCCCACCGAGACGACGTCCGAGGGGTTCTCGACGTGCTCCTCGGACAGTTCCGACACGTGCGCCAGACCCGAGAGGTCGTCGGACAGCTCCACGAACGCGCCGAACGGCGTGACTCGGGCGACGGTGCCCTTCACCTTCTGACCCGGCTTGTATTTGGCGGCCGCCTTCACCCACGGGTCCTCCTTGAGCTGTTTGAGCGACAGCGAGACTTTCGCGCCTTCGATGCCGACGATCTTCGCCTCGATCTCCTGGCCGACCGTGAGGTGTTCGCGCGGATCGTCGACCCGATTCCAGTCGATTTCGGAGATGTGAATCAGCCCTTCCAGGCCGTCGTCGAAGCTGACGAACGCGCCGAAGTCCACCACGCCGGTGATCTTGCCCTGCACCGTGTCGCCGACCGTGAACTTGGACAGCGACTCCACCGTCTCGTGCGTCCGGGCCAATTTCTCCGACAGGATCAGCTTGTTCTCGGTCTTGTCGAGATCCAGGATCTGCACGCTGATCGGCTTGCCGATGAACTGCTTCAGTTTCTCGAGGATCAGATCGCGGTCGCCGCCCGACACCCTCGGATAGTTTTCCGGGGCCAGTTGCGAGACCGGCATGAATCCGCGGATCCCGTCGACTTCCAGGAGCAGGCCGCCGGTATTGGCGTCCGTCACCATCGCTTCGAGCACTTCCTTGGCATCGGATCGCGCTTCCAGATCCTTCCAGCTCCGGTCGCGCATGGCGCGGCGGATGGAGAGGATCACGTAGCCGTCGTCGTTCTCCGGGGCCACCACCGACCCGTAGACCGCATCGCCGACTTCCAGCTTGGCCAGCGCCCGCTGGTCGCCAATCTCCCGCGCCGGGACATAGCCGGTCGCCAGACCCTCGATGTCGACCCAGAGCTCATTCTTGCTCTTGGTAACCACGTTCGCTTCGATTACCTCGCCGGGAGCGAGCTTGATCGGCGCGGCTGAGTCGAGCAGTTTGGCGAATTCGCCGGTCTTGGCGGCGGTTTTCTTCGGGGAGGCTTTCTTGGCGGGTTTCGTTGCCATGCAATAGTCCGGCTCCGATCGGGAGCCTAGAGGGGTTAACGATTATTAACGATGCTTAGTATAGCAGGCGCGTCCGCCGGCTGCATGTCGCGCGTCCGGCGACCCGTCAGGCCGTGGCGGCCATCGCCTTGATCTTGCGCATGTGGGTGGCCCGATGGCGGTGGTACTTCTTGTGATCCAGTCCGAACCGTTGGATCATCCCGGTCGTGGTTTCAGCCCCGAGGTAGTGCGGCATCAGGACGTAGCTGGCTCCGTGTTCATACAACGATTCGGTGTGCCGTACCTCCTGCGAAAGCACGATGATGATCGCGTCCGGGTTGTGCTGCCGGGCCGTCTTCACTAGCAACAGGTTGCTTTCGAAGTCCGGGAGCGTGGAGACGATGATGCGGGCCGCCCCGACGCCGACGTCCTCCAGGAACTCGATATCCGTCGCGTCGCCGTATCGGCAGTCGACGCCACGCAGCTCGAGCTTCTTGATGACCTCCGGGTTGAAGTCGACGACCGTCACCGAATACCCCTGCTTATGGAGCGACTGGAAGAACTGATGGCCGACCCGATGGTATCCGAACAGCAGCGCCTCCGCGGATTCCCGTTCCTCGGTGCCGAGCTTCGCATGATGCCGGAAGTGCAGTCGCCGGTGGAGCCACAGGTAGAGCGCTTCCGAGTTCTGAATCATGTACGTGGAGCCGGCGATCGTGATTAGTCCGACCATCGTAACCAGCGACACGACGTTTTCCGACAAGTGGCCGACCTGGAGCCCTAACGCCGCCAGGATCAGCGAGAACTCGCTGATCTGAGCCACGGTCAGCCCCGCTTGGAAGCTGATCCGGCTGCTGTAACCCAGCTTGGTCATCAGAAAGTACACGATGATCGGGTTGCCCACCAGTACGAACAGCGACAGGGCGATGGCGGTCGGGAGCATGCCGGCGGCATTGCCGATGTCCATTTGCGCCCCGAGTAACACGAAAAACAGCACGACGAAGAAGTCCCGGAGCGGTTTGATCCGTGAGGCGACCTCCGTCGCGTACGGGGAGCTGGCGAACGCGACGCCGGCCAGTAACGCCCCGATTTCGATGGAAAAGCCGACTGCGTAAAAAGCGGAGGCGATGCTCAACCCCCAGGATATCGAGAGAAGGAACAGCAGCTCCTGGCTCTTAGCGGCGATCCTGGTGAGTCGCGGGAGCAGGAACCGGCTCGCCAGGTATACGGCCAGCGTCAGGCCCGCCCCCTTGAGCGCGGTGACCCCGATGAGCTGCTCGAAGCTCACGCCGCTGTTGCTGGTGATCGTCGAGATGAATATCAGCGCCAGCGTTGCGACGATGTCCTGGACCAGCAGGAACCCGATGGCGATCTGCCCGTATAGCTTGTGGGTATCCCCTTTGTCGGACAGCAGCTTCATGATGATGATCGTGCTGCTGAATGTCAGCGCGATCGCCACGTACAGGGCGTGCAGCGGCTCCAGCCCGAGTAAAATCGCGAGTGCGTACCCGATCACGGAAGTGAACGCGACTTGCCCCAGTCCGGTGACGGCGGAGATCTTACCGACCTTGCGCAAGGCCTGCGGGCGGAGCCCGAGTCCGACGATGAACAACAGCATCATGATCCCGATCTTGGAGAACAGATGGATGACGTCGTACGAGTGGATCAGATTAAGCAGGAACGGCCCGGCCGCGATACCCGCGACGATATACGCGATGATCAACGGTTGCCGGACCATCCGCATGACGAACGCCAGCGCGGTGGCCAGCAGGACGACCAGGGTCAGTTCGAGGAATTCGTTCATAAAAATTGCTTTACCATAACAAAAAAACGCTCTCATGTCAAGTCGGGCGACAGGTCCGGGCGTTGAGTCAGACTATCCGGTCATTCGCCCGGGGCCGAAACGCCCTGCACTATCGGTAAGGCATTCTGGAACTGGCCGCCTTCGTCGAGATTCTTACTGCTGGCGCTGACGTAGATACGGGCCGCCGATACCGGCGCGATGTCCGACACGCTCTGTGCCAGTTCGATCTGCCGCGGGATGAACCGGGCACCGTCCGCGCTGAGTCGGTAGACCACCGCGTTCGAAGCGAAGAAGACCGTGTCGCCGCCGACCGCGACGGCTTGGATCAGGGCACCGCGGACCGCGTCGGGGCCGTCCACCTCGCGCCAGGTCCGGCCGAAGTCGCCGGTCCGGAAGAGGCCTTGCTGGGTGCCGGCGTAAAGCTCGCCGCCGCCTACGGCCAACGACCACACGGTCAGGGCCCGGCCGCCCAGGCCGTTACTGGCCGCGACGAAAGAGTCACCCCCGTCCGCGCTGTGGAAGACACCGCGGTCGGACGTGCCGACGAACAGGTGCCGGCCGGAGACGGCCAACGTCCCGACCGTGCTCTCGGTCGAGAAGATCCGCTGCCAGCTGTCGCCGCGATCGCGGGAACGGAAGACGTTTCCCGGTTCGTCTCCGGCGAAGATCGTCTGACCCTGTCCGAAGGCGACCGCGCCGACGGGCCGTCTCGGCGCTGAGGTGGTGAAGACGGCTTTGAAGCTCCGGCCGCCGTCGGTGCTCCGGAACACCTTCCCGTACCCGTTGGATACGCCGGCCACCAGGACTACGTTCGGGTCGGCCGACAGGACCGCGATGTCCTGCACGTCGACCGCCTTGGCATCGGGCAGCCGGTCGGTGATCAGCGTCCACTCCTGGCCGGCGTTGCCGGTGACGTACAGGTCGTCTTCGGTACCGACGAAGATCCGGTCGGGCTTGGACGGAGCGGCCGCCACCGCGGTCGCTTCCATCGGCGGGAATACGTCGGGCCGGTTTCCATTCTCCGCCTGGAGGTCAGGAACGGCCTTCCACGAGTCCCCGCCGTCTTCGGAAACGGCCACTCCGGACTGGTCCGGCGTGCGGTTCAGGCAACCAGTGGTGAGCAATGCGGCTCCCAGGACGAGCAGCGTCCCGAATATGCGCGTACTGTGCAAAATGGCCTGCATGACGCTGAATCGTAGCTTAACTGCGCCCTTTCTGCAATGGCACGCGCCGCCCAGGCATTGACAGGACGCACATTTTCATGTATGATTAGCCAATTTTCCCACCTTTCGCCATGGAAACGTTCAAAGAAATTTTCGCCCCAACCTCCAAGAAAGTCGTCTCGGCCCTGCTGGTGACGCTGTTCGCCCACCTGTTCATCAGCGTTTCCCAGCTCCGTGAAATCACCGGAGCCGTCGGCGGCGACCTGGGACATGTACAGGAGTTTTGGTTGACCAACCTAGTCAACGCCCTGCCCTACCTGGAGACTAACAACACCCTGTTGAAGTTCCTGACGTTCTTCACCGTGAGCTACGCCATCGTCTGGCTGATCTCGAAGGTCATCGAGACCGGGACGGCCGCACAACTGTCCGTCATCAAGAAGCTGAGGAAGTCATGAAGTCCGACGCTACCAAGATGGCCCTTACCATCGTCGCCGGCGTCCTGGCGGTGACGGCCTTGGGGCTCACCGGCCTGGCGGTGACGTATCCCGACACGCTCAAGCAGACCTCACTGGGTGCCGAGTTCTTCCTGGCGGACCTCGGCTCGACCGGCCAGGGAATCGCGGCCGTCACGAACTTCAAGCCCGTCGCGGACGGACTGCTGCTCGTCGGCTCGTACATCCTCGTTTGCCTGATTGCCTGGAGCCAAACGAAGGTTGCGGACTACTTCAAGGTACGGGGACACGTGGACTGAAATGGACTGGCTGTTCCGCCAGCTCGATACGGTCCCTAAGCGCGTAACCGCCGCCATACTGGTATCCGCCGGCATCGTCTTCGCGGTTTCCGCGTTCGCCCAGACATCCTACGTCCAGACCCAAAAGGTCCAGATCGAGTCCGAAGCCGGAGGGCACTGCAAGGAATGGGCCTACCGAACCGTCGCCGGCGAGACCCGGGTGTCCTGCGAGCGGTTCGCGGACTAACGGTTGACATTAGCGATAAACCATGCTACAGTAACGTAATTTCCTAAAACCAACACGAACCGCCATGCCTACACCGATCCCCAGCCCACTGCGTTCAGCCGTCAACTGGCTCAGGGCAAGCCACTTGCGTCTGCTGATTTCCGGCATCGTCGCGGTCGGCCTGATCGCTTCGATCAGTATCTTCGCGGCCGAGGATAATACGAACACGGACACGTTGTTCGTCCACTCTCCGGAGCTCAACCAACCGGTGA
>JBBDZG010000024.1:0-15213 GCA_040900285.1 Patescibacteria group bacterium | reverse complement strand
TCGCAGAGCCAGCTCAACTTCCTGCCGATCCAGCACACCGACTTCATCTTCGCGGTAATCGCGGAAGAGCTCGGGTTCCTCGGCTCGCTCCTGGTGCTGACGTTGTTGGCCATCATCGTCTACCGGGCGCTGGCCATCGCCAATGGGTCGCGCGACTTCTTCGGGTATCTCCTGGCGATGGGGATCATGTTGATCGTCCTGGTGCAGGTCGTCGTGAACGTCGGCATGAACATCGGCATCATGCCGGTCACCGGGATCCCGCTGCCGTTCGTCAGCTACGGCGGTACCAGCATCCTGATGATCCTGCTCGGGGTGGGTATCCTGCAGAGCGTCGCGTCGGCGCGGAGCCGTCGGACCAAGCCGGTGTTCGCCGGCTGACCCGGACAGCTGACTTGGAAGGATTACCGGAAAACCGCTACACTGGGCTGGTATGGCACAACCTACGAAATCCCGGCCCGCGAAACGGGCGATCATCCGGACCGGCGGCAAGCAGTACCGGGTCGGCGAAGGCGACGAGATTGTCGTTGAGAAGCTGGACGGCAAGAAGCTGACGTTTCCGGCGCTGGCCGTCATTTCCGACGGTACGTTGGGCGAACGGAAGGCGACCGTCCAGGCTGAGGCGCTCGGCGATGAAAAGGGCCCCAAGCTGATCGTCTTCAAGATGAAACCGAAAAAACGCTCGCGCGTGAAAGCCGGCCACCGCCAACTCGGCACCCGGATCCGGATCACCAAGATCGCCTGACCCGCCCGGGTGGCTCGCGATGCCTGCCTCGCGGCGGTACGATAAGGAAAACACATGTCGGTCATCGCATTCGCCAATCAGAAAGGGGGCGTCGGGAAAACCACCACCGCGGTCAACGTCGCGGCGGCCTTGGCGTCCCGCGGCCGGCCTACGCTGCTGATCGACATCGATCCGCAGGGAAACGCGACCAGCGTTCTGACGGACGAACGGCCGGTCGAGGGCACCTACGAGGTTCTCTGCCGCCAGGGGTCGCTGCCGGGCCTGGTCCGGGCGAGCCGGTACCGGAACCTGGACGTGCTGGCCGCGACGGACGACCTGGCCGGTGCCGAGGTGGAACTGGCGTCCGCGGAAGGCCGGTACGCGCGGTTGTCGGCGGCGCTCGGAGAGCACCGGTATCGGCACGTGATCGTCGACAGTCCACCGTCGCTCGGGTTCCTGACGCTGAACGCGCTGGTCGCCGCCCGGTTCGTGATCGTACCGCTCCAGACCGAGTACTACGCCCTGGAAGGACTGGCCAAACTGTCGGGCACGATCGAGAAGGTCCGGACCAGCCTGAATCCCGAACTGGAACTGCTGGGCATCGTCCTGACCATGTTCGACCGGCGTCTCAACCTGGCCAAGCAGGTAGCTGACGATGTCCGCCGCCACTTTGGAGACAAGGTGTTCGACGCGGCCATCCCGCGCAGCGTGCGGCTGGCCGAAGCGCCCGGCTTCCGGGAAGCGGCGATGAGCTTCGACGGCCTGTCGTCCGGGGCGACCGCCTACGACCAACTAACGGAGGAGATCCATGAGCGCAGCGAAGCGCGGACTTGGCAGAGGGCTTGAGGCCCTGTTGCCGGACACCGAGCCCAAACGCGACGTCCCGATCGCGGACATCGTGCTGCCGGATTCGCAGCCGCGACGGCGGTTCGTCGAGCAGGGGATCATGCAACTGGCCGCGAGCCTCAAGCACCACGGCGTGCTGCAGCCGCTGGTGGTCGCCAAGGACCCTGACGCCGCCGAGCCAAGCCGGTTCCGGCTGATCGCCGGTGAACGGCGCCTGCGGGCCGCGAAGCTGGCTGGACTCAGTCACGTGCCCGTGTTCATCCGCGACGACGATGACCAGCGGCACTTCGAGCTCGCCCTGATCGAGAATCTCCAGCGCAGCGACCTCTCGCCGCTCGAGGAAGCCGGGGCGTATGAGCGGCTGTTGGCCGAGTCTGGTCTGACGCAGGACGCGTTGGCCAAACGGCTCGGCGTGGGGCGCGCGAAGATCGCGCTGGCCCTCCGGCTCCTAAAGCTTCCCGCGGACGCCCGGCGGGCGCTGGAAGAGGGAGCCATCACCGCCGGACACGCCCAGGCGATCCTCAGCGCCGACCCGGAGCGCCGCGGAGCGGTCCTGGCAGCGATCACGGCGCGCGGACTATCCGTCCGAGCTGCCGAACGCTTGGCTAAAGAGGGCTCGGTTATAAGGAAAACCCAGACCCAGGAGCAGCCGGAGTGGACCGCGGAACTGTCGCGGATCCTCGGCGCCAAGGTCCGGGTCACGGGGAGTGCCGGCAAGGGGACGTTGTCGATCTCGTACCATTCCGCCGACGAACTCGACCGGATCGTCGGGAAATTGCGACGAGACTAGGCCAGCGTAAACGAGTAGCTCACCGGTCGCTCATGCGGGACGGTGCCGAATTCGGCCAGCGGATATACCCGCAGCCAGGCCTTGCCGATCATGAAATCCTCCGGCACCGGCCCCCAGGACCGGGAGTCCGAGGACTTGCCGGGAAGACGGTTGTCGCCGACCACGAAGTACTCCTCGGGGCCCAGCTCCCAGCTCGTCTGGCCGCCATCCGACGACGTCCGGGTACCTTCCACTTCGTACGGCTCCCCCAGGGCGAATCCGTCCGGCTGCTCGTCGTTCAGGATGGTGAACCGGCCGTCCTCGAGCCGGATGGTCTCACCGGGGAGTCCCACGATCCGCTTGATGTAGTTGGTCTCCGGTTCCGGCGGCGCCTTGAAGACGACCACGTCGCCGCGTTTGGGGCTGCCGAACGTGTAGGATAACTGGTTAACCAAAAGGTAGTTTCCGTTCTGGAAGTTGGGCTCCATGCTCGCGCCGACCACCAGGAACGGCTGGATCAGGAACGCCCGGACCACGACCGCTACCAGGACGATGAACGCGATGGTCTTGGCGACCTCCCAGACCGCGTGCAGGATCCGCTCGCTGCCGCGCGGCTGTTCCGGTTCCGAGGGGATGTTCGCGTAGGCGGGGTCTTCGGAGGGGTCGGGGTTCTTGACCGCTCCCCGATGCGGAGGGCGGGCTTTTTTCGCTTTTGACATACGGGACAAGCGTAGCGCATGGCCGGGTGTACGACCATGGCGACATGCTCCGACGACGCCGGCTCTGGTATCATTAGTCCTCGGAGGAGCGCGTGGTCAAACTCGTCACCGCATCAGAAGATAATCAAGAACAGCCCGAAACGACAGCCCCGGCCCGGACGTCGGCCGGAGGCCGTCGTCGGCACTGGTGGAAAGTGCCCCTGCTTCTGTTCTTCGCGATGGCCTTCCTGAGCTCGGGCTGGTTCACGTACAAGGTCGCCTCCGCCACCGATAGGATCTTCACGGAGAATATCGGCGGCCGGACCGTGCTTAAGGAGAAACTGAAGGGCGGGGACCGTGTGAATGTCCTGCTGATCGGTATCGGCGGCGGCGGCCATGACGGTGGCGATCTGGCGGACACGATCCAGCTCGTCAGTATCGAGCCGGAGGCCAAGCGGGCCGTGATGATCTCGATTCCGCGGGACCTCTACGTGCAGGTTCCCGACTCGTACCGCCAGGTCAAGATCAACGAGGTCCACGCGATCGGTGAGGACGAGGACGTACCCGGCGGCGGACCGGCCCTGCTCAAGGAAAAAGTCAGCGAGATCCTCGGCCTCGACGTGCACTACTTCATCCGGGCGGACTTCGAGGGGTTCCGCCAGGTCATCGACTCCATGGGCGGCATCGATATCGACGTGAGGGAGGAACTGTACGATCCGTACTACCCGTTAGGGCACGGTTACCAGGTGCTGCACGTCCAGGCCGGTCGGCGGCACATGAACGGCGACCTGGCCCTGAAGTACGCGCGGTCGCGGGAGACGACCAGCGACTTCGACCGCAGCCGCCGGCAGCAGGAAGTGCTGGTGGCGGCGCGCAACAAGGCGCTGTCGGTGGCCTATCTGACCAACCCGACCAAGATCAGCCAACTGATCGACATAGTCGGTGACCACGTATTGACCGACCTGTCACTCAAGGAGACCCAGCGGCTGGCCGAGATCGTCCGCGACATCCGGCCGCAGCGCGTCACCAACCAGATCATCGACGGCGAAAAGACCGGCCTGCTCTACGACAGCGTCGGCCCGGCGGGAGCCTTCATCCTGCTGCCGACCGCGGGCAACTATTCGGAGATCCAGGAGTTCGTGAAGCAGCTGCTCGGCAGCTCCGCGGCCCGGAGCGAGGCGGGACGGATCGAGATCCTCAACGCCAGCGGCAACGAAGGGCTCGCGGCCGGGGAGCAGCAGGAACTGAAGGCTTTCGGGGTTGCCGTGGTGAAGATCGGTAACGCGCCGGAGACCGCGCAGCGCACCGTCATCTACGACTACACTGACGGCGGGAAGCCCGATACCATCCGGCTCCTGAAGGAACGGTACGGCGCTGACGTGGTCGTCCAGACACGTCCGTCCGGATCCGCCGTCGACATCCGAGTGGTGGTCGGCACCGATTTCCAGGACATCCCGGCCGCTACCGAAGGCGCATTCTGATGAACCGGGTCCCGTTCGGTGCCGTCCCGCCGCCGCCGTTGGGGCTGAAGTTCCTGGCACTGACCGTCTTCCTGGCGTTCCTGGCCGGACTAGGCGGCGTCGCGACGGGAACCGCCGTGTTCGACGCCCGTCCAGAAGTTCCGTCACAAGAGACCCGGCAGGTCACGGTACACGACGAGAGCGCGGTCATCGACGCTGCCGGAGCGGTGTCTCCGGCTGTCGTGACGATTACCACCACGAGCCGGCCGTCTTTCTTCACGCCCGAAGGAGCAGAAGCCAGCGGTAGCGGGTTCTTCGTCACCGCGGACGGCCTGGTCGTGACCAACCGTCACGTGATCGAGGATGCGTCGGGTAATCCCGCGGTGACCACCGCCGACGGTCACCGGTACGAGGCGAAGGTGGTCGCGACCGACCCGGCGTTCGACTTGGCCCTGTTGAAGGTCAACGCGACCGACCTACCGGTAGCCGAGCTCGGCCAGGCCGACGAGCTGCGGGTCGGCCAGGCGGTCATCGCGATCGGCAACGCCTTGGGCCGGTTCGACAACACCGTGACCACCGGCGTCCTGTCGGCGACCGGGCGGGCGCTGGGCAGCGAGGGGCAGACCAGCCTCGATAACCTCCTGCAGACCGATGCCGCGATCAATCCGGGCAACTCCGGCGGACCGCTCGTCAGTCTTTCCGGCAAGGTCATCGGCGTGAACACGGCGATCAGCGGAGGGGCGGGGAATATCGGTTTCGCGATCCCGGTCGAGTACGTCGAGCAGGCGATCGACAGCTACCAGCAGCGCGGCCAGATCCGCCGCGGGCGTCTGGGAGTGACGACCCGCGCGCTGACGGCCCAGGAAGCGGAGCGGGACCGCGTTGACGCGGACGAAGGCGCGGTCGTGCTGGAAGTGGCCGGCGGCAGCGGTGCCGCACGCGCCGGCCTGCGCCGCGGTGACGTGATCCTGGCGGTCGACGGGGCGTCGGTGGACCGCCAACACACGTTGACCAGCTTGATCGCCTCGCGCCAACCCGGCGAGACGGTGAAGATCCGGATCAAGCGCGGCGACGCGGAACGGACCGTCGATGCCCGCTTGGGCAGACGTTAGTACGACCCGCCGGGGTATCTAGTAACCGGTGACCCGGTCGTTACCGGCCAGGTCGGGCGACGTCCGGGCGCGCGGGCCGAGCAGGTCGCGGACGGCCGCTCCTTGGGATTCCCCGTGCTCCAGCAGCAGGTGGCGGGGCGCCAGCGCGCGTTCCCGCAGTTGCATGACGAGCGCCCGGATCACTTGCAGTCCGTCCGGACCGCCGTCGAGCGCGACCGACGGTTCGAACGGCGGGGACGGATTGGACGCATCCAAGTAGGGCAGGTTGCCGGCGATGACGAGCCGTTTCGGGTCGACGGCCGAGGCCTCTCCTGGCAGTCCGTCGGCCGGGACGGTCCGGACTTTCGCCCCCAGCCGCCGCGCGTTCCGCTCCGCGACTTTCAGGGCCGCCTCCGAGACGTCAGTCAGGATGGCTGACACGTCGGGCCGCTCCAGGACGACCGTGACGCCGACGCATCCGGATCCGGTCCCGATGTCGAACACGACGTCGCCGGGGCGGACCGCCTTCAGGATCCGCTCCACCAACGCTTCCGTGTCCGGCCGGGGACAAAGCACGTCCTCGCAGACGGCGAACTCCCGGCCGTAGAACTCTTTCCGGCCGGTCAGGTAGGCGACCGGCTCGCCCGTACCGCGCCGCGCCGCCAAAACGGCGAACCGCTGGCAAACGGCCCGGGGTACAGGCGCGTCGGGATGCGCGAGCAGCCAGCTGCGGGGCCGCTTCAGGACGGACGCCAGCAGGACTTCGCCGTCCAGCGCCCGCAGGTCGGTATTTCGGAGGACGTCCCGGACCGTCACCCGGCCCGTCCCCGCCTGCCCGGCGGCCGTACGTGTCGTCTTGGGCTGTCGCATCGTTTCGTCCCTTACGCTTCTTCGTGCGCGGCACTGCGGACCGCATCGACGAGCGGCCGCAGCTCACCGGCCAATACTCCCTTCACCTTCGGGAACGAGCGCTTGATCCGGTGGTCGGTGATCCGGTCCTGCGGGAAGTTGTATGTCCGGATTTTCTCGCTGCGGTCGCCGGTGCCGATCTGGCTGCGCCGAACGTCCCCGCGTTCCGTCACCGCCTCGGCGTCCTGTTGCGCCTTCAGGCGGGAACGGAGGATCTGCATCGCCTTGGCGCGGTTCTTGTGCTGACTCTTTTCGTCCTGGCAACTGACGGTCATGCCGGTCGGCACGTGCGTGATCCGGACCGCCGAGTCGGTCGTGTTCACGCTTTGCCCGCCGGGCCCGGAACTGCGGAATACGTCGACGCGGATCTCCTCCGGTTTGATGTCCAGCTCGGATTCCTCGGCTTCCGGCAGGACGGCCACCGTCGCCGTCGACGTGTGGATCCGCCCGCCGGATTCGGTGGCCGGGATCCGCTGCACCCGGTGCGTACCGCCTTCGTAGCGAAGCAGTCCGTACGCCTCGTCCCCATCGACATTGAAGATCACTTCCTTGAACCCGCCCACTTCGGAAGGGTTGGACGAAAGCAACTCCGGGCGCAGTCCGTTCGCTTCTGCGAACCGGACGTACATGCCGTACAGTTCCTTCGCGAACAAAGAGGCTTCGTCGCCTCCGGCACCGGCCCGGATCTCCACGATCGCCGGCTTGGCGTCGTCGGGGTCGCGTTCCCGGGTCAGTTCCGCCAGCCGCCCGCGCAGCCGCTCGAGCCGTTCCTGGACGGCGCCCTGCTCCTCCACCGCCAGCTGCTTGAGCGATTCGTCCTCCCCGGCGGCAAGCTGCTTGGCGTCGGCGACCGCCTGTTCGGCGTGCGTGATGCCGTCCCGCAGCTCCAGCAGTTCGTCGAGTTCTTTCTTGCGCTTGCCGATCTTGGCCAGCGCGTCAGCGTCCGCGGCCACGGCAGGGTCGGCGAGCCGCTCGGTCAGCTCATCATTCTCACGCTGTATCGCTTGCCAATCGATGGCCATGGCTGTCCCCGGCCGGTTACCGGTCGCGCTGCTGCAAATCCTGTTTCATCGCCGCCAGGCGTTCGGCGGGCGTCGGTTCGCTGTCTGCATCCCGTCCGGCCGCGGCCGACTTGGCGGACTGCTGCGACCGTTCCGCTCGCCGTCGTCGTTCCTGTTTCTTCCGATCCGCCTTGGCGGCCCGTTCCTGGAACCGTTCCACGCGACCGGCGGTGTCGACCAGCTTCTGCTTGCCGGTGTAGAACGGGTGGCACTGGCTGCAGAGCTCGACCCGGATCTCCTTCGCGGTCGAGCCGACAGTGAACTCGCGGCCGCAACCGGAGCAACTCACCTTGGCGTCGGGGTAGTACGTCGGATGTATCGCCTCTTTCATACTTTCCCCAGTATAGCTTCAAATGCCGACTTTGGCCTATACTGAGGCCTGTACGCGTAATTTCCAACCCTATTTCACACTCGGCCGCTACCCACTCCTCTTCGCGATCCCGCGTACGGATCGCCGGAGCCCGGGCCGGGGAGGCACAAGGAGCACATGGCAACCATAACGATCAAATCGCTACTTGAGGCGGGCGTCCACTTTGGACACCAGACCCGCCGCTGGAACCCCAGGATGGCCGGGTTCATCTTCGGCGAACGCGACGGCGTGCACATCATCGACCTGGAACAGACCCTGGGCTATCTGCACGAAGCCGAGGCGGCCGCAAAGCGGTTCGCCAAGGACGGTGGGAAGGTCCTGTTCGTGGGGACCAAGCGACAGGGGAAAGACATCCTGCGGGCCGCGGCGGAACGTGCCGGCATGCCGTACGTCAACGAGCGCTGGCTCGGGGGATTCCTGACGAACTTCGACACCGTCCGGAGGCGCCTGGACCGGCTGAAGAAACTCCGCGCAGACAAGGAGTCCGGCGACTGGAGCCGCCTCCCCAAGGGTGAGCAGGCGTCGTTGCAGCGCGAATTGTCCCGTCTGGAGACCACGCTCGGCGGCGTCGCCGGGCTGGAGGAGCGTCCCGCGGCTCTCTTCGTAAACGACGTGGCCCGTGAGAACTGGGCCGTCGCGGAAGCGCGGAAACTCGGCATTCCGGTCATCGGCGTGATCGACTCCAATGCCGATCCCCAAGGAATCGCCCACCCGATTCCCGGTAACGACGATGCCGTTTCCGCGATCAGCCTGATCACGGAGGCAATCGCCAGCGCGGTCACGAAGGGGCGCGAGGCTTACGAGAAGTCGTCAAAGGCGGTCCAGGAGAAGAAGCGGGTCGAGGAAGAAAAGGCGGGTACTCCCGGATCGACGCCGGCCACCGACGCAAAGCCCGTGACGGCGAGCGGTTCGTCTTCCGGATCGACGTCGCCATCGTCCGGCTCGTCCGCTCCGGCGCCGGCCAAGGAGGGCGCGTGAGCATCTCCGCGGCCGATGTCCAGAAGCTCCGCAGCGATACCGGCGCTGGCATCATGGACGCCAAGCGCTCGCTGGAGGAAGCCGGCGGGAACGTCGGCAAGGCCAAGACCCTACTCAAGGAACGCGGCCTGACCAAGGCGGCCAAGAAGGCCGACCGCGAGACCGCTGAGGGGATGGTCCACAGCTACATCCACGGTAGCGGGAAGATCGGCGTCCTGCTCGAGCTGCTGTGCGAGACGGACTTCGTCGCGAAGAACGACGACTTCCGGGCCCTGGCCCAGGAAGTCGCGATGCAGATCGCGGCCGGCGACCCCAGGGACATACGGGACCTGCTGGCCCAGCCGTACATCAAGGACGAGAAACAGACGGTCGAGCAGGTGCTGCAGGCCTCGATCGCCAAGCTCGGCGAGAACATCAAGGTGACGCGGTTCACGCGATACGCGCTTGGCGCGGCCGGCGGCGCTACCGAGGACGACGGTAAGACGGACGCGGATGGCTGATTTCTCCAAGGTCACGGACTTCCTGCGGGACGAGCTGGCGGGCATCCGGACCGGCCGGGCCAATCCGGACCTGCTCGCGGAACTGCCGGTCGAGGCGTACGGCACCGAACAGCCGCTCAAGTCGCTCGCGCAGTTGTCAGTACCGGAAGCGACGACCATCCTGGTCGCGCCGTGGGACAAGGGACTGCTCGGCTCGATCGAGCAGGCGATCCGGGCCGCCGACCTGGACGGCCAGCCGACCAACGACGGTTCGCAGATCCGGTTCGTCCTGCCACCGCTGACCGAGGAACGTCGGGCGGAACTGACCAGGGTTGTCGGGGAAAAGCTGGAGGCGGCACGGGTGTCGCTCCGGAACCTCCGACGCGAGCAGATCGACGCCGCGGAAAAGGGCGACCTGTCCGAGGACGAGCTGGACCGTCTCAAGAAGGAGATTGACGACGCGGCCGCGAAGGTCCAAAAAGAACTAGAGGCGATCGCGGAAGCGAAGAAACAGGAACTGATGACCGTATGAGCAAACGCACACGCAAGCGGAGTCCCAAGCACGTCGCGCTGATCCTGGACGGCAACCGTCGCTGGGCCAAGCTGCGCGGCCTGCCGGCGATGAAAGGACACTGGCACGGCCTGTACAAGGCGCTTTGGCCGGTCGTTCTGGCGGCGCCGGAACAGGGAGTCACTCATCTCACGGCGTGGGGATTCTCCACCGAGAACTGGAACCGCAGCAAGCAGGAGATCGAGTACCTCTTCCGGCTCTTCGAGCGCGGCATCCGGAACCGGGTGAATGAACTCAATCACGCGAATATCCGGATCAACGCGATCGGGCAGGTCGAGCGGTTCCCGAAGAAGCTCCAGGATGTGCTGCGTGAGGCCCAGGAGCGGACCGCCGGGAACGACGGCATGACGTTCACGCTGGCGTTGTCGTACGGCGGCCGCGCGGAGCTGCTTGCCGCGGCCCAGAAGCTCGCCGGCAAGAAACCGCACGAGATTACCGAAGCCAGCTTCGGGAAAGCGCTGTACGACCCGAAGCTGCCCGACGTGGACCTGATCATCCGCCCGGGCGGCGAGCAACGGTTGTCCGGGTTCATGCCCTGGCAGGGGACGTACGCGGAGCTGGTCTTCACCGAAAAGCAGTGGCCCGACTTCCGTCCCGATGACCTGGCGGCCGCGATCCGCGAATTCCAAGGACGGCAACGACGGTTCGGTACGTAGGGTGACCGGGGATCGATAGCCGATGGACGCCCTAATCACGATCGTTTCGTTCCTCCTGATCATCGGCGTGCTGGTGTTCGTCCACGAGCTGGGCCACTTCTGGGTCGCCCGGCGGAACGGGATCAAGGTCGAGGAGTTCGCGTTCGGGCTGCCGCTCTTGCCGCGGATCTGGTCAATGAAGCGCGGCGAGACGACGTACTCGATCTACCCGGTGCCGATCGGCGGGTTCGTCCGGATGCTCGGCGAGGACGGCGGCAGGCGCGCCGCCCGCTCGAAGCGGTCGTTCGCGTCGAAGTCGGCCGGCGTACGGGCGAAGGTCCTGATCGCCGGTGTGGCGATGAACGCGCTGGTGGCGTACCTGCTGCTGACGGTCGGGTTCATACTCAAGATGCAGCCCATCGCGCTATGCGCGAATGAGTATCCGAATGCGACCTACGAGAACGACGTCCGGATCGCGGCGGTGGCCAAGGACAGCCCGGCCGCCCGGGCGGGTCTCAAACCGGGCGACGTCATCCGGAGCATCGCCGGCGAGCGCATCGACTGCAGCCAGGAAGTACCGCACCTGACCGGTACCCGGGCCGGCGAATCTACCGCGTTCGGCGTCGTTCGGAGCGGCGAACCGCGGACGATCACCGTCACGCCGGGCACGTCCGGCGCGCTGGCCGGCAAGGTCGGCATCGCGCCCGAGGACCGGTACTCCGAACTCGACTACCCCTGGTGGGAGGCGCCGTACATCGCGTTGATCGAGACCGTCGCCATCGTTGGCGCCACGGTCACGGCCGTGGCCGGCCTGTTCGCCTCGATCCTGACGCAGGGCAACGTGCCGGCGGGCGTGGCGGGACCGGTCGGTATCGCCAAGTTGACCGGGGACGTCGTGGCGCTCGGCGGGATCGTGATCCTGCGGTTCGTCGCGATCATCTCGCTGAGCCTGGCGATCTTCAACCTGCTGCCGATCCCGGCGCTGGACGGCGGCCGGTTGGTCTTCGTCGGCATCGAGAAGCTCCGCCGCGGCAAGCCCGTCCCGCCGCACGTCGAGCAGTACATCCACCTGGCCGGGTTCGCGTTCCTGATCGGCCTGATACTGTTCATCACGTATTTCGATATCATTAGATAGATGCGACTCTCCCAAAGCCTCACTAAGCCGCTCCGCGAACGCCCCGCCGAGGCGGACTCGGCCAACGCCGCGTACCTGATCCAGGGCGGGTTCATCGACCAGCTCGGCGCCGGCATCTACAACCTGCTGCCGTTCGGCTGGCGGGTGTACCGGAAGGTCGCGCAAATCATCCGCGAGGAGATGGACGCGCTCGGCGCGCAGGAACTCAACCTGGCCGCGCTGCATCCGACCGGGCCGTGGAAAGCCAGCGGCCGCTGGGACGATCCGGAGGTCCGCGACGTGATGTACCAGTTCAAGGACCAGCGGGGCAAGGACTATGGCCTCGGGTTCACGCACGAAGAGATCGCGGCGCAGCTCGCCAAGCCGCACATCCAGAGCTACCGCGACCTGCCGCAGGCGTTCTACCAGATCCAGGTGAAGTTCCGGAACGAACCGCGGGCGAAGTCCGGCGTGCTGCGGGGTCGCGAGTTCATGATGAAGGACCTCTACAGCTTTCACGCGGACGAGGCGGACCGTGACGCATACTACGACCGGGTCCTGAAGGCATACCCGAAGATCTTCAAGCGGCTCGGACTGGACGCGCTGACCGTTGAGGCGTCCGGGGGCGTGTTCACGAAGTACTCGCACGAGTTCCAAGTGTTGGCCGGATCGGGCGAGGACACGGTGCACTACACTGAGGACGGCAGTTTCGCGCAAAACGATGAGATTTTTGATGAAAAAAACGTGCCCAAAGACGCGAAGAATCTCAAGAAAAGTTCCGCGATCGAGGTCGGGAACATCTTCAAGCTCGGCAAGCGGTTCCCGGAAGCGGCCGGCGTGGCGTTCCTGGACAAGCAAGGGAACCGACAGGTGCCGGAGATGTGCAGCTACGGCATCGGCCCGACGCGGTGCATCGGCACGGTGGTCGAGACGAGCCACGACGATAACGGCATCATCTGGCCGGCGGCGATCGCGCCGTTCGCGGTGCACATCGTGGCGCTCGGCGACGACGCGGACGTAACGAAAGCGGCCGACAAGCTGTACGCGGACCTGGAGCAGGCCGGTGTGGAAGTGCTCTACGACGACCGCGACGAGTCCGCCGGCGTGAAATTCAACGACGCCGACCTGGTCGGCATCCCACAGCGGGTGACCGTGAGCAAGAAGACGCTAGAGAAGCAGTCGGCGGAGTTGAAGCGGCGGGACGGGAAGAAAGTTGAGCTAGTAGAGCTGGGTACGATTACTAAAAAGCTTACTAGCTAGATTCTTTAGCCTGCTTCAACGCTTCAACTAGTCCTTGAACTGCGACCACGCCAGCCACACGCCCAGCGAAGACAACACGAGCGCGGACACGAACGCCGCGTAGCTTCCGAAGTACGCGACGCCTGCCAGCACGAAGCAGGTTCCGGCTGCTGCCAGGCCGAGGTTGACCTCCTTGGCGCAGGCATAGACCAAACCCTGCCGGGATATCTTCGAGTGGAACCGGACCGTGAAGCTGCTGTCGAAGATATTCCATACGATGTTGTAGGCGGTCTTGATGGCCGTCACGAGCAAAGGCGTGAACGCAAGCAGGAACGACGCATAACTACTGATTTGCAGGAACGATGCGACCTTGTTGGAGCGCAGCCGGTTCTTATCGATCAGCCGGCCGTACGCGAGCGTCAGGAGCATCTCCAGGATGAATACCGTAGCCATGATCAGGCCGAACAGCCGCAAGGATTCGGCGACAAAGAAGACCAGTAACGCCACGACGACGTTATTGAACGCCACGTTGGCGCCGAAGCCGGTAAACGCCTTGGCGTCCACGCGGTACGATGACAACCTGCAGTGCTTCAGGACATCCCGGTATCTGATACGGCCACCATATTCAAGGTCGCCCAGCATCAACGCGATAGACAAGGTCGCGAACATCAGGAACAATCCCGCCGCGATCGCCACCGGCAAGAACGACTGCCATACGGTGACCGAATAGGTCGCGAACAACACGGCCGCCGCACCGGTCAGGCTGGCGATGACGATCTCGAGCGTCAGGAACCGCCCGCGGTTGAATTCCCGCACGAACTTCGCCTGCATGTAGTGCTTGGTCGGGTAGTACAACCCCCGGGCCAGCGAATGCAGCACGAAGCTCGATAGGCCGATGACCGGGTACGTTTCTAGCGCGCTGAGGGCCAGGAAGTACCCGGCCAGTATGATGTTGGCAATGATGACCGTACGCGTATACCCGAGTTTAGTCGTCACGACACCGCTAAACGGGGAAATGATCGCCCGGAGCAGGAACTCCGCCCCGAAATACAGAAAGATGATCGCCAGCGGGATGCCTTCGGAATAAAAGTAAGCTCCCACGAACGACAAGACGAGCGCCGATGCGAACTTGATGCCGATCGTATTGAAATACAGTCCGAGATAATTCTTGTCGGATATGTAATTTTTAATCACCTTACCAACCTACCACCTCAATAGGACTTTATTGACATTTACTCATAACTATGCTATTTTTATGTAATTTTATAGAAGCATGAAAGTCAAAAATATCTTCAAAGAGCACGGGCTCTATATCCAAAAAGAGTCGTACAGTTGCGGACCGTGCTCGATTCTCAATGTTCTGCGCTTAAAAGGGGATTTCTCGCGGAACGAATACGAGCTCATTAAACTTTGTGATGCGAAGCCCAATCGGGGCACCTCGCGAGCAAATATGGTTAAGGTTGCCAATGATGTCGGGCTGAAAGTGATTGAGGAAACCGAAGAAGCATCTACTAAAGACCTTGAGCGTAATCTGGGCAAGGGCGCATACGTAATCATCGCCTATTGGCACGCCTACGACGAAGTCGGCCATTACGGCTTGATCACGGATTACGACGACGAGGCCTTTTACTTCGCGGATTGCGACTTCGGGTTTATCCGGATTTGGAAAGAGAATCTGGGAAAATTCTGGCATAACACGGACAAGACGGCACATCGGTGGTTCATGGCAGTTAAGTAATCCATGCACCCTTGCCGCCCATCCCTGCGGCAGCTACGATTAATCAGTCAATCAGGAAAAATAACCGGACCAAACGACGCGTCCGGTTTTCTCTCTCAATCACATGATTTTCGACGAATTCCTCGGATACTTCAGCCGCGACATCGGCATCGACCTCGGCACGGCCAACACGCTGGTGTACGTGCGCGGGCGGGGGATAGTGATCAACGAGCCGTCGGTCGTCGCGGTCAACAAGCAGACCAATCAGATCCTGGCCATCGGCAACGAGGCCAAGAAGATGGTCGGCCGCACGCCCGGCCACATCGTGGCCACCCGGCCGCTGGTGGACGGCGTAGTGTCCGACTTCGAGGTCACCGAGCAGATGCTCAAGTACTTCATCGAGAAGGTGCACCGGGAGGGCTTCACGATCTTCCCGCGCCCGCGCGTGGTGATCGGCATCCCGTCCGGTGTCACCGAGGTGGAACGCCGTGCGGTTGAGGACGCGGCTCAGTCCGCCGGCGCCCGCAGCGTCTACCTGATCGAGGAGCCGATGGC
>JBBDZG010000023.1:0-15517 GCA_040900285.1 Patescibacteria group bacterium | reverse complement strand
GCATGCCGGCCGTCGTGAACAGGACCGTCGGGTCGTGCTGCGGCACCACCGGCGCACTCGGGATAATCGCGTGCCCGCGCTCCTCGAAGAACTTCAGGAACCGTTTCCGGATGTCGGATGCCGCCATGGCTTTACTCATGCTTTTCAGTGTACCGGAGCGCAACGGTGTAATAAGAAAATCGCAATAAAAAGAAGCGCCCGGTGAAAACATGAAAGTGTTTTCGTGAGCGCTTCAGGGTGAACCCCTCTAGTCATCGGTGCTGAAGGGGATGAAAATCGGACAAAGGGTCAAAGGGCGAACAGAGTGCCGAGTGACTAAGCGTCCGAGGACTGCTTCTTGCGGACGCCGAGGAACCGACAGTGCGGATCCCACTGGCGCTCGTCGTACCAAGGGAGCCCCAGGTACCGCGGGCCGAGACCGCCACGCGACCAGAGCATCACCACGCCGCGATCGCCGTACGGATCGACCACGACGGAGCCGAGCCCGACGATCGGCTCACCAAATCTTCCTTGGTGAGCCTTGGCGTAGGCGATTGACTCGGGTGAGGTAGCGGGAGTGAGCCCGCGGCGGACGATCTCCGCTTCGGCTTCGGGACTGGAAATCCAGCGGCCCGGAGCCACGATGATCGCCTCCATCTCGACCTTCCCGCTGGACGGGAAATGGTCCTCGGTCCCGTCCGGTGCCGTCCAGTCCTTCCACTTCAGCTCGTCGTAATAATCATTCTTCGAACTGAAGTTTCCGGCGGCGATTGCGGCCCGCTGAGACTGCCGGTAGTTCACCGTAAACGGGATGATCTCCGAGTCCGAGACGCTCTCGATAGCGGTGGTCGGGACGATCAGTCCCGCGATCTGGCGGATAACGTCCTCGCCCTCGGGCTTGGTCGCCACCCGGCTGACGTCCTCCACCGTTCCTCCGGCGGCGGCCACGGCACGGGTTACCTTCAGCCAGAACTCGGCTGACCACCCGGCTCCGTTGCCGAGCAGCTCGACTTCCTTTGCACTTCTGGTGGCCATGTCGGCCTCCTCTCGATCAACCCCTCACCTCATCCGGATGATGAAGCCCCAGGCTGACCCGTCGATTGATTGTGCTGAACGACTTGGTTAGCCGCAGCGCGCAGAGCATGAACGAATCACGCGCTCCGCGCCGCGGCTATCTGCCTTTCCGCAAACAGCGATGTCAAAATGTCAAAGAGCCGATAATTATAACTCAATAAAGGTACTTTTCAAGTAGGTACTAATACGGCGGGTAATGCCGACCACTCTTGTATGACTGGAGCATCTTTCCGGGTCGATCCATCCGGGGCATAAAACACTGGAGAAACCCCAGCTGCCAGACTGGCATCAACGTCCACCTGATGATCGCCGATGTAAACCGCGGCTTCGGGAGCTACTTCCAATCTCTGGCAAGCAATTCGCAAAGGCTCCGGATCGGGTTTGGCTTGCGTATATTCCCCATAGCCGACAATCGTCTCAAAGAGATCGTCGACCTTTGCTTCGCGAAGAATACGCTCGATGTGCTCCCGTTCTCCTCCGCTCACGATGGCTGCCACCAAAGAAAGGGAACGGACCGTCTCGGCAGCTCCCGGCATGAGTTTCACCAGGTCATACCGGTAATCGAATACAAATGCTTGATCGCGAAGCTCGTCTTTGTAGGCAGCGCTTTCATCGAGGAGTAACTCATCAAGCATGCCGCGCACAGGCAAGTGCAATCGTCGACGGATATACGCATCCTCGACATCCATACCGAGTGCTTCTCGAAAGAAGCGTTGGTAGTAATCGACGTTGGCATCTGCCGAGTCGGCGAACGTGCCGTCGAAGTCGGTAATCAGGGCTTCCGGCATCGGAGAATGATTTACTCGTCCTTCAGGATCCGCCGCTTCTCCTTGGCGGCTTCCTTCTTGCCGGCCGCAGTGGCATCCTTCGCAGCGTCCTTGATATCCGCGATCACGCCGTCCGCGGCCTTACGGACCTGCGCCACGATCTCGTCGGCCGAACGACCTTGCGTCAATTCCTCGAACTTCGCCTTGGCCTGCTTGCGGGTCTTGTCGCCCTTCTGCGGCGCGAGCAGCCCGGCGGCCGCGGCACCCAGCGCCGCACCGATCGCGAACCCGGCGGTGCCGTCACCTTTTCCTTGGCCTCGCTTCTTGTGCGGGCAGTCCGCGCAGTCGCAGTCGTGTTTCTTACGTCCCATCGTCCCTACTATACCGATTCCGGCAGGTCGCCTACCAGCGCCTCCATGCCCGCCAGGAAACCGTCCAGTACTGCTCGAAGCCGCGAGACCGGAGCGCCTCGGCGGTGTGGTTCCCGTCGCACAAGAAGCGGCTGCGCACGCCCCGACCGACCAGCAGCGGTCCCGGCATAATGCCTCGGTCTATCTTTTCCGCCAGTGTTTCCACCTGCGTCCGGAAGTCCCGTTCTTCCTGATGAACCAGCCGGTCGTCTTCCGGTCCGACCAGTCGCTGCAGCAAGGACAGGTCTGACAGTTCCGGCCCACGGAGGCGGCGTCCCGGCAGGAAAAGCCGGTGGGCATGAGGGTCGTGTCCGTGCCGCTCCAGGAAATCGGCGGTCCAATCCAGTAGCCTTCCTTCGGCGGCGGCTTCCACCGCGCCGCGCACCTTGGAAAAATCCGGGTCGGTGGCTTCTAATGGCTCAGGAAATCCCTCGACCTCGAGCGGGGTTTTGATGGCGGCCAGTGACGATGCTTTGTCCGGCGGCATAACGTTCTACCCTATGAGCATAACGCAGGCCGGGCAAGTCACGGCAGCCGTCGAGCTGTCGGGCTCGAACGAAGTTACCGGTATTCACCGGATCACCGCACTCCCCACCAGCTCGTCGTCCTCGTAGAGCACCGCGAACTGGCCCGGGGTCGGGCCGCGCTGTTCCTCGTCGAACTCGATCGTCAGGCCGTTTAGCGTCCGCCGCACCGTCGCCGGCGCCGGCTGCATCCGGTAGCGGATGCTCACCTGGCAGCGCCACTCGCCGCGCGACAGCTCCTGCGGCTCCTCGCCGATCACCCAGTGCGGCTGCTCCGTGGCGATCTTCTCGCGGTAGAGATCCTTCTCGTACCCGACGGTGACCGTGTTCGTCTCGACGTCCGTCTTCAGCACGTACATCGGGACCTGCTTCACCACGCCGACGCCGCGGCGCTGACCGACCGTGTAGAACGCCGCGCCGTGGTGCCGCCCGACGACCTCGCCGTCCGGCGTCCGCACGTCGCCCGGCTCGCCGTCGATCTTCTGCTCGAGGAATCCCTTCAGGTCGATCTGCCCCACGAAGCACAGCCCCTGGCTGTCCGCCTTGTCCGCCACGTGGAGGCCCAGCTTCCGCGCCTTGCGGCGCACGTCGGGCTTCTTCCAGCCGCCGAGCGGGAACTCCGCGTACCAGAGCTGCTCCTGCGAGAGCTGCGAGAGGAAGTACGACTGGTCCTTGTCCGGGTCGGCGCCTTTGTAGAGATGGCTGTGGTCCTCGCAGCGCTCGACCCGCGCGTAGTGGCCGGTCGCCACCGCGTCGAAGCCGTGGTCCTTGGCCCAGCGCAGCAGCATCCCGAACTTGATCTCGCGGTTGCAGAGCACATCCGGATTCGGCGTCCGCCCGGCCGCGTACTCCGCGAAGAAGTAGTCGAGGACCGTCTTCTTGTATTCGCTCTCGAAGCTGACCGTACGGAACGGGATGCCGAGGTCCTTGGCGACCTTGAGCGCGTCCGTGCGGTCTTGGGGCCAGCTGCCGCAGTCGGCTTGGCCTTGCTGACCCCGGGCATCCGAGCGGCCGGACGGGCCGGACCAGTTCTGCATGTAGATGCCGGTGACGTCCTTGCCGTCCTCCTTCAGCAACGCCGCGGCCACCGACGAATCGACGCCGCCACTTATGCCGACGAGGACTTTCTCGGGTTGACCGTGCGCGTCCGCCATACCCGTATTCTAGCGCGCCTGCGTAGCGGGTGCGGCCTTCTCGGCCGACGCCCCCGCCTTGTCCTTGAGCTTCCCGCGAGCCGCGGCCGGCTCAGCGTAGCCGTGCTCCTCGAGCACCGTCCGGAGTTCCGCATTCAGTCGGGTGAACACTGCCGGCCCCTCGTTCACCAGCGCGGTGCCCACGCCGACGGCGCTGGCGCCGGCCAGCAGGTGCTCGAACGCGTCCACGCCGGAGCTGACGCCGCCGACGCCGATCACCGGCAGTTCCAGCATCTGTGAGAACTTGTGGACGTTAGCCAAGGAAATCGGCTTCACGTAGCTGCCGCCGAGCCCGCCGAAGCCGCCGTTCGGGGCGATCACCTTCTCCTCCTTCTCCGGGTCGATGATCAACGTGTTCCCGACCGAGTTGATCGTCACCACGAAGTCCGCGCCGGTCTCCTTCAGCACCGCCGCCATCTGTTCGAACTGGAACCCATCGAAGTACGGCGGGAGCTTGGCGCCCATCGGCCGCTTGGTCCGCTTCCGGCAACCCGCGAGCATCTTCCGCGACGCGTCGAAGTCATAGCCGAGCTGCCCCTTGCCGGCCAGGTTCGGGCAGGAGAGGTTCACCTCGACCAGGTCAACGCCGGCCTTGTCGTACGCCGCGATCATCTCCTCGTTGTCGCCCTCCTCGATGCCGGACACCGACGCCACCAGCGGCTTGTTCCAGCGCCGGAGCACCGGCACCAGCTTCACATACCGCTCGATCCCGAGGTTCGGCAATCCCATCGAGTTGACGCTGCCGAGCGCGTTCGCGTGCCAGCGCGGCAGGTCGTTGCCTGCCCGGAACGTCTTGGTCGTGGTCTTGATCACGATCGCGCCGGCCTCGGACTGGCCGAGTGCCTCCAGGTCGTCCGCGCTCACGTCCTTGGCTCCAGCCGCGTTCATGACCGCGGACGGGAACCGGATGCCGCAGATCTCGGTACTTACTTCCGCCTCAATCTCTGCCATGCCGTCATGGTAGCAGGTCAGGCCGCCGTCTTGGCGCGCGCCTTGGCCTTCGCACCCGCCTTCCGCTTCTTCAGCACCTCGGCGCGGATCAGGTGGTAGAACACGTCCCCGCGCGAGACGACCCCGCAGAGCCCCGTGCCGTCGACGACCGCGGCACGATGGACGTCCCGGACCAGCATCATCGCCGAGACTTTCATCACCGGCGTTTCCGGTGAAACCATCAGGAGTCCCGGACGCATGACCTTCATGGCCGGTTCGCCCACCAGGTCGGAAATGCGATGCTCGATCTCCTCGTAGTCGGCGTTATGCACGAAGTCCTCGTACAGTTCCGCCGGCGTGGGATGCGTGTGCCGCAGCAGGTCGGTGTGCGAGATCTGGCCGATCGGTTGGCCGGCCTCCACGACGAACACGCCGCTGATCTTCTTTTCCGCGATCAAGCGGGCCACTTCCTCGACCGGTGCGTCCGGCGAGACCGTCACCACCTTGGTCGTCATGATGTCCCGGACCAGCATAGTGCGGGGACTGTACCGTCGTTTTCCAACCAAGAATATGGATGTTCCTACAAAAAAATACGCGAGTCGGCCCGGACAGCCGGGTCAGTTCCGGCTGAACGTGACATACTGCCGGACGGCGCCGGCCGAATAGTAATCGGCGAACCGCAGGTTCGGCCCTTCGATCGGATCGTGCATCAGGTAGGACGATCCGCTCCGGCGCAGCAACACCACGTAGTGGTTGATCGATCCCCGGTCCACCCAGACGATTACCGGCCGGCCGAGATCGAGTTGCCGGTTAATGTCGCCCCAATCCGTCCCGCTGTTGTGCACGGTCGCGTTAAGCGTCTTGCCGTACGCGCCGCCGACACGATTCCACCACAGCAGGTCGTCCTGGAACGCGACCACGGCCCGCAATGCCTGGTTCATCTGCAGCGGATTCGTGTTGCCGATTCCTCCGTACGTCTTGTACACCATCGCCAGCGAGGCGACGCCGCAGCCGTAGTCGCCGAGAGTCGAGCTGTCGGAATAGCCCAGTGTGGCGTCCGACCAGCGCGGATCGCACTGGTTGAAATACCCGTCGGTGCCGGGCCAGATCCGGGAGCCGACGCGCGAACACCCGCTCTTGCCGAACAGGCCGAGTTCGATCAGCTGCTCGTGGAGTGCTTCGTACTGTCGCTGAAAAACGTCCTCCTGGCCCCGGGTGGACTCGAGCAGCTGCTGCTTCGCTTCACGGACGGCCTCCAGTTCGCGGAGCTGGCGATCGGCTTCGATTTCCAGTCGTTCCAGGTTGCGCTTCTTCGAGACCAGGCTCGTCCGCTCCCGGTCGATTTCCCGCCGCGCTTCCTCCAGGTCCTCGGTCAAGCCGTTCGCGTAATCGCCCAGCGAACCGTTCGCGTTCTGCTGGTCCAGCGCTTCGGAAAGGCCGCCGGAGCCGGCCAGCACTTCCCACGCGCCCGGCGATCCCTCGAGATAGTCGACCCGCACCACGCTGCCCAGGGATTGGCGCATCGACTGCTCTTCGGCGGACAGCTCGCTCACGCGGTCGACGATTCCGTCGAGCTCACCGCGGATCTCGGCGATGTGTCCCCGCAGCTTGGCGACCGCCGCGAGCTTCGCCTCGGCAGTCTCCTCCAAGACGTCGAGCTCCTCATGCAGGGTCTCGACTTCGCCGGCCTTCTCGCTCAGGCGTTGCTCGATCTTCGTGAATTCCTCGATGGGATCCGCTTCGGCGAAGCGCGGCACGACCAGCGCCGCGATCAGCATGAGCGCGAGAATCATCGACGTTATCGTGAATTTCTTTGTATTTCCGGCCATTTGCAGCCTAATCCTACCGCCGCGCGGCGGTCTAATCCAGACCGAACAGGCGCCGGGCGTTCTCCGTCGTCACACGGGCCACTTCGTCAAGCAAAATTCCCTTTATTTCAGCGATTTTCTTCGCCGTCCCGACCACGTAGGCGGGCTCGTTCCGCTGGCCGCGCCGCTCCGGCGGCGGCAGGAACGGACAGTCCGTCTCGACCATGATTTTCTCCAGCGGGACGGCCTTTACGACTTCCCGCAAGGCGTCGTTCTTCGGATACGTGACCGGCGCGGTGAACGAGATGTAATATCCGGCCTCTAGCAGCCGTTTCGCGTCGTCCAAGTCCCCCGTGTAGCAGTGCACGACGCCGGGCCATCGCCGGAGCGGGTCGTTCGCCACCAGCCGGTCGGCATACTCCGAGAGGCAGGCCAGCGCGTAGCCGGTGTCCTCGTCGACACCGGCGTCTCGCGGGCCGCGGAAATGCACGATGATCGGCAAACCGGCCTCCTCGGCGATCGCCGATTGGGCCAGGAACGCGTCGCCCTGGACGAACTTCGGAGGGCTGTCCTGGTGATGGAAGTCGAAGCCGATCTCGCCTACCGCCACGACGCGCTTGTGGTACGCCAGCTTCCGCAAACGGGCGACCGCGTCCTGCTTCACTGCTCCGCCCTCGGTGTCGTCGCCAGCGGAAACCAGCTCCCCGGCGTCCGACGGATGCACGCCGACCGCCGCCCAAACGCACTCGTGCGCTTCCGCCAGCTCGACCGACCGTTCGCTCGCGCCCAGGCTCGTGCCGACGTTGATCAGCCGCGTGACGCCGGCGTCCATCGCCCGCGCCAGCACCTGGTCCCGGTCCTCGTCGAACTGGTTGAAATCCAAGTGCGCGTGGGTGTCGACCAGGTTCATCGCATCGCCCTGATCCCGAAGTTGAACGGCGCGGCGATCGCGATGCAGACCAGCAACACGGCCGACGGCGACAGGAAGAACGAGAGCGCGAACGCGAACAGGAAGAACAGTCCCCAGCCGACCTCGTGCGCGATCTCCATCGCGGTGATGTACTCGAGCCGCGGCTCCTCGTCGGCATGGTCGTAGTATTTCGTCATCAGCGGCGTGTAGTACAACGAGTTCCCGACGCCGCCGAACAGGTTGATCCCGAACACGTGGGACGCGTTCTCGGCCAGCAGCCGGAGGATATCGCTGGCGCTGGTCACGGCGACCCCCTCGCGGATGTAATGGCGCCGTCCTCGGCGCACTTGCCGACGGCCGACGTACAGGGACACCGCGATCGCGCTGAGCACGACCACGGAACTCAGGATGCCGATCCCGGCGTAGGTCGAGATCAGGAACGAGACGAGAATCGGCCACATGAACGATTCGGCGACGGTGGTGACGCCGTTCGAGACGTTGGCGAACAGATCGCGCAGGATCCGACGGAATCGCAACAAGGCGAACTGGAGCGGACGCTTCACGCTGACTTCCTCGCCGTGCAGGAGCGGGATGATCGATATGACCAGCAGGCCGATCGCCACGCCGTAGACCACGCCGATGCCGTACGCGGTCGCGAGGATGCCGCCGATCGCCGGCGCCGCGCCACCGGCCATGATCTTCAATGCGGCGATGCCGCTGACCTGGCTGCCTTCCTTCTTCCGGTCCCGCGTCTTCGAGAAGTTGATATGGAACGCGACCCAGTAGAACGCCCGCCAGCCGGCCCAGAAGAACGCGACCAGCCAGAGCGGCCAGGACTCGCTGCCAAGCGTCAGTAACAGGAACAGGAACACGCCCTTGCTGGCGAGCCCGATCGCCATGGCATGGTTCGCTCGGAGCGTGCCGGTCAGCTTGGAGGCGACGTACTGGAGCGGTACCGCGAACAGGCTGAGCTCCGCCATGTACAGCATCACCGAGGAGAAGGAGTAGCCGGACTTGAGCAGGAAGATCGGGACGAAGATCGTCACCATCGACATCCCGAACGAGCTCAGGAAGTGCGCCCAGACGACCCGCTTCATCTCGGTCATCCGGAGGATGTGGTAGTGGGAGTGGAGGACGGGTCTCATGGTCGGGCCGTTCGGGTCATCGGATCTTCCCGATCAGGAAACTCATCGGGACCGCTGCCAAAATACCGACCAGCAGGACAGTGCGTGGCGGCAGGTCGGGCAGCGCCAGGGTCAGTAGGAGCAGGCCGCCGAACGCGACGATCCACGCCAGGGCGCTTACAATCTGCATCAGGAACAGATAGGGCAACCCGTTGTGTTCGATCTTCTCGTAGTAGCGCGTGTTGTACGAAGTCAGGTACAGCGAATACCCCACGCCGGATACGAAATTGACGGTGAAGATATGGCCGACGTTCGCCACGATCAGCTTGAGTCCCTGGCCGATGCCGTTGATGAACGTCCCCTCGCGCAGATAGTGCCGCACGCCCTTGGTCTCCTCGCGACGGCCGACGTACAACGAGACCAGGATAGAGGTCAGGACGATCACCGAACTCAACGCGCCGACGCCGGCATAGGTCGGGATCACGAAGAAGACGAACAACGGCCAGGTCTGGGAGAGTGTGATGTCGTTGTACGTTTCCGCCAGGTTCGCGACGCCGTCGGCGCGGTACCGCCAGAGTTTCTTCCAGGTAATCTTGAACGGACGGCGCCGGACGAACGTAGGACCGGTCAGGAGCGGCCAGGCAGCCACGAAGAACATGGCGATCGCTACCAGATAGAGCGCGTTGATGCCGTACACCGTGGCGATCGCGCCGCCGATCGCCGGCGCGATGCCGACGGCCAGGGTCTGGATCGCGCTCCAGGCGCCGACCACGCGCCCCGTCCGACGGTGCGCCAAGTTCGCCGAGAAACTGCTCCGGAACGCCGGCCAGTAGATCGCCGTGTAGAACGCGGGAGTAAGCGCGATCAGCCAGAGCGGCCAGCCGAAGTCCGGCAGGGTCAGGAGCAATAGGAACTGGGCGACATTGAAGAGCATGCTGACCGCCATCAACCGGGTCGCACCGAACCGGTTGATCAAGCGCATCATCGGGTATAGCAGCGCCAGCCAAAACACGCCCACGCAGACCATATACACGAACACCTCCGTGAGCGAGTAGCCGATTTGATACAGGTAGATCGGGATGAATATCGCGACCAGGCTTTGGGCCAGGCCGCGGATGCCGTGCGCCCAGAACAACTCTGTCATGCCGGCCAGTCGGGGGATATGGTAGTGGTGGTGCAGATGGTGCAGCATATGGTGTTTGTTTTTTCGACCCTATCTTATGCCATCAACCACCGGGCTGCCGCGGGAAGAGCGGTTCGCCCTTGGTGACCGGCGTTCCGGACGGAACCTTTTCCCACTGGAGCAGCGATTCGGCGTCCCAGCCGGTCGGTTTGAGCCCGAGACGTTTCTGCAACTCGCTTGCCTTGCCGGGGATGAACGGCTGGTACAGCAACGCCAAATGGCCGAGCACCTGGGCGAGGGTATGGAGTGAACCGTTCAGGTCGGCGCTTTCTTGTTGGTAGACCTTTCTCCCTTCGATGAATCGGTTCGCCAGCGCCACGAGCTGGTTGAGGCGCTCCAACGCTTCCGCGAACTTCGGCGCGGCGAGCAGATTCGCGACCTCGTGATGCGTCTGCGCGACATGCTCCTTGATTTTCGGGTCGGCCGCTCCTTCCGGAACCGTGCCGCCGCACTTCTTTTCGATCAGGGTCAGTACCCGGCTAGCCAGGTTGCCGAGGTCGTTCGCGAGCTCGGAATCGTAGATTTCCTTGAAGTGGCGCTCGGAGTAGTCGCCGTCTCCCGCGTACGGCAGCGCCCGCAGCAGGTAGTACCGGACCGGATCAAGGCCGTGCTGCTCCGATAGCTCGAAGGGATCGACGACGTTCCCCTTCGATTTCGCGATCTTTTCTCCCTCGATCTGGAAAAATCCGTGCACATAGAGTTTTTTGGGCAACGGCAGCTCCGCGGCCAATAGCATCGCCGGCCAAATGGCCGCATGGAAACGGAGAATCTCCTTGCCGATCAAGTGGAGGTCCGCGGGCCAGAACCGGTCGAACATCTTTTGATCCCAACCGAAGCCGACGCCGTTCAAATAGTTGGTGAGCGCTTCGAACCAGACGTACATCCGTTGGGTGTCATCGCCGGGAACCGGCACTCCCATGGTCAACTTATCGGCCGGTCGCGAACATGAGACGTCGATGAGCCCGCCCTTGATCACGCTGAGGATCTCGTTGCGGCGCGGCGCGGGTTCAATGGCGTATTCACCGGATTCGACGATCTTTTTGAGACGGTTCCCGAAGGCCGAGAGTTTGAAGAAGTAATTCTCTTCCTTGAGCTTCTCCGGTGCGGTACCGTGGACCGGGCATTTGCCGTCCTTGAGATCTTTCTCGGTGTAGTACGCCTCGCATTCGACGCAGTACAAACCTTCGTAGGTTCCCTTGTAGATGTAGCCGGACCGTTCGACCCGGCGCCATACTTCCTGAGCACCCGGATGGTGCTTGGCCACATCCGTCGTGCGGATGAAATCGTCATTGGTGATGTCGAGTTTCTTGGTCAACTCCTCGAAGCGCTTGGCGTAGCGATTGGCGACTGCTCGGGGCGGTATCCCCTCCTCTTTGGCCTGTTTGACCAGCTTAAGCGTATTTTCGTCGGTGCCGGTGAGGAAGAACGTGTCGTCACCCAGGAGCCGATGCCAACGGGCCAGCGCGTCCGCGGCGGAAGTCGTGTAGAAGTGGCCGATGTGCGGCGCGCCCGTCGCGTAATAAACCGGCGTGGTAACGTAGTACTTTCCGCTCGCTCGTTCGATTTTCGCCATACGGAGCTATTGTAGCGATATTGGCGCAATGCGTGGCTGGCGGCGGACGACGGTCACCGGCGTACGGCGAAGTCCTTGAACTCCCCGGTCGGTGCCACCCATCGGTAGTCGTGGGCGTCGACCCGGGCGCGGTCCGGACCGGCGGCGGCCCATTCCAGCAGTTCGCGCAACTTGTCTTCCGGTCCTTCGGCGACGATCCCGACGGTACCGTCGTCGTTGTTCCAGACTTGGCCGGTCAGGCCGAGCCGGCGCGCCTCCTGCTCCGTGTCGTACCGGAAGTTCACGCCCTGGACGGCGCCACGCACCGTGATCTCGAGCCGTTTCGCGCCCGCATCGCGATTCACGCCCGCACCACCACCACGAACTCGCCTTTCGGTTTTTCCCGCTCGAAGTGCGCCGCCAAGTCGCCGGGCGTGCCGACCCGGATGTCCTCGAACTTCTTCGTGATCTCGCGAGCCACGGAAACCTGCGCGTCCGGATACCGTTCCGCCAGTTCGGCCAGGAGCTTGCGGATCCGGTGCGGCGATTCGTACAGGACCACCGGCGAAACCATGCCGGCGAGTTGGCCCAGTCGCTTCTGCCGACCCTTCTTGTGCGGCAGGAAGCCGAGGAACGTGAACTCGTCCCCGCCGAGCCCGACCGCCGATAATGCCGTCGTCACCGCGGACGCGCCCGGGATCGGAATCACGCGATGGCCGTGGCGCCGGGCCAGTTCCACCAACCGGCTGCCCGGGTCCGCGATCGCGGGCGTGCCGGCCTCGGTGATCAAAGCAAGGTCGTGACCTTCGGCCAACTCGCGCAACGCCTCCTCTCCTTTCCGGCCGCGCGAGTGCTGATGATAGCTCGTGACCGGCGTGGCGATCTCGTAACGACCCAACAGCTTCTTCGCCGTCCGCGTGTCTTCGGCCAAGATCAGATGGACGTCCTGCAGTGTCTCGACCGCCCGGAACGTGATGTCGCCGAGGTTGCCGATCGGTGTGGCGACCGCATAGAGCGTGCCTGGGTGCGCTGGTTTGGGCATATCCCAAGTGTACGACGGACTTGACCGGACGGCGTATACTGTCGCCATGTGCGGCATCGCCGGGTACGTGGGGAACGGACGGGCACAGCCCGTGCTGCTGGGAGGCCTGAAGCGTCTGGAGTACCGCGGGTACGATTCCGCGGGCATCGCCGAGCTGGTCGGACAGGGACCGTCCGGTAAGAAGCTTTCCGTCACCAAGGCCGCCGGGCGGGTCACCGAACTGGCATCCCGGTTGCCGGAATCAGGCGCGACCGTCGGCATCGCCCATACCCGCTGGGCCACCCACGGGGTGCCGAACGAGGCCAACGCCCACCCGCACGTGGCGGGAAGCCTGGCGGTCGTGCACAACGGCATCATCGAGAACTACCGTTCGATCCGGGACGTACTCGCGAGGAAGGGGGTCACCTTCGAGGGCACGACGGATTCGGAGATCCTGGCCCATCTGATCAACCGCGAGGTGGAGCGCAAGCGGAAGCGGGGCGCCGGTCGGCCGCTGGCCGAAGGCGTCCGGGCCGCTCTCCGCGAGGTCCGCGGCACGTTCGGCATCGTCGTGTTGTCGGCGGACCATCCCGGGACGCTGGTAGCGGCGCGGCGCGGGAGTCCCCTGGTGATCGGCTACGGCGACGGCGAGCATCTGGTGGCGTCCGACACGTCGGCGCTGCTCGGCCGTACCCGGCGGGTGGTCTATCTCGAGGATGACGAGCTGGCGGAAATCACGGCGGATGCCGTCCGCCTGGAGACGCTCGACGCGGAGCCCGTCCGGCGCAAGACGACGAAGATATCGGGCAAGGTCGACGACGTCCGGAAGCAGGGCTACGCCCACTTCATGCTCAAGGAGATCCACGAGCAGCCCGAGGTGCTGCAGGATGCGATCCGCGGGCGGCTGCGTCCGGACACCGGCACCGCCAAGCTCGGCGGGCTGAACCTCACGCCCGATGAGTTGCGCGGCATCGACCAGGTCGTCCTGATCGGCTGTGGCACGGCGCTGTACGCCGGACAGGTCGCGGCGTACTGGCTGGAGAAGCTGGCCCGCGTCCCGGCCGCGGCGGTCGTCGCCAGCGAGTGGCGGTACCGGAACCCGATCGTGACCGACCGGACGCTGTGCGTGGCGATCTCGCAGTCCGGGGAGACGGCGGACACGTTGGCGGCCATCCGGGAGGCCAAGGCGAAAGGCGCCCGCACGATCGGCGTGGTCAACGTGATCGGGTCGACGATCGCCCGGGAGGTCGCGGACGGCGGGACGTACATCCATGCCGGACCGGAGATCGGCGTGGCCTCGAGCAAGGCGTTCACGAACACGTTGGGCGTATTGCTCTTGCTTGCGCTGCAGATCGGCCGCACCCGGGATCTGTCGGAAGAGGAGGGCGCGGCGATCGCCCGCGAGGCGGCCAGGCTGCCGGAGCTCATGGCCGGGCAGCTGAAGCGGCGCGACGCGATCGCGTCGGCGGCCAAGCGCTGGTGCAAGACCCGCGACGCGCTCTATCTCGGCCGCGGAGCCGCCTACCCGATGGCGCTCGAGGGCGCGCTCAAGCTGAAGGAGATCTCGTACGTCCACGCCGAGGCGTACCCCGCCGGCGAGATGAAGCACGGCCCGATCGCCCTGGTCGACCCGAAGCTACTGGCCGTCGTCCTAGCGCCGCGGAACGCGCTCTACGAGAAGACGAAGTCGAACCTCGAGGAAATCCGGGCCCGGGAGGGTTCGGTGCTCGCGATCACGACCGAGGGCAACCGCGAGCTGGACGGGCTGGCCGACGCGGTGCTCGAGGTACCGGACGTCCATGAGGTGCTGGAGTCGTTCGTCCTGGCGATTCCCTTGCAGCTGCTCGCCTACGAGATGGCGGTGTCCCGCGGCACGGACGTCGACAAGCCGCGGAACCTCGCGAAGAGCGTCACGGTCGAGTAGGGCTCTGGTCTGCCAGCTTACCGAATCGCTTGCCGGGCCAGCGTCACCCAGTCCTCGACGCTCAGAGTCTCCGCCCGGCGGTTCGGGTCGATGGCCGCTTCCCGCAGCAACGCGTTCGCCTGTTCGTGTGACAGATTGAGGTTCCGCGCCAGCGTATTGTGAAGCTGCTTCCGCTTCTCGGAGAAGCCGGCGCGGACGAACGAAAAGACGGCCGACGCCGAAACGCCGTCCAGCGTCCGGTCCAGGTCAGACTCGCTCTGGGCGATGTCCTCGATCCGCAGGATCGCCGAGTCGACGTCCGGCGGCGGCCGGAACGCCTTGGCCGGGATCCGACCGGCGATCCGCGGCTTGCCGTACAGCTGCACGGACACCGCCAGGACGCTCATCTTCGGCGGCAACGCGCAGATCCGTTCCGCGACCTCGGCCTGGATCGTCAGCGTCATCGACACGGGCCGGTCCGGCGTCTCCAGGAAGTGCCGGATGATCTTCGACGTGATGTAATACGGGACGTTGCCGACGACATGGTACGGCCCGAGATCCTTCCGCAGCTCCGCCGAATCGACGTCGAGGATGTCCGCCTGGCGGATCTCCACGTTGTCATGACCGGCGACCGCCTTCTCCAGCTTCGGAATCAACGTCCGATCCAACTCGACCGCAATCACCCGCTTCGCCCGTTCCGCGAGCAGCGGCGTCAGCACGCCCGGCCCCGCGCCCACCTCGACGACGGTTTCCTTGCCGGTCAGGCCCGCGGCATCGACGACTTTCTCGACCGCCCCCCGATCGGCCAGCCAGTGCTGCCCGAGCGACTTCTTGGCACGGATGCGTTCCGTCATTCCCCGCCGCCTACACCTTCTTCAGCATTCCGGCGAACGCGGAGGAGAGTTTCTTCGTCTCGCCGTCGAAATCCACGGTCAGTACCGTGTCGGTGACTTCCTGCACCGTCCCCGTGCCGAACTTCGGGTGCGACACGGTGTCGCCGGCTTCCAGATAGACCTCCTCCTGGCTGAACGCTTCGGACGGATGCGGCTCCGGCACTCTTGGCCGCTGCGAACTGGACTGCGCGAGCTACCATCCGCCCGTTCGCGCGTCCGAGGAAGCGTCCCCGCCGCCGGTTCGCG
>JBBDZG010000022.1:0-16654 GCA_040900285.1 Patescibacteria group bacterium | reverse complement strand
CGTGGTCGAGGTCAAGGAAGACAAGCAGCACGGCACGCTCTACGCACTCAGCAACGCGCACGCGACGACCGCGACCAGCCTGCTCTCGGTGCTGGAAGGCGCGCTGGCCGAAGCCAAGGAGCCGCGTTCCGCCGAGGCCCTGGCCGCCGACGCCAAGGTCGCCGAGGCGGCCGCCGGCAACGGGCACCTGCTGTCCGATGCGATGGTGGCGTCCGTCTTGGAATTCGGGCGAGCGTTCGTCCGGACCGACGGGGAGCGGTTCGGTCTCGCCAGCTGGCGCGACATCAACCCGAAGAACATCCGTGACAAGACGTCGTACATCATGAAGCACGCCAAGACCCCGATGCACTTCGAGGACATCACCGGCAAGATCAAGGCGGCGAAGTTCGACGCCAAGCCGGTGACCGTCCAGGCGGTACACAACGAGCTGATCAACGGCGACGAGTTCGTCCTGATCGGCCGCGGCATCTACGCGCTCAAGGAATGGGGCTACGTGCCGGGCACGGTCGCCGACGTGATTCGCACGATCCTCGCCGAAGCCGACGGCCCGATGGAACGCTCGGCCATCGTCGAGGAAGTGCTCAAGCAGCGGCACGTGTCGGAAAACACGATCGTCATCAATCTGCAGGAAAAATCGAAATTCAAGCGGATCGGCGATAAGTACACGGTCGCAACGTCGGAGACGACCGTAGAGAAAACACCTGAGTCGGGAGGTAAATAACGCATGGAAGGCCTGATCGGCTTGCTGGTGACGGTTCTCGTCTACACCTGGTGGATCATCGTGCCGGTCTTCCTATTCCTGGCGATCCAGGCGTACCGCCGGCGGGTCTGGATGCAGCACCAGCGCTACGTCCTGCTGAAAGTCTCCGTCCCGAAGGAGAACGAGAAGGCGCCGGTGGCCGCCGAGCAGATGTTCGCCGCGCTGCACGGGCTGCACCGCGACTCCAAGGCGCGGTTCTTTGAAGGCAGCGTCCAGGAGCACATCGGGTTCGAGATCGTCTCCCAAAAGAACCGGATCAACTTTTACATCTACGCGCCGGCTGCGCAGAAGTCGTTCGTCGAGGGCCAGGTCTACGCGCAATATCCGAAGGCGGAAATCCGCAAGACCGACGACTACGTGGATCCCGGGGCGATCGGCCGGCGCCGGGCGACCGCGACCGAGCTCAAGCTGGTCCGCAAGGACGCATACCCGATCAAGACGTTCCTCAACTTCGAAGACGTGGACCCGCTGTCCGGCATCACCGCGGTGCTTGGTGACCTCGGCGAGGACGAGGAGGTCTGGATCCAGATCCTGGCCCGTCCGGCGGACGACCGCTGGCGGCACCGGGGAGAGAGCGAGCTCAAACGCCTGCAGGGCGGTGGCGGCAGCCGGGCCGGCGGATTCTTCGGCGCCCTCGGCAGCTTCGCCGGCGACATGATCTCGGCAGCCACGACCCCGCCGCAGCCGACCGGTACGGGGGGCAAGCCCGCGCCCAAGAAGCCGGAGGAAGCGGTCCAAGTGGACGAAGCGATCAGCTCCGGTATCAAGGAGAAAGCGGCCAAGCTCGGCTACGAGACGAAGATCCGGATCGTGGCGATCTCGCCCGACCAGACCCAGGCCCGCAACCGCCTGAACGCGGCGGTCGGTGCCTTCAAGCAGTACAACACCACCAACCTGAACGGATTCACGCCCGGTCGGACGCAGACGAACACGGAGAAGGCGGTCACGCCGTACAAGGCCCGGCTGTTCCCGGGTCGCGGACCGGTCCTCAACATCGAGGAGCTGGCCAGCGTCTTCCACCTGCCGAACGTATCCGTGGAAACGCCGAGTATCTCCTGGACCGCGTCCAGCCAGGGCGAGCCGCCCGAGGACCTGCCGGTCGAGGGCAGCGGCGAGGGGCTGACGATCTTCGCGGAGACCAAGTTCCGCGACAAGGTGCGGAACTTCGGCATCAAGCCCGACGACCGCCGCCGGCACGTGTACGCCGTCGGTAAGACGGGCATGGGGAAGACGCACATGCTGGAGACGATGGTACTGTCCGACATGGACGCGGGCAGGGGACTGGCCGTGGTGGACCCGCACGGGGACTTCATCGAGAGCGTCCTCGACCACATCCCGCAGAGCCGCGTCGACGACGTGATCGTCTTCAACCCGGCCGACCGCGAGCACCCGATCGCGTTCAATATCCTCGAGAAGGTCCACAAGGACGCCAAGCCGCTGGTGGCATCCGGCGTCGTCGGCGTCTTCGAGAAGATCTACGGCCACTCCTGGGGGCCGCGCCTGGAGCATATCCTCCGGAACACCGTCCTGGCACTGCTGGATTACCCGGAGTCGACGCTGCTCGACGTGCCGAAGCTGCTGGCCAACGAGCCGTTCCGGAAGCGCGTGATCGAGCACATCGATGACCCGGTGGTGAAGAACTACTGGGTGGACGAGTTCAGTAACTATACCGAGCGGCAGCGGGTCGAGGCGATCGCGCCAATCCAGAACAAGGTCGGCCAGTTCCTGGCCTCGACCACGATCCGGAACATCGTCGGCCAGAAGCACACCGCGATCAACATGCGTGAGGCGATGGACAACGGCAAGATCATCCTGCTGAAGCTGTCGAAGGGCGAACTGGGCGAGGACGCCTCGGCGCTGCTCGGCGCGATGCTGATCACCAAGATGCAGTTGGCGGCGATGTCCCGCGCGAACATTCCGGAGGCGGAGCGCCGTGACTTTTACCTCTATGTAGACGAATTCCAGAACTTCGCCACCCAGAGCTTCGCGACGATCCTCTCCGAGGCGCGGAAGTACCACCTGAACCTGGCGATCGCGCACCAGTACGTGGCGCAGATGCCGGAAGAGGTCCGGGATGCCGTGTTCGGGAACATCGGGACGATCATCAGCTTCCGGGTCGGCGGCGCCGACGCGCAATGGCTGGTGAAGGAGTTCGAGCCGGTGTTCGAGGAGACGGACATCGTGAACCTCGACAAGTACAACGTCTACCTGAAGGTGGCGGTCGAGGGCGTGACTGGCAGCGCCTTCAGCGCCCGGACGATCCCGCTGCCGAGCGAGACCACGCCGTACCGCGAGCGCGTGATTACGCAGACACGCGAACGGTTCGCGCAGCCGCGCTCGGCCGTCGAGGAAGCGATCGTGACGGAAAGCCCGGAGGCAGGGCAGGCGAAGGAAGACGATAAGCAGCGCCGGTACCAGTCGTACCTGGACAAGGAGCGGTCGTTCCATCAGAACATTGCGGAGAAGGCGCAAGCTCAGCTAAAAAAACAGCCCGCCGAGGCGCGGCAGCCGGCTCGTCCGGCCGGGCAGCCGGCGGGGAAGCAGCGGAAGGCCAAGCCCGCCGCGAACAGGAAAGCGCAGGCACGGCCACGGAAGACGACGAAAAGCGACACCGGCGCCCGCGAGCGGTCGGTGAGTCCGCCGGCCCCCCAGCGACCCGAACAACCGGTCGCTCCGGAAACGCACGAGCCGACCCCCGGGGCGGCGCCGAAGCCACCCGCCGGGGACGAAGGCGAACTCAGCGAAGATAGGGTAATCAAGTTCTAATATCTGGTACGGTACCGACATGCCCACGGTAGAAAAAAAGTACGCCCCCGATGTCCGCGAAGGCCGCAAGGACTTCCAGGGGAACCACGAAGTCTACGAGATGCCCGAGAAGAACAAGCCGCGGAAACTGTTCGGCGACGGTGTGCATACCAGTCCCCGGACCGTCATGACGATACTGCTGTTGCTACTGTTCATCGTCGCGATCGGCGCCGTGATCATCGAGATCATGAAGCGCTCGCAGGGCTTCGCATAACAAAGTCGCAAAAGTTATGTTGTGCGACGTATGTCTAGGCGGGACTAGGTTCTCCCCTATGGCCGCTTCCACCGCTCGTTGAACGCCTTTACGCGTTCGTACGCATACGACGGCGGATTATCCGTATCGACGATGAGGCTCGGCAGTAACGCCGACCGGTCTTTCCGCACGTTCCAGCTGTGCCAGAGCACCAGCACTGCCCTGTCCTTGTTGGTCTCCGCGAAGAGTTCCTGCTGGTCGAGTGCGGTACCGGTGCGCGAGGGGTCGATCTCAAGCCCGCCGCCGGCGAAGCTGGGCGTCAGCGTGATCAAGCCATGCTTGATATTCGGCGGGTTCGAGATCCAATATTGGTCCCCGGACGGGCCGTTATCGATCCGGATGATTGAAAAACGCGATTCTGCAGGTACTTTTGCCGTTCCGAACACGTATACGAGGGGTTTGCCGCGGTACATGAACCACCTATCCCGCTGGAAATCGCCGGCGAGGGCGTCAAGCGCCGCCGCGTCGGCCTGATCGCTCGGCACGAATAACGCATACCTAAGGTCCGTTTCCACGCGAATCCGCTTCGCCACCCCGGCGGCCAGCACACGCGAGGCGGGAGTCCAGCGAATCGCCGCGAAGTCGAATCCCCCGCCCTCCAGTCTCGCCGCACCGATCGGTTCGTTCGGGTCCACGGTCACGCCGATCGGCGCCGGCTCGGGGCGGGAGGCTTCGCGATCCCGGGATTCCGCGGCCGCCAAAAAAACGTAGCCTCCAAGGAACAATAGGGTTGCTAACAGGTAGAAAAAGCGTGTACGAAGCTGCATCCCCTTCACTCTACTGTACGGACGCGGCAGCTTCGAGTTAGAGGTCGATGCCGTTTTCGATCAGGACCTTCAGGGCACGGTACGGCGGACAATCGGCGCGCACATAAAGACCTTCAAGCTTATCGCGGTCTTGGTACGGGTTTCCGCTATGCGCACGGGACGGTCGGATAATCGCAATGACCGAAGCCTTGCCGTCTTCATACCAACCTTCAGCATCGGGCGGACATAGTTCACCAATATCCGATATGACCATGCAACCCTCAATGCCCTGCGCGACCATCGGCGTGGGGTCGTAATCAACGATGACCTTATCAGCGCTGATATTGAACAGTGCCGCAAGCGTTTCCTGCGTGCGCTCGCCTTGAACTTTCAGCTCAGCAGTAGCATCAATAAGTGCGGTAGGCCGTAGCTCTGCAAGGCGTTCTTCTGCTGTGCGACGGCTAGACATAACGATTAATCGTACGCGTAGCGTATACCGGTAGCAACAGCTACCGCACGTACACCCTTCCCGGCACCCGGAGGTCCGCGTACTGCGTAGGCCGCTCGCGCTCCACCGCCAACTTGAGCGCGTCCGCCTGCGATTTCACCGGCCGCGTCGTGTCGAACAGCGCGTACCAGCCGTCCTTAGTGACGGCCTGCACCTCGAACGTCGTCTCCGGGATTCGGAAGCTCGTCACCTCGAATCCGCGATCCTTCAGCGACTGCCGGACGTCCCCGAGTACCGAGATGAACGTCCCGCCGACGATCTGCTCCCCCACCGTCACGGGCAAGTCCGTGGAATCGTCGACCTTGAGCAGGTTCTTATCCGAGGCGTCCGCTTCTTCGTACGCGACGCCGCGCTGGTCCACCAGGTAGGCCTTCCCGCCCGTATTCCAAAGCAGCGTGGACCGGCGCTCCGAGACCGACAGCACCACGGTGTCCGGCAGTTTGGTCGTCACTTCGGCGGCGGCGACATCGGGAGCCGCTTCCTGCACCCGTTCCGCGATCGCGCCCGTATCGATCAGGAAGACCGAACGGGTGCGCAGCGGGCCGAAGGAACGTTCGCTGGCCTCGTGCACGACCTTCCGCAGGTCGTCGGCCGACAACGCCCGGACGCCCTCTACCTTCACCTGGTCGACCCAGAAGACCGGCGAGAACACGAGCAGGTAGCCGATGCCGGCCACGATCGCGGCGGCCAGCGTCCCGAACGCCCAGAACGTGCCGTAGCCGCGGCGCCTCTGGACCCATTCGCCGCGCCGGTAGCCGGTGCGGCGGTTACGAGGCATGTCGGTTATCCGTCATACGACCCCATTATCCCCTACTCACCGTTCCCCAAGCCATACCGCCGATTCGGTCAGTTTCGCGCCGAGCTGCATCTTGGCGCGGGCCTTCATGCGTTGGGCGAGATTGTACACGTCCCGAGCCGTGGCGCCCGCGTCGTTGATGATCGCGTTCGCGTTCTTCTCCGAGACCAGGGCACCCCCTTCCCGGGCGCCGCCCATGCCGGCCTCGGCGAGCAGGTCACGAGCGCGTTTCCGCGCCGGGTCGCGGAACACGAAGACGAACGGTTTGCCGGCCGGCTCGCCCCGGAGCCGCTCCTGGATCGCCTCGGCGATCAGTCGGGTAGACTCGGCCGGGTCGCGGCGGACCGTCGAAAGCCGGGCGGCGAGCACCCACTCCTTCCCCTCCCCCAGGCGGGCCGACCCGTGCTCGCCGTACTTGAGGTCGGCCGGAGTGACATCGACCGCGCGGCCGCCGGAACAAAGCGATACTTCCTTGATCCGGTCGGCGAACCGGAGCGTGCCGCGGGTCGCCCCTTCGGCGATCGCGCCGCCGACCGACCCGGCGTACCCGGCGAACGCCTCGAGTCCGCCGCGCTCTTCCTCGGTCAGGCGGCCGATCAGCTCATGGACCGGAAGGCCCGCGTCCACGACGACGTCTCCGTCCGCCAGCTCGTAGCGCCGCGCCCGGTAGCGGACAAGCAGTCCGCGGTAGCCGTGGTCGCCGCAGACGACCCGACTGCCGCAGCCGATCACGGTCACCGGCAGGGCGTTGTCGGCGGCGGCGGCCAAGATGCTCCGCAACGTCCTGGCGTCGTCCACCTCGGCGTAAAAATCGGCGTTGCCGCCGGTCTCGATCTTGGTCTTGCCCGCGATCGGTTCGTTCACTCGCACGCCGTAGCGCGTCAGGAACTCCGGATCCTTCACCGGGCCTCCAACCGCTTGGCCAGCGCCTGCACGAAGAAGTCGTTCCCTGACACCGACATCGACAGGATGACGTCGCCGGGCCGCGCCTCCTTGGCGACCGCGTCCAGCAGCTCCGCGCGATCCTCGACGTAGCGCAGCCGGGTATCGGGCGCGTCCTCCGTGGCGGTCGGCTTGGCGTCCTTGGCGGCCCGTTTGGCGGCCTTCACGATGTCGGCACCGGAGATATCCGCGGCTTTTCCCCACTCGCGCGCCTCCTCTATCTTCGTAATGAACCCCGTGTCCGCGTCCTCGAACGCCGTGGCGTAGTCGCTGAGCAACTGCTTCGTCCGGGAATACTGATGCGGTTGGTAGACCGCGATCACCCGGCGTTCCGGGTAGTGCAGCTTGGCCGCCCGGATCGTCGTCCGGGCCTCCGTCGGGTGGTGCGCGTAATCGTCGATCACCGTGATCTCCGCGTCCGGTTCCGAGACGAGCTCGAACCGCCGGGCGGCTCCCTGGAAGCCGGCGAACGCCTTCGCGACGGATTCGAACGACAGCCCCTCCCGCAGTGCCACCACGGCGGCCGCGACGGCGTTCAGCACGTTATGCTCGCCGTAGAGCGGGACGGACAGCTCGCCCAGGGTGTCTTTATGGTGTTTCAGGACGAACCGGATGCCGCCGGGCTCGTACCGGGGGTGTTCCGGGTACCAATCCGCGTCCTCGAACGCATACGAGTGCCGCTCTCCTTTGTACGCCTCCGCCACTTCGCGGACGGTCTCGCTGCCCGCCCAATGGACCAGCCGGCCGCCTGCCGGCAGGTCCTTGATCAGCTCCGCGAAGCGGTCCCGTACCGCGGCCAGGTCCTGGAAGAAGTCCGGGTGGTCGTGTTCGATCGAGGTCAGGACCAGCGTGTCGGGCCGGTAGTGGGCGAACTTGGAACTGTCGTCGAGTTGGGAGCTGCGGTATTCGTCCCCTTCGACTAGCGCCATCGCCGCGCCGCGCAGGCGGACGCTCGTGTCGAAGTTCCGCGGCTGGATGCCGACGAGGAAGTCCGGACGTTTGCCCGCCGACTCGAACGTCCAGGCCAGGAGCGAGGTGGTGGTGGTCTTGCCGTGCGTACCCGCGACGACGATCCGCCGCGCCCGCCCCGTCAGCTGGCCGACCAGCTCTGCGAACGAAAGGACGGGGATCTTGCGGCGCTTCGCCTCGGCTACCTCCGGGTGGTCCGACGGGACGCTGCCGGTAATGATCACCCGGTCGACCCCCTCGAGATGCGCGTTCGACGGCTCTCGGGACCACTGGATCCCCCGCTCGTCGAGCCAGTCGCTCCCCGGCGGATATGCGCCCTCGTCCGTACCGGTCACGGCATGGCCGAGCTCCCGGGCGGCCAGTGCCAGCCCCCGCATGGTATGCCCGCTGATCCCGATGAAGTGCAGGTGCTCCCGGGGAGTTTCCCGGGGAACGGACTGTCCGGACCGCCGGGTCATCGGCGTACTCCGGTTTCCGCCGTCTCCATGACCAGCTTCGCGACCGCCGCGGCGGCATCGGACCGCGCCAGCGCCCGGGCCGCCCGGCCCATCCGGGAGCGGCGCGTGGGGTCGTGGAGCAGTTTCAGGACGGCGCGTGCCAGGGTCTTCGCGTCCAGGTCCTCCTCGGGAAGCACCAGGGCGGCCTTGTATTCGGCGAGCAGCGCGGCGTTCGCTTCCTGGTGTCCGCCGGCCGCGGTCGGCAACGGGATCAGGATCGAGGGCTTGCCGACCGCGGCGATCTCCGCGATACCCCCTGCCCCCGCCCGGGACACGAACAGGTCCGCCGCCGCGTACGCGTCGAAGAGGTCGTCGTCCAGCGAGGCGTGCCCGTGGTACCGGCCGCGTAGCTTCTCCGGCGTGCCGTCCGCATAGCGGGCGATCCGCCCTTCCCAGCGCTCCCCTACCTGGTGGATCACCTGGCATTCCGGCAGCAGGTCGGGCAGCGCTGCCGCCACGAGCTCGTTGATACGGAGCGATCCTTGCGACCCGCCGAGTACGAGCACGATCGGCAGGCGCGCCTTGAGCCCCAGGCGCTTACGGAACCGGGCGGCGTTCCCCTTGGCGACCCCGGAGCGCAATGGGTTGCCGGTCAGCACCACCGGGCAGTCCGGCATCCACGACATCCGTTCGGGAGGAAACGAGACGGCGACCGCGGACGCCCACCGCTCGGCGAGCCGGTTCGCCAGTCCCGGCACCAGGTCGGACTCGTGGAGGACGATCGGCACGCCGAGCCGCCTGGCGGCCCGGGCGACCGGCAGGGCTACGAACCCGCCCTTGGCGAAGAGTACGTCCGGCCGGAATTCCTTGATGATCCGTCGGCTCTGCCGGTATCCGCGGATACTGAGGAACGGCGCGATCGCCGTCCGCAGCGAGAAGTAGCGGCGGAGCTTCCCGGCACTGATCGCCCGGAACTCGAAGCCGGCCGCCGCCACGCGTTTCCGGTCGGCCGGACCGGTACCGCCGACGAACAGGACATCCGCTCCGCGGCGCCTCAGCTCAGCCGAGACCGCGAGCGCCGGCACGACGTGTCCGCCGGTTCCGCCGCCGGCGACCAATATCCGCATGGCTCTCCTTTCCGCCGCCCACCGTATGGCGCGACACGTTCATGACGATTCCCATCGCGACCATCAGGACCACCAGCGACGATCCGCCGAGCGAAATGAACGGCAGCGTCACGCCGGTCAGCGGAATCAACGACAGCATCGCGCCGATGTTCACGACGGCCTGGAGGATCACCCAGGTGATGAATCCCGTAACCAGCAGGCGCCCGAACGCGTCCGGCGCGTACCGCGCGATCCGGAACCCCCGACGGGCCAGGAACGCGAACGTGGCCAGCAGCGCCAGGGACGCCAGGAACCCCAGTTCCTCACCGATCACCGCGAAGATGGAGTCGTTCATCGGCTCCGGAAGGTAGAAGTTCTTTTGCAGCGAGTTGTTGAATCCGACGCCGAAAATCCCGCCCGACCCGATCGCCACCAGTGCCTGCTGGACATGGTACCCCGTCCCTTGCGTATCCTTGGACGGATCGAGGAACGTCAGGAACCGGTTGATCCGGTACGGCGCGGTGATGATCAAGACCGCCACGACGCCGGAGAGTCCGGCCACCGCCGTGCCGAGATGCCGGAGCGGGGCGCCGGCCGTGAAGTACATGGTCAGCGCGATCCCGGCCAGCACCGAAGTGGTGCCGAGGTCGGGCTGGAGCATGACCAACCCGCCGAGCAAGCCGGTCACCGCGGCGAACGGCAGGAACCCGCTCGCCAGGTCGTCCTGCTTCCGGCGGCCGGACAGCCAGGCCGCCAGGTACACGACCAGGGCCAGCTTGGCGACTTCCGACACCTGCAGCGGCACGATCCCCAGGTCGATCCAGCGCTTGGCGCCGCCGTGTTCGAACCCGACGCCCGGGACGAACAGCACCAATAGCAGTGCGACGGCGGCAAGCAAGAGCGGCAACGCCAACTTCTTCCAGACGCGGTAGTGCACCCGTTGGGCGACGTAGAACGCGAGCAGGCCGACGATCAACGAACCGAGCTGCTGGGTGAAGTAGTAGTAGCCGTTCCCTTTCAGCTGGAACGACTGCACCTGCCCCGCCGAGAGGATCATCAGGAGGCCGAACGCGGACAAGGCCACCACGGTCAGGAAGAACGTGTAGTCCGGCCGGTGCGCCCGCGCCATCAGGAGCCTCTGTCCATCAGGAGCCTCCGCCGACCACGCCGGCCACCAGGCCGACTACCGCGAACACCGCGCCGATGATCCAGAATCGCATCGTCACCTTGGTTTCCGGCCAGCCGATCGCCTCGAAGTGGTGGTGGATCGGCGTGGAGTGGAACAGCTTCCGGCCCAGAAACTTCTTGCTGAGCAGCTGGACGATCACGGAGAGTGTCTCGACCGCGAACACGAAACCGATGAGCGGCAGGATCAAGAGCGCGTCGTTGAGCGCGGCCACCACCGCCAAGGTCGCCCCCAGCGCCATCGATCCCGTGTCGCCCATGAAGAACCGGGCGGGATGGATGTTGAACCAGAGGAACGCCAACAGCGCGCCGGTCACCGAGCCGCAGAACGCCGCCAGCAGGTACAGTTCGTTCACGTACGAGAGCGCTCCGAACGCGGTGAACGAGATTGCCAGCAGGCCCGCCGCCAGGCCGTCCAGGCCGTCGGTGATGTTCACGGCGTTAGTGGTCGCCACCAACGTGATGATGAAGACCGGGATGTAGAGCCAGCCGATCGTGAAGTCCCCCACCGCCGGCACGTGCAGCGAGACGTAGCCGAGCTTGTCGTAGAACCACCACGCCCCGACGGCGCCGATGCCCAGCTGGGCGACGATCTTGTGCCAGACACGGATGCCGCCGCCGGAGGGACCGATGCCGCGGATATTCAGATAGTCGTCCAGCGCTCCGATCGCCCCCACCGAGACGATCGTGAAGAGCGGCAGCCAGGTCTCGCCGCGATCGAAGTTGAAGAGCAGCGTCACCGCGGCGACGGTCACCCAGACCAGCAGGCCGCCCATCGTCGGCGTCCCTGCCTTGGCGGCGTGGAGACGGCGGAAGACGGGAGCGTCACCGCCGACGCCGGCCGTACGCAGGCGCTTGCCAAGGTGATACTTGTACAAGATGCCCGACCAGACGGGCGTCGCCGCCATCGCTGCGACGAACGCCAGCGTCGACAGGACGAAAATGGTGGTCAGATGCGCGGTGTCCATGTCTGTTTCGTTTCCGTTACCGTCTTCCTTCCCATTCTAGCCTCGCTTGCCCCACCCAGTCACGCCGGCCCGCTTGGCGTGCCAGGGATCGCTGAGCCGCTGCAGCAGCCGCGCCCGGTCCCGCGGGTGTTTCAGTTCCGCGGCGACGATCTGTTCGAGGTACATCGACTGCGAACCCTTCACCAGGAGCGAGCCGCCGCGCCCGAGCCGGTCGACGATCTTGGCCGCCTCCAGCGCGTTCGAAGCCAGGTGGATCGACCCGGTCGCCAGACGGGCTTCCTTGGCGGCCGCCGCGATCGCGGCCGCGTCGTCGCCGACCGCGACCAGCTCGTCCACCAGCTTCGCCGCCGCTTTCCCGACCGTCCGGTGGCCGGCGGCCGACTCGGAACCGAGCTCCTTCATGTCGCCCAGCACGGCGCGACGCGGCGGCGGGAACGCCTGGAGCGCTTCCAGCGAAGCGATCGTCGCCTCGGGCGAAGCGTTGTACGTGTCGTCGACGATCGTCCGGCCGTGCCTGCCCTCGAAGACCCGGAGCCGCCCCGGCGGCGGTGTCCAACCCCCGGCGGCCTTGAGGGCGTCCGGCAGCGGCACTTCGAGCGCGTCCGCCGCACCCAGCGCCGCGATGATCGCCAGCAACTGCGCCTTGCCGTGCACGCCGGTTCGCAGCGTCACGTCCCGTTCACCGAACTCCACGGTCGCGCGATAGCCGCCGCGGGAATGCTCGGCGCTCTGCAGCCGGATGTGGGCGCCGCGCCTCTCCCCGTACAGCCTGATCTTGGCCGTGGTCAGCGAGCGCATCTCCCGCACCCGTGGGTCGTCCGCGTTCAAGACCGCCGTTCCGGTGTTTTTCAGGCAGCGGACGAGCCACCCCTTCTCTTCCGTGATCCGGTCGAGCGAATCATAGAATTCCCGGTGGACGTTCCGGACGTTCGTGACCACGGCCACGTCCGGACGGACCAGCCCGGCCAGGTGTTTCAGGTCGCCCGGACGATCCGCCGCCAGCTCAAGTACCAACACTTCCGGATAGTCCGAAGTGCCGGTCAGGAACCAGAGCGACTTCAGCAAAAGCCACGGCCAGAGCAGCGGGGAGCGTGGCAGCCGCTGTCCGAGGATCGTCAGCGGGACGCCGATCTCGGTGTTGTAGTTCCCTTCCGTTTCCCGCACGCGGTACCGGGTAGCCAGCATCTTCGCCGCGACTTCCTTGGTCGACGTCTTGCCGACGCTCCCGGTGACGGCCACGATCCGCGGCCGGTACCGCGCCAGGACGGCGCGCGCGATCAGCGCCAGGATCCCGACCAAGCCGGCGCGCAGGAACCTCATCCGGGCGGCACGTTATAGTACTGCAGCAGGAACTCGGCGACGTCCCCGAACGTCGGTGCGGCCGACTCCTCGGCGAAGGTGACACCCTTCGGCCGGTCGACCTTCACCAGCATCACGAACCGCGGGTCGTCCGCCGGTGCGAATCCCACGAAGTTGCCGATCGTCGCGCCGCGTTCGTACGCGCCGCCGCTGGCGATCTGGGCCGTACCCGTCTTCCCGGCGACCCGGTAACCCGACACCGCGGCCGGGCGGCCGGCTCCCGCCTCCACCACCCGCACCATCATGCCGGTGATCTGTGAGGCCGCCCGCGGACTGATCGCCTGCCGGACGACCTTCGGTTTGGTCACCTCGACCGAGCCGCCCCGATGCTGGATGCGGTCCACGATGTGCGGCTGCACCAGCTTGCCCTGGTTGGCGAAGCTGCCGACGGCCGTCAGCAGCTGGACCGGTGTGACGGAAATACCTTGCCCGAAGGACATCGTCGCCAGGCGGACTTCGGTCAGGTCGGACAGGGCCGGCAGGCTGGGCGTGACTTCCCCGGCCAGCTCGAGCCCGGACGGCGTACCGAACCCGAGCCGCTTCACGTAATCGTAGAGCGACTGCCCGCCGAGCTTCTGCACCACCTGCACCATGCCGACGTTGTCGGAGCGCTCGATCACGTCGGTCATGGTGCCATTGCCGTAGGGACGGCGCTCGGCGTTGAAGATCTCCCGGTCGGCGACCTTGATCGACGCCGTGCCGCGGTAGGGCGTGTCCGGCGTCACCGCCCCCTTATCGAGCGCGGATGCCATCACGATCGTCTTGAAGGTCGAGCCCGGCTCGTACGTCCCGGAAATCGCCTGGTTGGTGAACGAGCCCACGTCGAACGCGCCGAACCGGTTGGGGTCGAACGTCGGCCGCGACGCCATCGCTACGATCGCGCCGGTCTTCGGATTCATCACCGTGATACTGCCGCCGTCGGCGCTGAACCGCGAGACCATCGCATCCAGCGCTTCCTCGACCTTGAACTGAACGTTCCGGTCGATCGTCAGGACCACGTCGTCGCCGTCCTGCGGCGGCGTATAGCTGGCCACGCCGAGCGCCAGTTCCTGTCCGGTCGCGTTCTGGGCCCGGCCGACCGAACCGACCGAACCGTGCAGGATGTCGTCGAAATAGGACTCGATGCCGTACTGTCCCTCGCCGTCCGCGTTCACGAACCCGAGCACCTGCGCCGCCAGCCGGTCCTCCGGATAGAAGCGGGTCGGGTCGGGTGTCAGGTAGACGCCGGACAGCGCCAGTCCCTCGAGCCGTTTGGACCGGTCGTAGTCGATCTTCCCGATCGGCGGGACGTAGAGCTTGTCGTTGTCGATGTCCTTCAGAATGATCTCGGGATCGATCTCCAGGATCTTACCGAGCTCCTTGGCCGTCGCCTTTTTGTCGGAAATCTGGCTCGGCACCACGTTGACCGCGAACTCGGTCTGGTTGGTCGCCAGCGGGTATGTCGCCGTGCCGCCGTCCTTGACCAGGATCTGGCCGCGCCGGCCGATCAGCTCCTTCTGTTGGTACTGCTGCTCGCGGGCCAGCGTCTGATAGGTCGAGTGCTCGAGCAACTGCTTCTGCGCCAGTCGGAGCGCCAGGAACGACATCAGCAACACGAACACCAGGCTGATGAACATCAGTCGGCGTCGTTGGAGGTTCTGGGTGGATTGGTCGGTCACGGCTACGCAGGTTTTGTTTCACCCCCATTGTAGCCGCCCGGAGCCCCGCGGCCTACGAAACCGCCCGTGCGGCCGCCTAGGAAGCGTACGCGTCGGCGGCCGTGCGGCCGGGCGTCAGCTTGCCGTCGCTCGACTTCTTGATCTGCTGCAGCGATTGGAGGCGGGCGGCCTCGGTCGACAGCCGCTCGTTCTGCTCGATGATATCGGCTTTCTGGGCCTCCAGCGCCTTCAGCTGCAGGTTCTGGGTCGAGACCCGGTTCGATTGGACCAGGTAGAACAGGGCCAACAAGGCCAGCGTGACCACGAAGACGAACCGGACGGTGACCGGCCCGACGCGCACGCCGGCGCGGCTGATCGTCCGCCCTCTCGTGCCTACGCGGGTGTCGTTCGCCGTAAGCGTAAGTAAACTCATTGCTCCCTCCTCCTTCGATTTGCATGCCGTCTTCCGACGGCGTTTGCTTATACTCCCTGCCGGCGTCGCCAGCCGGCAGGTGGCATCGGTTACGATACCGCCTATCGGCTGTCAGCTATCGGCTTTTTCGGGTCTCGGGCCGCCGTCTCCGCGACGCGGAGCTTGGCGCTCCGGGCGCGGGGATTGTTCCTGACTTCTTCGCGCGTCGCGACGATGACCTTCTTGTTCACCGGGGTCAGGCGTTCCGAGTCCCTGATGAAGCGTTTGACGATCCGGTCTTCCAACGAATGGAAGCTGATGACAAGGAGCCGCCCGGGCGGCCTCGCGGCCGCCGAATCCGACGGGGTCGCCAGCGCCCCCTCGAGGGCCGGCAACCCGCGCTCCAGTTCGCCGAGCTCGTCGTTGACCGCGATCCGCAGCGCCTGGAACGTCTTGGTGGCGGGGTGGATCTTCCGGCGTTTTCCTTGGCTTGGCTTCGCCCGCGCGACCGCTTCGGCCAGCGCCAGCGTCGTCGCCGGCTTCGCCCCCTTCAGTGCCTTGGCGATGCGCCGAGAGGCGCGTTCCTCGCCGTAGCGGTAGATCAGGTCGGCCAGCTCCCGTTCCGGCGTCCGCCGGATCAGGTCCGCGGCCGGCATCCCCTGCCCCGGGTCGAACCGCAGGTCGAGCGGCGCGTCCGCCTGGAACGAGAATCCCCGGGCCTCCAGTTGCCAGGACGAGTAGCCCAGGTCGAGCAGGATCGCCCGCGGCGGATGGCGGCGGATCTCCGGGACCAACTTCGGCAGGTGGGCGTAGCTTCCCTGCTTGAGCGTGACCCGGCCGCGACCATCGTTGATGCGAGCGAGCCGTTGGTCCGCCAGCTTGAGGCTCTGTGGATCACGGTCGATCCCGACCAGTCGTGCCTTCGGGAAGCGGTCGAGGATCGCGGCGGCGTGGCCGCCGAGTCCTACCGTCCCGTCGACGACGAGCGCATCGGAACCGAGCGTCGAATCGTCGTGCGTAAGGTGCGCGAGCACCGCATCGATCAGCACCGGCTGGTGCTTGTCGATGAGTGGCTCGGATGCCTCAGGCATCCGGGAAGCGGTGTTCCCTAAACGGTGCATAAGTGTTTGTTTTATAGCGTACCGTCTCCCGGATGACTGTGCGTCCGATGATCGGCCCTGAGCCGATCGGCGGTCGTTGGTTGTAAAGGTATTTCCTTCGGGCGCCCCTCGGGAGCGCCCGAAAGAAATCGTTTGTTTTTTGCCCACCCCGACGAACGGGGGTTAAAGCCTAAGTTATTAAATGCCGAACTTCGCCAGCTCGGGTCCGAGCTCGTCGAGATCGCTCCCGGCGCGTCCGGCCTGCCAGCGGGCCGCGGGCCATATCTCGACCCGGTTATACAGGCCCGCCACGACGGCGTCGGCTGCCTCACCCTTTTCCGTGGTGAGACCGGCGTACTCCCTGAGGCTCGACGGGAGGAGGATCCTCCCCTGCCGGTCAGGGGTTACGGCGGTCGCGCCACCCAGCAGTACTCGCTGGGCTTCCCGGGCGGTCTTGCTCGAGATTGACGGAAGTTGCGCCAGCTTGTCGGCCAGCGGCTTCCAGGCTTCCGTGGTGAACAGGTACAGGCAGTGCTCATTGCCCTTGGTGACGATCGCGCCCTCCTGCTGCAGCTTGGCCCGGAACTTGGCCGGCAGCGCCAGGCGCCCCTTGGCGTCCATCTTGTGCGTGTACTCGCCGAGGAACAGCGTGTGCGTGGTCGACCAGACGC
>JBBDZG010000021.1:0-2683 GCA_040900285.1 Patescibacteria group bacterium | reverse complement strand
GAAGTCGAGCTCGACCGGCGTCTCGCGGCCGAACATGTTCACCAGCACCTTGATCTTGCCCTTGGACTTGTCGACCTCGTCCACCTGTCCGTCGAAGTCCTTGAACGGACCGTCGACGATGTTGACCGTCTCGCCCTTCTCCAGGTCTACCTCGTAGGTCGGTTCCTCGACGCCCATCCGCTGCTTGATCGTGGAGACCTCGTCCGGGGCCATCGGAGTCGGCGTGGTTCCGGTACCGATGAAGCCGGTGACGTTCGGCGTGTTCCGCACGACGAACCACGAATCCTCGGTGACGATCATGTCGACCAGGACGTAACCCGGGAAGATCTTCTTGTCGACGGTCTTGCGTTTGCCGTGCTTGATCTCGATCTGCTTCTCGGTCGGCACGATCACGTCGAAGATCTTGTCGGCCATGTCCATGGACTCGATCCGCTGGCGGAGGTTCTCCGCCACCCGGTCTTCGTAGCCGGAGTAGGTGTGGATCGCGTACCAGGCGCGTTCGGTGGTTGGTTGTCGAGGCATAGGTTGCTAGTTACTGGGTAGGTTGCACGGGTATCTGCACGGGGCCCTGTTGCTCGCCGCCCGGCGGCGCCCCTTCCGGAGGCGCTTCCCCGCCGGCCGGGATCTGGAGCGGCTGTGCATCCTGTGCGCCGCCGCCTTCCGTGGCGTCAAGCACGGCTTGGAGACCCTGGTCGAGTCCGTAGTCCGCCACACCCATGAAGACACCGAACAATGCGGTTACGACAATGACGACCGCGGTAAGTCGGATCGTCCGGCGGCGCGTGGGCCAGATGACTTTGCTAAGCTCTACCCGCGCTTCTTTAAGAAACGAAAAAATCTTTCGCACGGGTCAATCATACCCCATTGCTCAGCGGTTTCGCCAGGGCTTGGTACGATAGCGGCGTGACGCCGTACGACGACATCTCATTCGGCAGCCGTCCCGATCGGCCGTACACGCTCATTAATATGGTCGCGACGGTGGACGGCAAGGCGGTCGATCCTGCTCTCGGCCAACAGCCCGTCAGCGGACCGGTCGATCGGGCCGCGATGCTGGCGCTCCGCGCCCACGCCGACGCGCTGCTCTACGGCGTGACGACCGGCAAGGACGTACCGCCGGAAGAGTTTCTGGATCCGGAGTTCCAGACCGCACGGAAAGCGGCGGGGCGCGATCCGCTGATGAAATTCGTCCTGTTGTCGCACGGCAATCACCTGTCGGACGGTGACAAGGTGTTCAGTGATCCGAAGTTCACGCCGATCGTGTACGTGCCCGAGGGAGCCGGACTGCGGCTGAAGAACGCCGACATCCGGCATGCCGGTTCCGGCGGCACGCTGGACGTGGCCGCCGCCATGCGCGAACTGAAGGAGCGGGACGGGGTCGACGTGGCGGTGTGCGAGGGCGGCCCGACCACCAACGAGTCGTTCCTGCGGGAAGGCCTGGTCGACGAGTTCTTCCTGACCGTCGCGCCGAAGCTCCTCGGCGGCACGGCGGTCCTGACCGCGGTGGAAGGCGAATCGCTGCCGGTCGACCGCAGCAAGCTCGAGCTGGTCTCCGCGAAGCCGGCCGGCGACGAGGTGTTCCTGCGGTACCGGATCAAGCGTCCGACCTAGCGGCCACTCAGGGCCTGGCTAGAACTCCCCGATGAGGCTGATCTCGGTCTCCAGCTCGTAGCCGGTCTTCTCCCTCACGACCTTCCGCACGTGGTCGATCAGCGCACGGACGTCCTCCGCCGTGGCGTTCTCGACGTTCAGGATGTAGTTGGCGTGATGCTCCGAGATCTCCGCCCCGCCGATGCGGTGCCCTTTCAGGCCGCATTGGTCGATCAGCCGTCCGGCGCCGACTCCCTTGATCTTCTGGAAGATGCTGCCGGCGCTCATCTGGACCGCGTTCTTCGGATGGACGCGCGCCCGCCAAGCCAGGTTCCCTTCGGCGACCTCCTCGATCGCCTCCGGTGTCGATTCCTCGAGCCGGAACGTCACGTCCAGCACGACGTGGTCGTTGTCGTGCAGCACGCTGGTGTCGTACCCGAACTTGAAGTAGTCCTTGGCGACCTGCTTGTGCTCCCCGTCGGCCAGGATCGTCGCGCCGTCCACGATCTCCGAGATGAACCGCGTCTTCTCGTGCGGATACGACAGGAAGTGCAGGTTCTGCCACATCGCCCCGCCGACGGTGCTCGGGATGCCTTTGTAGTGCTCGAGGCCCGACAATCCACGTTCCGTGGCCGCGTCGATCAGGTCCGCGACGACCGCGCCGGACTCGGCCTTCAGGTACCGGTCCGTGAACTCGTACCGCTTGGCCTCGTTCTTGATGACGACGCCGCGGAACCCGCCGTCGCCGAACAGCACGTTCGCGCCGCAGCCGAGCACGAACCAGTCGTGCCCTTCGTCGTCGGCCCACTCGACCGCCGCGGCCAGCTCGTCCGCCGACTTCGGCGCGACGAAGTAGTCGGCCGGCCCGCCGATCCCGAAGGTCGTGAACCGGGCCAGGTTGACGTCCCGCTGGACTTTCGGTGTTTCTTCCATGACAGTTTCAAATTCGCCCGAGGGCTCACTTCGATGGTACCGGACTATGCTTGCGCGAGCAGGAACGCGAGCAGGAACCCGGCCGCGGTCGCGAACGCCACCCAGGGTCCGCCCTCCTTGTAGGCGCCGGGTAGCATGGTGTCCACCACCATGCCGATGACGG
>JBBDZG010000020.1:0-18899 GCA_040900285.1 Patescibacteria group bacterium | reverse complement strand
CCATCACGCGGAGCAGGCTGGTAATCGGCACCTTGCGCTTGCGGTCGATCTTCACGGACAGCAGTCCCTTGTTGGAGGTCTCGATCTCGAGCCAGGCGCCCCGGGTCGGGATGACCTTGGCACCGTAGAAGTTCCGGTCACCGGTGCGGTCGGCGGTGAAGAAGACGCCGGCACTCCGCACCAGCTGCGATACCACGACGCGTTCGACGCCGTTGATGATGAACGTGCCGCGTCCGGTGATCTTCGGGAAGTCGCCGAGGAACACTTCCTGCTCCCGGATTTCCCCGGTCTCGAGGTTGGTCAGCTGGACTTGGACCCGCAGCGGTGCTTCGTACGTGACATTGCGATCGCGAGCGGTGTCCTCGTCGACTTTGGGATCGTCGAGCTTGTAGTCGAGGAACGCCAGTTCCAGGCTCTTGCCGGTGAAGTCGCGCACCGGCGAGATCTCTTCGAACAACTCCTTGAGCCCGTCCTTCAGGAACTCGTTATATGAGTCGACCTGCACTTCGATAAGGTTGGGCAAAGCCAGGGTAGGCGGTATGGCCTGGAAATATTTTCGGTCGGGCACCGAAACGCTCCCTCCTGTTTAGTGGACACTATGCGGCGGCCTGAGATACGCAAATACGCGCCACCACGAACCCATGCTCGCGATGACGCACCTCGATCTAAGAACTACAGGGCGCCGAAACCATTCACGTTCAGTGTAGCCACCGCCCGGACAGGCGTCAAGCGGTTCGGGATGCGCGCCCGATCGGCACGGAGGCCGCCGTCCAGAGCAACAGCAGGACACCCAGCACGGTCACCACGGTGGTCACCGCGTAGGTGTCGACCAAGGCGCCGGCCAGCAGGATCGGTATCGTGTTCGCCGCGTTGACGCTCATGCCGAGAAACCCGAAGACCCTGCCCCGCATCGCCTGCTCGGTGCGTTCGTGGATCAGCGTCTGGGAGGCGATCAGTACCATCGAGACCGAGAGGCCGAGTATCGTGGCGACGACGCTGGTGATTCCCTCGCGGATGGCCAGGACGTTCCCGTCCGTGGTCCGGGCCATCGCCGCGGCGACGGACTCGATCTGTCCCAACAGGGCGACCGTCACGCCGGACAGGAACAAGGCACCGGTAATCACGAAGCGGATCGGGATTTTCCGCGGCACCCGGTGCAGCGCGATGCCGCCGGCCAGCATCCCGACCCCGATCGGCAGGATCACGATACGGCTGACCTCGCGGAGGTTGGCGCCGAGCACCTCGCCGACGAATGACGGCAGCAGGACGATCACCACGCCGACGGCCGTCCAGACCGCGGTCATCTGGAGCAGACCGTACCGGACCAGCGGCGTCCGGCGCACGACGGCGAAACCGGACCGGAGTTCGCGCAGCATGTTCCGGTAGGCGTCGCGGAGCGCGACCTTGTGGATCCGCTGGTGCAGCGCCGGAAGCAAGGCGCAGGAGATGGCGGCGGCGGCGAAGCTGCCGGCCGCTATGAGGATCGGCAGCGAATCGCCGCCGACCTGGGAGATCGGGCCGGCCAGACCGTACCCCACCACGAAGCTGGCGAACATGGTGACGATGAAGACCGCGTTGGCCGCGACCAACCGTTTCGGCTCGACCAGCTCGGGGATCGCCGCGCCCTCGGCCGGCGTGAAGAACTGGGTGACCGTCGAAACCGCGAATGTCACGGCCAACAGGGTCGGGACGCTCGAGAGGTCGGTCAGGTAAAGCAGGACCAGGGCGGCCCGCAGGACATTCGTCACGATCAGGACGCTGCGGCGGTGCCAGCGGTCGGCGAAGACCCCGGCCACCGCTCCGAAGAGCAGGCTCGGCACGCCGAAGCTCAGGATGAACAGGCTGACCATCGTGGCGGAGCCCGTGAGTTCGAACACCCGAATCAGCAACGTGAAGTTGACCATGTTGAACGCGGTCAGCGACAGCGCCTGGGACAGCCAGAGCTTGAGAAAGTGGCGGTTCGGTTCAAGCTCGCGTACGAGGCTTAGGAACCGCGTCAGCATCTCCGGACCCGGTTACTTCTTTTTCTTCGCCGGCGTGATGATCTGGTCGACCAACCCGTACTTCTTGGCATCGTCCGGCGACATGAAGTAGTCGCGTTCGGTGTCCTTGGAGATGGTCTTGAGGTCTTGGCCGGTGTGCTTGGCGAGGATGTCGTTGAGGATGTCCCGCATCTTGAGGATCTCCTTGGCGTGGATCTCGATGTCGGTCGCCTGGCCTTCGAACCCACCCAGCACCTGGTGGATCATCACCCGGGAGTGCGGCAGGATGAACCGTTTCTTGCCGGCGCCGCCGGCCAGCAGGACCGCGCCCATCGAGGCCGCCATGCCCATGCAGATCGTCTGCACCTCCGGCTTCACGAACTGCATCGTGTCGTAGATCGCCAGCCCGGCGGAGACGCTGCCGCCCGGACTGTTGATGTAGAGCTTGATGTCCTGGTCCGCGTTCTCGCTCTCCAGGTGGAGCAGCTGGGCCATGATCAGGTTCGCGACCTGGTCGTCGATCGGCGTGCCGATGAAGATGATCCGTTCCTTGAGTAACCGGGAGAAGATATCGTACGCCCGTTCGCCGAACTGGGACTTCTCCAGGACGGTCGGGACGAGGACTTGGTCACTGATGTCCGGCGTGTTGGTTGGTGTCTTGGCCATGGCCCCAGCTTACCGCATTATCTCCGTCCGGGAAGGTGGCGGGCGGGGGTATTGAGGGGCGACGCGCGGTCAGGCGCGCGGTCAGAATCGTCGCTTCGGCGAATACAGCGGGTAGTGCGAACGCAACGCTTCCATGATCCGGATCAAGATATCGATATTGACGCCGATGCCGCGCCGGAGCCGGCCGTCCATATAGCGGACCCGGAAGACGATTTGCATCAAGTACCCCTCGAGGTCCGGTGTCAGCCGCAGGCCGAACCGGGCGGCCAGCTTCCGGAGCATTTTCCTGGCCCGGCGCCGCGTATCCGCGTCGGGAAGCGGCGGCATTCTTTCGGCCGGGCGGCCGTGATACTCCGGAACGCGCATCCGGGTCCGCGACCTCCGGCGGCGCGGGCGCTTCGGTTCGCCGCGTTCCGCGGGCGAGAGGGACGGTTCGTCGGTCGTTTCCGGTTCCGGCGGGCGCTCCGGGGGTTTCTCCCGGCGCTCTTCCGGAATCTCCAGCGGGGTCTCTTTCGGATCTTTCGGGACGTCATGGCTCTCGGCGGGCGGACGGTTTGCGGCGGGCGGACCGACCTCGTCGAGTTCCGGCGAGCCGCCGGCGATCGGCGGCAGCCGTTCCGCCACCCACGCCCGCTCGATCATCTCCAGTGTCCGGGCGAGTCCGCGGTCCGGCTCCGGACGCTCCGGCGACGGTTCGGCGGTGGCTTCCGACGCGATCCGCTCCGCCGCTTCCAGCGACGCGGGGGCCGGTTCCGAGGTTGCGGGCTCGACGGCCGCGGTCGGCGGCGGTTCGACGTCCCGCTTGACGGCGATCGGCGAATCCTCCGACGCCGTCTCGTGCACCTCGACCGTGGCCCGATCGACGCTCACGAACACCGGGCCGCGGTCCGTCGTGTCGACGACCAGCTCGACCGACTCTTCCGGCGGTATTTCTCGGGCCAGCGCTTCCGCTTTCCGGGTCGCCGTTTCCAAGGTCACCCCCCGGGCGTTCTCCGGAGCCGGTTCGGAGAACGCGGCGGTTACCCGCTCCACGGTCTCAGCCGGCGGGGGCGGTTCCGTCTCCCGCGCGACCGCGTACCGGACGGCGATTCTCCCGACGGGGCCGTCTTCCGGTTCCGTTTCCGCGACGACCGCCCGGAGAAGCAGCGGTCCTTCCTCAAGATACCATCGCATGTCGGGCCCGTGCCGTTCCCGCAGTTCCGCGTAGGCCTCCTCTCCCACGGACTCCCGGAATTCCGCCAGTTCGATCCGCCGCCGGAACGCGGCCTCCGCCGCGATCTTCCGGACTTCCGACTCTGGGATCCGTTCGGCTTCTTCAGACGCCTTCTCGGAATCGTCCCGGCCGTCGCGTTCCGACCGACCTGAAGCGTCCTCCGAATCCGGCCCGCGCGCGGCGTCCTGCTCGGTGGCGTCTTCCTCCCGCTTTCGTTTCCGTTTACGTTTCGTTTCCGCTTCCGGATCCGGAGCCTCGCCGTCGACCCAGCGCCGGTCCGGACGCTCGCTCATCCGGTAGCGTATTCAACCAGCTTGTCGACGGTCTGCCGGTTGCCCAGGATCCGCCGGACGTACGCCCTGAACTCGTCGCCCTTGATCTGCTCCTTGGTCCGCTCGTCCGGGGCGGTCGCGAGCTGCGCCTCGACCTCTTCCTGCACATGTTTGTCCGACACGTTGACGTTCTCCCGCTCCTGGATCGCGTTGAGCACCAGGCTCATCTTGACCCGCCGTTCGCCCTCGGCACGCTGGTCCTTGCGGAAGTCGTCCTCGGTCTTGCCGGTCTGCTCGAGGTACTTGTCGAACGGGATGCCCTGCCGCTCGACGTGCTGTTTGAACTCCGCGAACATCCGGGTGAGCTCCTCGTCGACCAGCGTTCCCGGCACCTCGACCTTCGCCAGACCGACGACCTTGTCGACGACTTCCTGCTCGGTCTTCCGCCGGGCTTCCTGCTCCTTTTCGCGCTTGAGGTTCTCCGCCAGGCGCTTACGCAAGTCCTTCAGCGATTTCGCGCCGAGCCCTTTGGCGAACCCGTCCCCCAGCTCCGGCAGCTGCGTTTCCTGGACCTGGCGCATCGTCACCGTGAACTCGACCGGTTTGCCGGCCAGGGATTTTTCCTGGTAGTCCCCCGGGAACGTAATCGTGAACGTCTTCACCTGCCCGGCCTTCAGGCCGACGAGTTCGTCCTCGAAACCGGGAATGAACCCGCTCTGGCCGAGCACCAGCGGATGATTCTCGCTCTTGGCACCGGGGACTTCTTTTCCTCCCTGCTTCCCGACGAAGTCGATCTCCACCCGGTCGCCCTCCTTGGCCGCCCGGGTGACCTGGGCGAAGCCGGCCCGGCCCTTCCGGAGCTGTTCCAGCGCCTCATCCACCAGTTTGTCGGAGTATTCCGCTTGCTCCGGTTTGACGGATATCTTCTTATAGTCGCCGAGCTCGACCGGCGGCGATACCGCGACGGTGGCCGTGAACGACAGGCCGTTCTTCTCCAGGTCGTCGTGTTCGTCCTTCAGGTCCGTCTTGGGTCGGCCGACCGGCTTGAGGCCGTGCTTCGTGACGGCCTGGTAGTAGCTGTCGGCAACCGCCAGTTCCATCGCCTCGTGCGCGATGTAGTGCGGGCCGGTGCGCGACTCGAGCACCGAACGCGGCGCCTTGCCTTTCCGGAACCCCGGCAGGTTCGCCTGCTCGGCGAGCTTCTTCACCGCCTGCTCGAAGTAGCCCTTCATTTCCTCGGGGCTGATCGAGATCTTGAGCGAGACCTCGCTCTTGGGGAGCTGCTTGAGCTCGATATCCATACGTCGTCCCAGTATATGGGTCTAGCGAACGGGGCGCACCCCGTACGCGTCCCTGTCATGTGCCGGGGAGAGGGGTCGAACCTCCACGGGCTTTCGCCCACTGGGTCCTAAACCCAGCGCGTCTGCCAATTCCGCCACCCCGGCGCGTGTCGGCAACTGTTATTCTACCGTTCCATCTCGAGCAACGCCGCCTCGCGCTGCAGCCAGCGGGCCCAGCGACGCAACACATGGGTCAGCCCGCGCAAGACGCGCATCACCAGGATCAAGCGCCAACGCCTGAATGTCGTCATCCGGCCGTCACGCCGTAGCCCAGCCTCATACCGTAACCTTCTCGCGCATCTTCTCGAATGTCTTCTCGCCGATACCCGAGACTTCCATCAGCTCCTCCGGGCTCTCGAACGGTCCGAACGCCTCCCGGTAGTCGATGATTTTCCCGGCGGTCACTTCGCCGACGCCCGGCAGCGTCTCCAGCTCCTCCGCGGTGGCGGTGTTGAGGTTCACGAGGCCGCCGGACCCGCCGTCGTTGCCGTCGTCCTCGCCTGCCGTACTGCCGGACGGCTCGACGATCTCACCGACGAGCGGGATGTAGAGCTTCTGATGATCCTTCAGCTCTTCCGCCTGGTTCAGGTCCTTGGCCACCCAAGTCCGGTCCGCATCCTGGGTGAACCCGCCGGCGGCCTTGACCGCGTCGGCCACCAGGCTGCCGCCCGGCAACTCCCGGACGCCCGGCTTGGCGACAGCTCCTTCGATGTCCACCACGATCGTCAGCGGTGCGCTCGGTACCGGCGACGGACTGGCCAGCGTCGCGTCGAGCACCAACGGCTGGCCCTGGAGCCGGCTCGAGAGGATGCCCGTCGCGACAGCCGCCAAGATCGCCAGCGCCACGATCGGCATCCGAAACCGGTTCCACCATTCCTTAATGCGTTCCATACAAAGGCAGGTTGCTTACCAAAACAATCTATCATATGGTCGCTTGTTTGAAAAGCGGTTCTAGACGAAGCGGGCGGCGGCGAGGACCCGTTCCCGGAGCGCCGGGACGGACGCGAGCCGGGAGTCCCGCCGCAGCAAGTCGCGCGCCGCATCGCGGGCGGATTTCAGCAGCCGCGGGTCGGACAGGCCTTCGGCCGAGACGGCGAACCCCGACTGGGCGGTGCCCAGCACCTCGCCGGGGCCGCGGATCTCCAGGTCGGTTTCGGCCAATTCGAACCCGGAATCGGTCCGTTCCATGGCCCGTAACCGGTCGTTGTCGGCGGACGCGCCGTCGCCCGGCAGTAGGTAGCAGTACGATCGGTGCTCACCGCGGCCGATCCGCCCGCGGAGTTGGTGCAGCTGGGCCAGGCCGAACCGTTGCGCCTCCTCGATCATCATCACCGTGGCGTTCGGCACGTCGACGCCGACCTCGACCACCGACGTCGAGACCAGCACGTCGATCGCGCCTTGCGAGAACGCGTCCATCGTCCGAATCTTGTCCTCGGCCGGCAGTCGGCCGTGCAGCAGTGCGACCTTGTACCCGTCGAACACCGTCGTCGCCAACCGTTCGAACTCTTCCTCCGCGGCCTTTAGGCCGAATTTGGAGTCCGAGATCACCGGATAGAGTACGAACGCCTGCCGGCCTTTGGCGATTTCTTCGCGGACGGCGGCGAACGCCTTGTCCCGCCCGGCGGGGGCGACGACCTTCGTCGCGACGGCCGGGCGACCCGCCGGCCGTTCGGGAATGATCGAAAGGTCCTGGTCGCCGTACGCTACCAGCGCCAGCGTCCGAGGAATCGGCGTCGCGGTCATGCTGAGCAGGTGCGGCGTCTCGGGGAACCGCTTGTCGCGAAGCCGGGCGCGCTGCTCGACGCCGAACCGATGCTGCTCGTCGACGATCGCCAGCCCCAACCGCCGCCAGCGGACCCGCTGCTGGATCAGGGCGTGCGTCCCGACGATGACCGGTGCGCCGTCCGCGATCCGGACGCGGGCCTCGTCCTGTTCCGCGGCCGGCTGTCCGCCGACCAGCACCGTGACTTCCACGCCGAGCGGCTCGAACCATCGGCGGAGCGTCATGGCGTGCTGCCGGGCCAGGACTTCGGTGGGTACCATGAACGCCGTCTGGAGTCCCGCGGCCGCGGTCTGGTGCGCCGCGGCCGCGGCTACGGCGGTCTTGCCGGAGCCGACGTCGCCTTGGAGTAGGCGGAGCATCGGGCAGTCGCGGTCGAGATCGGCCAGGATCTCGTCCAACACGGCCCGCTGTCCCTCCGTCAGCTTCCACGGCAAGGTCTTCAGGAACCGGTCCAGCGCGGCGGCGGCCGGCGGCACCGCGGCGGCGCGGGTCGTTTCGCGCCACTCCCGGCGGCGGCGCTGGGCAATCAGCTGATGGTAGAACACCTGCTCGAAGTCGAACCGGTAGCGCGCCCGTTTCGCCGCTTCCTCGTCGTCCGGAAAGTGCGCGGCCCGGACCGCTTCGGCGAGTGGCAACAGGCCCGCCCGGCCATGGATATCCTCCGGCAGCGTCTCCAGAAGCCGGTCGGCGTAACGCAAGAGCGGGCGGATCTTGTACCGCAGCCAGCGCGAGCTGAGCCCCTCGGTCTCCGGATACACCGGGACCAACCGTCCGGAATGGGTCTGCTCCCCCGTCAGCGTGCGCCGCTCGACGGCCGGGCTCTGGAGGTTCGTGCCGTACTTCCCGGTCTTCAGTTTCCCGACGAAGACGTACTCCTTGCCGGCCTGCAGAGACTCCGCCAGGTACGGCTGGTTCCACCACACCGCCTTGAGGTTCGCGACTTTGTCGCCGAGCGTCGCCGTCACCATGCTGCGCCGGCCGCGCAACCGCCGGAACCGTACCGATTTGACCGGTGCCCGGAGCGTCACCGCCGCGTTCGCCGGAAGGGTCCCGCCCTTCAGCAACTCGGGAATCGTCGTGATCGTCCGCAGGTCGTCGTACCGCCGCGGCAGGTACCGCAGCAGGTCGGCCACGGTCCGGACACCGACCCGCCCGAGCCGCTTCGCATACGCCGGCCCGACGCCGGGCAGGTTACCTACCGGCGAATCGAGCAGGGACGCTTCCTGCTGTTCGATGTTGGACACGGTTTGATTCTACCGCGCCGTTACCGCGCCGCGGGACGCCTTCGGCGGCGGGCCGACCGGGCCAGCAGCCGCAGCGTCTCGATGCCAAGCGCCGTCAGGACAGCCACCATGACTAGGTCGTCGGTACCGGCCGCTTCCGACGCGCCGGCCGTACCGGCCTTCGCCGGAGCACCGCCCGCGTCCCCGGTATCATATGCACCGAACAGGACCGAGACTTTCTTGTGCTTCTTGCCGCCGACGGTCTCCTCGACCTCGTCCCAGTCCACGGCTTCGGCCGCCTTGCCGATCACGTGGCTCCGCCCGTACGTGCCGGGGTCCTTCATGGCGTGTCCGGCCGTGCCGGAGCTGACCAGAACGTCGCCGGGTTCGAGGTCGCGGCCGTTCTCGACGACCCAAACCTCGCCGTTGCCGACCGCGGCCACCAGGCTCGGGTTGTCGTCGCTCTCCGGCCGCGGCGAACCGTCTTTCTCTTTCGGATTGAGGACACTCAGGTACGAACCCAGCACCGCCGGGTCGTTCGCCTTGGCGGTTCGAGCAACGCCGTAGATGATCTCTGAATCCTCTCGGCCGCCGAGCCGGCCGTTCTCACCGGTCATACTTACCAGCATCCCCGGTTCCACGCCACCGCCGGTCCGGGCGTAGTGGGAACCGGTGAACGCGTTATACGACACCTGGTCGCCGGCGACGGAGATGGTCCCTTCCTCGATGCCGTCCTGCCGCAACGAGACGATCGTGCCGTCGGTGGTGAGGCGGTCGAACGCCGCGGCAGTGGTCGCCACCGAAGCGACGAACGTGTCGTCTGTCTTCAGTTCATCGGCGGCGTTCCGGTACAGGTTGGTGTCGCCGACCACGAGTTTGCCGGAGGTATCCAGCTCGACCTCGTTCCCCGTCGTATCCACGGTCAGGACGTTCGTGGTGCCCGCCGCGTTCTGCACCCGGAAGGCGGTGGCGGAGTCCGTGGTGTTCTTGAAGAAAGCCCGGCCGGTGTCGGAGTGGACGTTGAACAGGTCGGTCCCGAAGCCGGAACTAATCGAGAACGCGTTGGTGGCGCTCGAGTCGTTGTCAATGGTGATGTCGACGGCCGCCGCGGTGTCGACGCTCAAGGGGCCGTTCAGGTCGGTGGTGCCGCCGTTCACGATCAGGTCGTCGTCGAACGTGGCGAAGCTGGTGACGTTGAAGTCCCCGCCCACCCGGAAGTTGTCGTCGGTCTTCAGGACGTCGGCGGCGTTGCGGTAGAGGTTGGTGTCGCCCGTCGTGCCCCAGGAAATCGTGCCGGTGTCGGACACGTCGAGCACGCGGTTGTTACTGGCATCGTACGTGCGGATCGCCGGCGAGCCGTCGTCGGACCGGACGTTCAGCCAGGCCGAGGTGCCGGCGTTGTTGGCGTTGAACCAGTCGGCGTAGAACCCATCGTCCGTCTTAAGCGTGTCGACGGCGGAGCGGTAGAGGTTGGTGTCATTGATATTCAGGCCGCCTTGTCCGGACGGGCCGACGTCGCCGATACCCACCGCATCCGTTCCGGACGCGTTGAACCGCAGCCGCTCCTGCCCCGCGTCGTTCAAGACCGAAAGGATCTGGTCCCCGTTCTTGCGGAGGTACAGACTCTTTGGCGTACCCTGGTTGTCACGGAACCGGACGTTCGGCGAGAGCGTCGACGAGGCCGTCGTGTTCTGGAACGTCAGGCCGTTCGAGAAGTCGGGGCCCGAGATCGTGTTCTGTCCGGTGAACGTGTTGGCAGCGTCCTTGAGCGCCACGTTGCCGGACAGCCGGGCGTCTGCCAGCGTGCCGCTGAAGATGTTGTCGGCGGCCAACGCGGTCAGCGCCGAGCCGTCGCCGGAGAGACTGCCCGCCGTGAGCGCGCCGGTGAACGAGGCCGTGGTGCCCGTCAGGTCGCCTTGCACGTCGACGTCGCCCTGGAACGTGTTGTTGCCGCTCAGGTCGATCGGGTCGGTCAGCGTGAAGCCGTCCGTCTGGAACGGCCCGCCGCCGGACACGTGGACCTTGAGGGTGTAGGTGCCGGTCTGGTTGAGGATACTGGCGTACAGCTGGCCGCGCAGCAGGCCACCGGAGTCGGTCCGCTGCTCGAAGACGACCGTGGTGCCGTCCGGGCGGATCACGGTGTTGACCATGTTGAGCCCGGCCGCCGGCGAGCCGTCGTTCTTCCGGATCGGGCCGGCGTTCCATGGCAGCACCCGACTCTTGAAACCGTCGCTGACTTCCACCAGGAACGGCGTCTGGATTTGCGCCGAGACGCCGGCGACCTTGGGAATCGCCAGCCGGGGCGAAGCGGCGCTCAGCGCGGCCGAGGCGACCAAGCCCGCCAGTACAAGCGCAAGCAGCCATGGACGACGGCGATTCCGGCGCGGAATCGGCATGGGTATGTCTGTTTTTCGGGAACGTGGTACGTACATAGCAAATTTCCGAGAAAATTGCCTTACCGTACCACTTTTTCAGTGAAATGTCAATACCGTCCAGGCCGCGCCGTGATCGTCAGCGCGTCACCTTGAGGAACCGCCGCTTCCCCACCCGGATGATCGGGTACGCGCTGGCGACCACGGAGACGTTCGGGTCCGTCTGGACGACGTCGTTCACCTGCACGCCGCCTTGCTGGATCAACCGGTGCGCCTCGGACGAACTCCGGGCCAGGCCGGATTCCTTAAGCACTTTCCAGAGCGGGACCGCCAGCGCCTCGGCCCGCCAGGCCGGAATGCCCTTCGGAGCCTCCTTCTTCTGGAAGACCCGGACGAACGCCCGTTCCGCCTTCTCGGCGGCGGCCTTCCCTTGCGCCTCCAGGACGATCGCCTTGGCCAACCGCATCTTCGCGTCGCGCGGGTTCTCCTTGAATGTCCGTTTCAACTCCTCGACCGTCTCCGTCGGCTGGCTGGTGCACCACTCGAACGCCGGTACCACGACCTCGTCAGGCAGGTGCATGATCTGTCCGTAGAGCCCCTGGGGTTTGCCGGCGAGGGCGATCGCGTTGCCTTCGGTCTTGCCGATCTTCACGCCCTTGGCATCCGCCAGGATCGGCGTCGTCAGGACGAACTTCTCCTTGTCTTTGTACTCCTTGAGAAGCTTCCGGCCCTGCAGCATGTTGTACGTCTGGTCGGTGGCGCCGACTTCCACGTCCACGCCCAGGGCGACCGAGTCGTATCCCTGCATCAGCGGATACAGGAACTCGCGAACGCTGATCGGCTTGCCTTGGTTCATCCGGCGCTCGAACATGTCCCGCTCCAGGAGTTGCTGGACGGTGAAGTGCTGCGCCAATTCGGCGACGTCGCCGAAATCCATGTGTCCGAGCCACTCCGAGTTGAACGCCACGCGGGCCGGATTGGCGCCGCGGAACTTGAGGAACGGCTTCACCTGGCGTTTGTATGCCCGGGCGTTCCGGAGCACCTGCGTCTTGGTCAGCGGTTTCCGGGCCGCTTTCCGATCGCTCGGGTCACCGGTCCGGGCCGTGAAGTCGCCGAACAGCAGGATCACCTCGTGGCCGAGCTCCTGGAAGTGGCGCAGCTTCTGGAGGACGACCATGTGCCCGATGTGCAGGTCGGGCGAGGTGGGATCGAGCCCGAGGTACACCTTGAGCCGGCGCCGACCGCGCAGCAGCTTCAGCAGCGCCTCACGCGACGGGTAGACCGTGTCCGTGCCGCGATCGATCAGCCGCGCGATCAGCGCGTCCTTGTCGGCCTGCTTGCCGGAATCTGCCTTGGTTGCGGTCTTTGCCATTTTCCTGCCTTGCCAACCCATTATAGCTATACTTATATGGCTAGCGCTGCACCGTACATGGGAAGGATAAAAAACGCAATCGTCGACCTTTTCGCGAAGGACCGCCTTACCGCGGACGGTGGTTCGGTCTGGAAAGACAAGGATGGGGGGTGGCGGAAGAAGCGCGCCCTGAAACTCTCCGGTTCCAGCGGCTTCTTCGCGTTGTGTCTGTTCCTGGCGATCGCGTCGATCGGCCTGCCCCTGCCCGGCCGCGTGAACGACGCCCGGGCGGAGGCGACCTCGGTGTACGCCCGCGACGGCAAGACGTTGCTGTACAAGATCCGCGGTGAGAAGAACCGGACGCGGATCCTCTTCAGTAACATGCCGAAGTGCATCAAGGACGCCACCGTCGCCACCGAGGACAAAAGCTTCTACAAGCACCAGGGGCTCGACCCCCGCGGCGTGACCCGGGCGTTGCTCGTGAACCTCGAGTTCGGCCAGACCAGCCAAGGCGGCTCGACGATCACCCAGCAGCTCGTGAAGAACGCCTTGCTCTCCCCGGAACGGACCTACACCCGCAAGGCCAAGGAACTGATCCTGTCGCTGGAGATCGAGCAGATGTTCTCGAAGGATCAGATCCTGAAGCTGTACCTGAACGAGATCCCGTACGGCCACAACGCCTACGGCATCGAGGCCGCCTCGCAGACCTACTTCGCCAAACCGGCACGGCAGCTGACGCTGCCCGAGTGCGCGACCCTGGCGGCCCTGCCGCAGGCACCGAGCCTGTACTCACCGTACATCGGCGACAAGGAGCGGCTCCGGGAGCGGACGCTGTTCGTGCTTGAGCAGATGAAAGACGAGCAGTACGTCAACCAGGCGGCATACGACCGGGGCGTCGCGGCCGTGAAGAACGGCCTGCAGTTCGCGGCAGCCCGCGGCGAGGACATCAAGGCGCCGCACTTCGTGTTCTACGTCAGGCAGCAGTTGGAGCGGGAACTCGGCGTGAAGGCGATCCAGGAGGGCGGCTACAGGGTCATCACGACGCTCGACCCGGGCAAGCAGGAGATTGCCGAGGACGTGATTACCCAGGCCCACGGGAACTTCGGCTTGTACGGGGCTTCGAACGCCGGCTTGACCGCGGTCAACCCGAAGACCGGACAGATCGAGGCGATGGTCGGTAGCGTCGATTTCTTCGACACGGCGGGCGACGGCAACGTGAACGTGACCACCGCCAACCGGCAGCCGGGCTCATCGTTCAAGCCGGTCGTCTATCTGGCAGCGTTCAAGAAAGGACAGCTCTCGAATCTGGAAAAGCCGCTGGCGATGAACCCCGCCACGTTGCTCTGGGACGTGAAGACCGACTTCGGCGGCGGATACTCGCCGAACAACTATGACCGTACGTTCCGCGGACCGGTCAATGCCCGGGACGCCCTGCAGCAGTCGTTGAACGTCCCGGCCGTGAAGGTGCTGGACCTGATCGGCGTGCGGACGGCCACCGACCTGGCGCACGAGATGGGAATCACCACATTGAACGATCCCGACCGCTACGGCGACTCGCTGGTGCTCGGCGGCGGCGAGGTGAAATTGCTCGAGCTGACGTCGGCGTACAACGTCATCGCTAACCAGGGCGTGGCGGCCGTGCGCCGGAGCAATCCCAACGGGACCCACACCACCGCCACGGCGATCCTCAAGGTGACCGACCGGAACGACAAGGATGTCACCGAGGACATCACTGGTGATTTCCGGAAGGGTGACGAGGTGGTCTCGAAGGATCTGGCGTACCAGATCTCGGACGTACTCTCCGACGACCCGGCCCGGGCGCCGCAGTTCGGCCGCGGCGGCCCGCTGACGCTGCCCGGCCGGCCGGACACGGCCGCCAAGACCGGGACGACCGACAGCTTCCGCGACGCGTGGACGGTCGGCTTCACACCCCAGCTGTCGGCGGGCGTCTGGGTCGGCAATAACGACAACACGCCGATGAACGAAGCGGGCGGCAGCCGGGCGGCGGCACCGATCTGGCACGACTTCATGACGCGCGTGCTGGCGGACGAACCGGTCGTATCGTTCGAACGGCCGGAGGGTATCAAGGAGCTCCGGGTCGACCGGCTCACGGGCTTGCTTCCCGGTAAGAACACGCGGCAGACCAAAGCGGAGATCTTCACCGACAGCAACGCACCCAAGCAGCGCAGCAGCGCCGGCGTCGGGGTCAGTGCGTCGGAATGCAAGCCGCGCGTCTCGCTGACCAGCCCGTCCGGCGGCGAGCTCGACTCCGGAAGCGTCGTTATCTCGGCGACGGCCACGACCCCGGGAGACGGCCCGGGAATCGCCCAGGTGCAGTTCAGCGTTGACGGCAGCGTGGTCGGGACCGACACGTCGCCGCCGTTCTCGGCCAGCACGACGCTCGGCGACGGGTCACACACGATTACCGCGACGGCGCGCAGCAACGACTGCGGCGACAGCATCAGCGGCGAGGGAGGCTTGCATAGCGAACGCCCGAACAACCCGAATTGGGAGCAACCGGTGCAGGCTTGGATCAGGAGCCACGGCCTGGACTTCGGCGATTCCGGCGACGCTGAGACGGCCACGGATTCCGTGCAAGTAACCGTCGGCGATGACGAACCCACACCCGAACCGTCGCCGACCGGCGGGGGCGGTGCCGCGGTACCGGGCAATCCGCTCGGTTACCTGCGGGACGACCAGTACCGTCAAACGTTCGCGTAGCAGCGGTACGTCGGATCAATACCTCGGATGCGCCGAGACGAACGGGCTGTCCTCGAGATAGAATCGCCAGTGATGCTCGCGCCCGCGGCGGATGCCGACGCGGGACGACTTTCCGACCTTGCGCGACGGGATGTCCGGAGCGTTCTCTACCCACAACGTATCGCCCAGCAGGTCTTCCCGGTTCAGGCGCTTGTCCAGCCCCAACGCCTGGCAGAGCTTGGCCGGACCGTTGGTCAGTCCGTGGTCCGGCAGCGCTTTCAGATGCACGCTCCGGCGGCGGCGGTTCCGGCGCATGGCCGCAATCCCCTCTACCGGTTCCGATGCTCGGACCAGCACTCCGGTCCCCGACCCCTTCGGCTCGGTCACACAGTTCATGCAGTAGTGCATACCGTAGGTGAAGTAGATGTACGCGTGCCCCGGTTCGCCGAACATCGGTGCGGCCTTCGAGGCCTCCCCGTGCCGGGCGTGCGAGGCGACGTCTTCCGGACCCATGTACGCTTCCGTTTCCACGATAACGCCGGAGAGGCGCCTGCCCCGATACCGCCGGACCAGGCGTTTGCCCAGCAGGTCCCGAGCCACCGTCAACGTGGGCCGGGCATAGAACGAACGCGGAAGCTTCCGCGCCATCCGAGACTACTTCCCGGATTCTTTCCGATACAGCTCGACGGCCTCTTGGATGACCTGCTTGGCGGCCGCGATGTCGTCGATTCCCTCGATCTTCGCTTCCTTGCCCTGTAACTTCTTGTAGTTCTCGTAGAAGTCGGTGAGCTCCTTCAAGACGTGCGGAGCGATGTCGCCCTTACCTTTCAGCTGCGCCAGCCTGGGGTCGTCCTGCGGAACGCAGACGATCTTCTCGTCCTTATCGCCGTCGTCGACCATCCGGATGACCGCGATCGGCCGGCACGGCACCACCACGCCGGGATAGTACGGCTCGGCGGTGTTGATGATCAGGGCGTCAAGCGGGTCGTCGTCGTGCCAGTGCGTCTGCGGCAGCAGGCCGTAGTCCACCGGGTAGGCGTACGAGCTGTACAGCACACGGTCCAGCGTGACCAGTCCCGTGTCCTTGTCGACCTCGTACTTGTTCTTCGATCCCCGCGGAATCTCGATGAACACGTTGATCTCGTCCGGCGGGTTGCCGATCGGAAGATCCTTCACGACGTTCATCGGACGATCACCTCGGCGGTCTGGGACGGGTTCAGGTGGTTATGGATCCCGAACGTGCCGAACCGCTCGAACGTGAACGTGTAGGATTCGCCGTCCGACAAGGTGTCCGACTCCAGCCCGCTCAAGCCCGTGTGCTGCGGGTGCGGGTCGCTGGCGACGATCGCCGGTCTGCCGCTCGCGTTGCGGAATTCCACCGGACCGCCGGCGTCGACCGTAACCGTCGTGGGCGAGAAGCCCTCTTCCGTAAGCACGACGGTGATCGCGGGCCGGTCAGCCGCCTGGTCCGGCGAAGCCTGTCCGGCCGGCGTCGCCGTGGGGGCCGGCTTTGGAATGACCTCGTCGTCGTTGTTCTGGCTCACGAACAACGCCGTACCGATTCCGACGGCAAGAACGATCAGGGCTGCTGCGACGACGCGGGGATTCATGGATTCGTTTCCGATTTCCAGCCTACGGAAGGCCAAATCGCTTGGCAAGATTGATGACCGGCCTGATTCTCAGTATACTCACCGGCTAGGTGATCAGGTGAGCGATACACGAGACAGAGAGGACGGTTTTCTGCCCGAGGACGTCGGAGCGTCCCTGGCTGAGATATACGACGGTGCGGGTATGACCGGCCGGAGCGGCCGCGCCGAATCGGGCGTCGATCAGCCGGAAACTCCGGACGAGCTGCGTCCGCGGCACTTCCGGCATCTGCGGTCTGACGGACCGGTCATGGGATACCTTACCAATCTGGGCGCGAGAATAGCGGCCGACGTTGAAACGGCGGTCGCCGGTGATTGTATCGCACAGGCCCGGGCCAGGGACCGGTTGGCGATACACGGCGTAAAGTACGGTCTCGTGCGTCAGTTCGACGAGGCGTACTTCGAGCGCGTCGGCTTCTACGGCCACCAAACCGCACTGAAGCAAGTCGCTGATGAGCTGGGCGGGATGCTCACGCACCATGCCCCGCGGGATACGGTTGCATTACTCGAAACCCTTGAGGAAATTCGAGACGCCTACGACACGGAAGGTCGGCGCCCTAGCGCTGCCGCGGCTGTTTCACCTTCTTCGGACTGACGAAGATCATCTTCCCGGCCACCGTCTGGAGCGAACGGCTGACCTCGGTGGTGATTTCCTTGCCGACCAGCTTGTCTCCGTTCTCGACGACGATCATCGTGCCGTCGGGCAGATAGCCCACACCTTGCCCTTTCTCCTTGCCCTTGCCGACCACCTTCACCTCGAGCTCCTCTCCCGGGAGCACCGACGGCCGCAGCGCGCCGGCCAGTTCGTTCACGTTGAGTACCGGCACCCGTTCGACCTCAGCGACACGGTTCAGGTTGTAATCGGTCGTCATGATCGCCGCCTTGCGTCGTTTGGCGATTTCCACGAGCTTGCTGTCGACCGCCTTCACCCGTCCGGTGACCTCGACGATCTCGACCAGGACCTCGGAGTGCTTCTCCAGCGCGGTCAGCGCCTCGAGCCCCCGACGGCCCTTGGCCCGGCGCAGCGGATCGGACGAGTCCGCGATGTGCTGCAGCTCCTCGAGGACGATTCGCGGGATCAGCAGCGTGCCGGTGAGGAAGCCCGCGTTGGCGACGTCCAGGACCCGGGCGTCGATGATCGCGCTGGTGTCCACGACGATCTCGCGGCCCGACGGCGTGCCGCGCCCGGTGACCGCCTGATACAGGAACGAGACGAACAGCGAGCCCCGGGCCGCGAACAGCGTGCCGAACATCGCCACGGTGATCAGCGCCACCGCGACCGGCAGCACCGTACCGTACGGCGCCGGAAGCGTGGCCAGCGGCAACGAGAGCAGCGCTCCCACCACCAGACCCGCCAATACCCCGACGAACGTGGTCAGCAGCGCCCTGGTGTGCGACCGGACGATCCCGCGGGTGACAACCAGCGCCAACGCCGTCAGCAGGCCGATGAAAATGATGAGCTGGATCGCGTCCCGGTCCACGAATCCAGTGTACCTTAGGACGTTTGCTTGCTCCCGCTACTTCTTGGCCGTCGAGCGCTTCGTGGAGCGGCTCGCCACGAACGTAAAGGCGTCCTTCGTAAACCCGATCCGGACGCGGTCGCCGTCCTTGACCTCGCCGACCAGCAACTTCTCGGCCAGCGGATCCTCGATGTCGTTCTGGATCGCGCGCCGGACCGGCCGGGCGCCGTACTGCGGGTCGAACCCGCGCTCTACCAGCTCGGCCTTGGCCTTGGCGTCGACGGAGATCTTGAGGTCATGCTCCTTGAGACGCGTCGCCAGCTCGGTCAGTTGCAAGTCGACGATCTTGCCGACCAGCTCCTTGGTCAGCGGCCGGAACACGACAATCTGGTCGAGCCGGTTCAGGAACTCCGGCTTGAACTTGTCCTTGAGCTGCTCGAGGACGCGCTGTTTCATCTCCTCGTACCGCTGTTCCAGCGACGCCTCGGACGCGTCATCGGTGACGCGGAAGCCGAGCTGGGCCGTCTTCTGGAGCTCCTGCGCTCCGACGTTCGACGTCAGGATGATGATCGCGTTCCGGAAGTCGATCGCGCGACCCTTGGCATCCGTCAGTTGGCCGTCCTCGAGGATCTGCAGCAGCAGGTTGAAGACCTCGGGGTGCGCCTTCTCGACTTCGTCGAGCAGGATCACTGAGTACGGGTTCCGCCGGATCTGCTCGGTGAGCTTGCCGCCCTCCTCGTAACCGACGTACCCTGCCGGCGCGCCCACGAGCCGTGAGACGTTATGCCGCTCCATGAACTCCGACATGTCGAGTTTGATCAGGTTGTCCTCGGAACCGAACACCTCGCGCGCCAGGACCTTCACCAGCTCGGTCTTGCCGACGCCGGTCGG
>JBBDZG010000019.1:0-19561 GCA_040900285.1 Patescibacteria group bacterium | reverse complement strand
ACCGAGAAGGACATCGACCACGAGGAAGAGGAGACCAGCGACATCCAGGACGACTCGGTCCGGATGTACCTCCGCGAGATCGGCCGGGTACCGCTGCTGACCAAGGACGACGAGGTCCGGCTGGCCAAGCGCATCGAGAAAGGCGACAAGTCGGCGCACGACGCGCTAGCCGAAGCCAACCTCCGGCTGGTCGTCTCGATCGCCAAGAAGTACATCGGCCGCGGGCTGCCGCTGTTGGACCTGATCCAGGAGGGCAACACGGGCCTCCTCCGTGCCGTCGACAAGTTCGACTACAAGCGCGGCTACAAGTTCTCGACCTACGCGACCTGGTGGATCCGCCAGGCGATCACCCGCGCCATTGCGGACCAGGCCCGGACGATCCGGATCCCGGTCCACATGGTGGAGACAATTAACAAACTCGTCCGGACCCAGCGCCGACTGGTCCAAGACCTCGGTCGCGAGCCGCTGCCCGAGGAGATCGCCGCGGAGATGGAGATCGACGTCGAGAAGGTCCAGCACATCCTGAAGATCTCGCAGGAGACGGTCTCGCTGGAGGCGCCGGTCGGCGAGGAGGAGGACTCGCGGCTGGGCGACTTCATCCTCGACGAGGACACCGAGAGCCCCGAGGACTCAGCCGCCACCCAGCTGATGAAGGACTCGATGCGGAAGGTGCTCGGCGAGCTGACGCCGCGCGAGCAGAAGATCCTGAAGATGCGGTTCGGGCTGGATTCCGGCAAGACGCACACGCTGGAGGAGGTCGGTTCCGAGTTCGGCGTCACCCGCGAGCGCATCCGGCAGATCGAGGCCAAGGCGCTCAACAAGCTCAAGAAGAAGCAGGACACCGGCCGGCTCAAGGACTTCCTGGGCTAAGGCCCGTCCGGTCAGTCGATTCTGGGCTCGCCGCCGCCGAACTCGTCCGCGGCCAGTCGGGTGATTTCGATTGCCGCGGCCAGGGAATGCGGCTCGGCGAAGTGTTCCAGTCCCGCGAGCAGTTCCGTCGCGCCGCTGTCGACGGGAATCTCCCCGCTCGGATGTTCCGTCAGGTCGATCTCGCCGGCGGTCAGCGCGGTGATTTCCGCGAGACCGACCTCGTGGTCGAGCGTTTCCCTGTCCCGTTCGTGCTCGTCCCGCGGCTCCGGATTCTGCCGCGGTCTCTCGGGTTCAAAAAACGCCCCGTGGTCGGGGCGTTCGTAGTTCTCGATGGCGCGGGTTCTTCGCATGGCGCACCATTGTAGCTAATAATCTCATGGTTGTCAACTATTTCAACGGTTCCGATAGTACGCGAAGATGTCGCGGGACGCTTCGGCGATCTTGCGGCGCTTCGTGTCGACGTCGCCGGGAACGCCTTCGGTGAAGATCGCCACGGCGTACGACTTGCCGCCGTACCGCACGATGCCGACGTCGTGCTGCCCGCCGTTGAACGCGTCGCCGGTCTTGTGGAAGACCTCGGCCTCCTCCGGCAGCAGCGCCGGCAGGCGTTCCTCGAACTCGCTGTCATCGAGGATGCCGATCAATTCCTCGGTCAGGGACTCGTCGGCCAGTTGCCCGCGCTGCAGGCGGTCCATGAACCGCAGCATGTCGCGCGGCGTGGTGGTGTTGTCCTCAATCGACGTGTCCGCCAGACCCTGCTCGTCCGCGAACCGCTGGAGTTTCTGTTTGTCGAGCCGCGCGGCCAAGACGTACGCCGCGGTGTTGTCCGACTTCTCCATCATCAGCGCGGCCAGCTCCCGCCAGCTGTAACGGTGCGGTGCGCCGCGGTTCTGGATCACGCCGGTACCGTAGCGCTGGATCTCGTCCGGCGCCAGCGTCAGGACTTCACCAAGGTCGAACCGGTTGTTGGACGCCTCGTGGTACATGAACCCGACGATCACCAGCTTGGTGGTCGAGGCGGCGTCGTAGACACGGTCCGCGCCGAGCAGGAACTCCTCGCCGCTCTCCAGGTCGCGGGCGGCGATCCCGATCCGACCGTCACCGAGGTTCTGGGCGATCCGGATGGTCAGGTCCTGTTGTGATTCGATGGTCGGGAGGTCGGAGTCGGCGACCGCTGTTTCCGGCGCGCCCGCCGGTCCTTGCGGCGGCGAGAGCAACAGCGACAGGCCGACCGCGACCACCGCGACCGTCAGGTATTGCCGCTTCGTCCCGCGGCGTCTGCGCGAGTCCGGCCGCGCCGCCGTGGTGTGTGTTTCGTGCATGAGGTCATTATACTTTTAGATGCGCCGTCGGGCGCCTTTCCGGAGTAGCTCAGCGGTAGAGCAGCGCACTGTTAATGCGAAGGTCGTCGGTTCGAATCCGACCTCCGGAGCCACGTATTGAAAAAGGAGCTTAGTTATGGTATTATCCTCCAATCCATTCGAACGTGGATTCGATCATGGCATCCGAGGAAAAATCCAAACCGGACCCCGCCGAACGGGAAACTCCCGCCGAGCGCGAGGAGGCATACGCGGAGTTCCGCGGTGCGTTGGCCGACCGGTTCGTATTCCACGGCGAACGCGCGGTGGCGTACGAGCATCTCGATGTCGACGTACGGCAACTCCCGGAACTGCTGGACGACGGCCGGTTCAGTTACGTGGAAGTCGAGCTGTCCGAGGATCCGCAATCCGGTGACCGCAAGCTCGACAAGGTCAGCATGCTGGTGCCGGATGCCGAGACCGGCGAGTACCAAGACGGGGCGACCGTCTACGAAGCCGAATTGCCGTCCGGGGAGGTGCGCAAGTTCGAGCTGCACCGGAACCTCTCGCCTGACGAAGCGCGACGGGCCGGAGAGAAGTCGCGCGGCGCCAGCGGGATGATGGTGATGACCGAGAGCACCGTCCAGCTGGCCCGGCGGGAAATCCTGATGGACAAGCCGGAAGGATACGAGGGCGAGCCGGCCGGCGCTGCGGAAATCAGGAAGCTGTTAGCGAGCCTGCAAGGATAGCCGCCCGGCCGGCGAAACCTACGTCGTGGTTTCGTGTTCCGGTACTATGACGCTGTCATGGCAAGAAGGCCCGAACGCGCCAAACACCCGACGCTCACGCTGCTCCGGATCGGCTCGGTGCGGGTCGACCTGTTGAACGGCCGCGCCGATTGGCGGGAGTACCTGGCTTGGCAGCTGGGCCTGTTGGCCGCGGCGGCGCCCCTGTTCACGACACTCCTGTTGCACCCGACCACGTCCGACCGATCCGTCGCGCTGTTCGTACTGTTGGCCGCCTTGCCCGGGATCGTCGTGGCGTCGGCGATTCTCTGGTGGCTGATCGCGCGGGTGTACAGCCGGAGCAAGCGGTTCGCGTTGGCGTTCCTGATCTTGTCGAACCTGGTCGCGGCGCTGGTCACGCTGCAGGCGTTCGGGGCGGCGCCCGCGACGGTCTGGTTCGACCTGCTGCTCGTCGGCACCGTGCTCTACCTGATCGGCACCGGCATGATCGGCGCGATCATCTTCGTCCGCGACGACGACGTGTCGCCGTGGTGGAAGCGGTAGCCGCCTGGCGGCTCTGCGTCAGAACCGCAGCTTGTAGCCCGTCTTGAAGATCCAGTAGACGATGCCGAACAGCACGGCCACGGCGCCGGAGACGATCCAGAGCGACAAGTACGGGTCCACGTCGGACGCCCCCAGGAACCCGTGCCGGACGGCGTTGATCATGTAGAAGATCGGGTTGAAGTGCGAGATCGTCTGGAACGGTTCGGGCAGGAGCGAGGTCGAGTAGAACACGCCGCCGATGAAGATCAGCGGCTGCAGGATGAAGCTGCGGTACAGGCTGATCTGGTCGAACGTGTCCGAGAGCACGCCCATCAACACCCCGAACAGCGAGAAGAACCCGCCGATCGCGAAGAAGCACCAGAGCAGAAGCAGCGGATCCTCGACCGGCAGGTCGACCAGGAAGCTCGCGGTGAGCAGCACCGTGCCGCCGATCATCGCGCCCCGGACCAGGCCGCCGAGCGCGTACGCACCGAGTAGCTCCAGGTTGTGCAAAGGCGAGGCCAACTGGTCTTCGATCGCCCGCATGAACCGTTGCTGGAACAGGGATGACGCGTTGTTCTCGAATGCGTTCAGGGCGAACGCCATCATCACCAGACCGGGCAGGATGAACACGATGTAGTCGAACCCTTCCAGGTTGCCGACCCGGCTGCCGAGCGCCGCGCCGAACACGGAGATGTAGAGGAACGTCTCCATGATCGGGGTGAGCAGCGTCTGGCGCTTGATGCTCCAGTAGCGGTTGAACTCCCGCCGGAAGCCGATCCCCAGCCTGGTGGTCCAGGCTGCCATCAGAATCCCTCCTGCTTCGCCGCCCGGACCTCTTGCTTGGCGCCGCGGGCCAGTTCCTCGCGGCCGACGACCTTCAGGTACACGTCCTCGAGCGTCTTCTTCTTGTGCCGCTTCTTGAGCTCCGGGACCGTGCCGATGTCGATGATCTCGCCGTGGTTGATCAGCGCGACGCGGCTGGCCAGCTGTTCGGCTTCCTCGATGTAATGGGTGGTGAGTAGGATCGTCGTGCCCTGCCGGTTGATCCGCTTCATGTAATGCCAGAGCTCGAGCCGGAGCTCCACGTCGACGCCGGCGGTGGGTTCGTCCAGGATCAGCATCCTCGGCTTGTGCATCAGCGCCCGCGCGATCACCAGCCGCCGCCGCATCCCGCCGGACAGCGCCCGCACGCTGGCGGTCCGCTTGTCCTCGAGCGAGAACGCCTTGAGTAATTCCTTCACCCGGCGCTGCCGCCGCCGCTTCGGCATGCCGTAGTAGCCGCCGTGGTAGTCGAGCGTTTCCTCGACGTTCAGGAACCAGTCCAGGCTCATCACTTCCTGCGGCGAGAGACCCACCGCCTGCCGGGCTTGCTGGTAGTCCTTCTGCGAGTCCTTGCCGAAGACCTTGATTTCGCCCGAGCTCGGCACCGCGAGGCCGGTGATACAGTGGATCATCGTCGACTTGCCCGCGCCGTTCGGCCCGAGCAGGCTGAAGAACTCGCCCTTCTTGATCGTCAGGTCCACGCTCTTCAGCGCCTCCGGTCCTTTACGGTACGTCTTCTTGAGGTCGGTGATCTCGAGCGCGTCCATACCGGCTCAGTATAGTGCGTATACTGAACCCATGCCCCGCATCTACACCCGCACCGGCGACCAGGGCCTGACCAGCCTTTACGGCGGACAGCGGATCCCCAAGCACAAGGTGCGATTGGACGTGGTGGGGACGCTGGACGAGCTGAACGCGGTGCTCGGGCTGGCGTTGTCGGAAATCAAGCAGAAGGACATCACCGGGCCGCTGACCGAGGTGCAGAACCTGCTCTTCAACATCGGCGCGGAAGTCGCCGAAGGCGGTACCAAGGCCAAGAAGATGATCGACGACTCGCTGCGGGTGAACCCGATGCACGTGGCAACGCTGGAGCGGTGGATCGACTCGTTCGAGCAGGACGTGCCGCCGCTGACGGCGTTCATCCTCCCCGGCGGTACGCAGGCCGGCGCCCGGCTGCACTTCGCCCGGGCGCTCTGCCGCCGCGCGGAACGCCGCCTGGCGGAACTCTCCGAGAAGGAGGGTGCCAACCCGGCCAGCCTGATGTACCTCAACCGGCTGTCCGACTTCCTGTTCGTGCTCGCCCGGACGGTGAACCATCAAGCCAAGGCGCCCGAGCGGACCTGGAAGAAGTAACCCACGTAACCGGAGGAGGAACCACATGGCCGACTACCAAGCCCAGCCGTACGACGAGAAGCTCGACAAGCTGACGGGCATCTCGAAGGACACCAGCCGCGCCCACTACGGGCTGTACGAGAAGTACGTGGCCGCATTCAACAAGGCGATGAAAGAAAAGGCCGAGGCGAGCCGCGAGGACGCCAACCAGATTGGGTCGGCCTACCGGTCCGCCCAGATGACCGCCACGTTCGCACTGGGCGGCATCAAGAACCACGAGATTTATTTCGGCCACTTGGGTGGGGATGGCGGAGCGATAGAGGGCGAGTTCAAGAAACAGATAGAAAAGGATTTCAGTTCGTGGGACGAATACCTGAAGGACTTGGCCGCCTCCGGCATGGCCGGTCGTGGTTGGGCCTGGACCATTTGGGACGACGACTGTCAAGCGCTCTATAACTGTATCGGGGACGCCCAGGACACGTTCCCGATCTGGAACGCGCATCCGGTCGTCGCGCTCGATGTCTACGAGCACGCCTACATGGCCGACTTCTCGACCGCACGTCCGAAGTACATCGATGCGTTCCTGGAAAACATGGACTGGTCGGTGGTCGAGAGCTCGTTCAAGGGCATCCACGGTTAGGCGACCGCCGCCGGGGCCGCCCGAGCTGGCCGGCAGGCGGCGGTTGCGGCCGCTTGCCCGCGACGGTATGGTGACGGCGTAAGCAACTAACCCCAAGGGGAGGGTCCATGGCCGAAGGCACAGCGACCGAAGGCACAGCCGTGAAGCGCAGCGTACTGCGGGTAATCGGATTCGACATTATCACGTCCGGTTTGTACGCGTTCTACTGGTTCTACGTCACCCGTCAAAAACTCGATAGCGAACTCGGCGAGAAACGCTGGATCAAGCAAAGTCCGGCGGCCCAGCTGTTCGGACCGTTGGCCCTGGCGGTGGCGGGCATCCCGCTCTCGCTCATCGTCATCGGCATCCCGCTGCTTATCGCCGCGGCCGTACTGGGATTCCTGATCGTCTACGGCATGTACCGGGACATCGCCCTGCTGCACAAGGAGCAGGGACTCGGCGGATTCCCGGCCGTCTGGTTCGTACTGGCCCCGGTCATCCTGGGGATCATCCCGATCGTGAACTTCGTATCCGGCATCGTCAGCCTCGTGCTTTGGGGAGTCGCCGTCGGCAAGCTGAACGAGTACTGGGACAAGAAGACCGGCGGCAAGGCGCTGGAAGCCAAGTACGGCAGTGGCGAGATCGCGGTCATCGTGATCGGCGTGCTGTTCTGGATACTGATTCTGGCCCTGCTGGCCCTGGGCGTTTTCGCGGCGATCGTCAGCTCGGTCATCGGCGGCGACGCGTCGACCACCGTTCCGAACTACAACTACGGCTACTGACGGCCGTCAGTAGCCCAGCGCCACGGCCAGCCGGCGCGCCGACCGCCGCAGTCCGAGCCGATGCGCCTCGATTTCCTCCGGTTTGACGCTGTCGACCCAACCCGCCAACTCATCCTTGTCGCTCAAGTCGGGACAGCCGCACACGACGTAACTCGTCAGCAGCTCCCGATCCTCGGCGCCCAGGCCGTCGATGTTCTCCAGGGTCCGGTCGCTGATCCTGTCCTTGGTAATCGCGGCGAACCCGGCTGCCTCGAGTTCGGCCTGCCTTTCTCGCAGGCATCGCGCGACCGTCTCGGTCGTATTTTCCCCGTAGTCGCACCGCAGGCCCAGTGCCTCTACGGCGCGATCGACCGTCGGGTGGTCGTCGACAATTGCCGGATCCAGGACCTCCACCGCGTCATCGACGAAGCCGTCTCGCAACATGATGGCGTGCGGCACGTCCGCGCCGATAGAATGCTCGTCGGTGCGCAGTTCCTCGGCGCTCCGGACGGGCCGACCGTCTCTCACGGGGTATCTCGGATTTCCCATGCCTTCCATGACTAACGGGAAATCCTACCGCCGGACCCGGGAGGCGTCAAGCGAGCGTGTGCACCGGCCGTTAGAATGGCCGTATGCCCGACCTCGCGAACGTGCGGACCGACTTCCCGGCGCTCTCCGCCGGACCCGTCTATCTGGACTCGGCTGCGACGACGCAGAAACCGGCGGCCGTGCTTGAGGCGATGGATCGGTTCTATCGCGAACGGTACGCGCCGGTCGGCCGGGGACTGTATGCGTCGGCGGAAGCGGCGACCAAGGAATACGAAGCCGCGCGGCGGACTGTCGCCTCGTTTATTGGCGTGGCGGACCCGTCGGAAATCGTCTTCACCAAGAACGCCACGGAGGCGATCAACCTGGCTTCTGTCGCTTGGGGATTCGGGAATCTGAAGAAGGGTGACGCGGTCCTGCTGACCGTGATGGAGCATCATTCAAACCTGGTCCCGTGGCAGATGCTGGCGAAAAAGCTCGGGCTCGAGCTCCGCTTCGCTGAACTGACCGGTTCGGGGACCTTGGATCTCGCCGACTTCAAGCGGAAGCTACCTGACGCCAAGCTCGTCGCTGTGACCCACGCCTCGAACGTGCTCGGCACGGTCAATCCGGTCGCGGAGCTGGCGGCGTTGGCACACGAGGCGGGGGCGAAGATACTTGTCGACGGAGCCCAGGCGGCACCGGGACTGCCGGTCGACGTGCAGGAACTCGGCGTCGACTGGTATGCGTTCAGCGGCCACAAGTGCTACGGCCCGACCGGTATCGGCGTGCTATGGACGCGGCAGGAACTGTACGAAGGGATGAGCCCGGTCTTCGGCGGCGGCGGGATGGTCAAGGAAGTGACGTTCGAGGAGGTGGCTTTCGCCGATCCGCCGGCGAAGTTCGAGACCGGCTCGCCGCATACGGCGGGAGTACTCGGCCTGGCCGCGGCGCTGGAGTATCTGGAGAAGGTCGGCATGCGGGACGTCCGCGCGCACGCGGAAGCGGTCACCGCCAAGGCCCTTGAGGTCGTCAGCGGCATCGACGGCATCAGGATCCTCGGGCCGGCCGACGCGAAGGACCGGGTCGGACTCGTCGCGTTCACGATGGACGGCGTACACCCGAACGACCTGGCGACGAGCCTCGACCACGACGGCATCGCGATCCGTTCCGGCCGGCACTGCACGCATCCGCTGCACCGCCAGCTTGGCATCGAGGCCAGCGCCCGGGCCAGCTTCGGGATTTATACGGATGAAGGCGACATCGAGCGACTCCGCGACGCGCTGCTGGCGGCGAAGCAGACATTGACCTGATCCGTTCGTCGAGGGTATCCTGATTCGTTATGACTGAAGCGGAGAAACTTCCTTTTACCGAGCTGCCGGTTGAAGAACGGGCACAGCAGATCCGTCATTCGCTGCGTCGCGGGACTCGTGACGATATCTTCGAGGCCGTTCGCCTGATCTCGTTGATTCCTCGTCGTCGGGAGCCGGTGCCGGACGCTGACGACCCGGGTTTCCCGAACCTGTTCTATCGTGATTGGGGAGAGGAATACTGTCTCCACGATGATCTTAAACTGGAAGCGGCCCGGGCGTTTTTCGGCAAACGTCTCTATGATGAGGCCGCTCTTCAGCTAGCCAACCTTGCTCCGAGTACGTACGAGAACAACCCTGGAGCCATCGAGTATGCCGTCGAAGGTAATCCCAGGGAAACGTCACTAGTGCTAGCCAAGGTTGTCACAATGTCCCAACGTTATATTTCGTGGGACGGCAAACTGCCCGAAGAATCGTAAGCCGGTCAGCGCTCCGGCGGCCACCAGCGGTACCGTTCGATGTCGCAGGTGAATTCCTTCGGATCCACGGCGATTCCTTCCGACTCGACCGCTGCCCGGTGCGCCGGCATCCCGCCGGGATAGCCAGGCGCCATCCGGCCGTGCCGGTTCACTACGCGGTGCCAGGGCAGGTCGGCATCGCCGTAGTGTGCCACGAACCCGACCGCCTGCGCCCGCCGCGGATGACCGAGCAGCGTCGCGATCTGGCCATAGCTCATCAACCGCCCGCGGGGAATCCGGCGGACGATTTCCTGTACTTCTACTTTGAAGCTCTTCGTCTTTGCCACTAAGGTTAAGTATATGGCGAAACGAAGACAGCGATGCTGAAAGATCCGCGAGTCACCGCTCTGGCCCAGATCCTGGTGCACCACTCGATCCGCGTCAAACGGGATGACGTCTGCGTGCTTTCCGGCAACAAGCACGGCGAACCGCTGCTCCAAGCCATCTATGAAGAGGCGGTGAAGGCGGGCGGCCATGTGATAGTCAATCTGGCGCTCGAGGGCCAGGCTGCGCTGTTGTACAAGCACGCCTCCAAGACCCAACTCGCCTGGATTCCACCGACCAAGAAATGGATTTACGAGAAGGCCGATTGCCTCTTTCAGGTAATGGCGGAGACCAACCCGTCCGAATTAACGAGCGTCTCATTGGACAGGCAGACCCATGCCCAAGACGCCAGCCGGCGGGTCAAGCACACGATGATGAAGCGTTCCGCTACCGGCGATCTGCGTTGGGTGTTGACCATGTTCCCGACCAAGGCGTACGCGTCGAAAGCCGGGATGAGCCTCGAGGAGTACGCCGATTTTTATTTCAAGGCCTGTCTGGCGACCGGCCGCGACCCGGTCAACGCCTGGAAGCGGAACGCGAAGCAGACCCTGCGTCTCAGCAAGTGGATTGAGGGTAAGAAAAAGGTGCACATCGAAGGACCGGGGACGGATATCACGCTTGGAATCAGGGGCCGGACGTTCGTACCGGCAGTCGGGGAAAGCAATATGCCGGACGGCGAGTTCTTTACCGGACCCGAGGAGCAGTCGGTCGACGGCGTGGTGGCGTTCAACCTGCCGGCTTCCCGGCACGGCCGGCCCATCAGCGGCATCCGGCTCGTATTCAAGAAGGGCAAGGTCGTCGAAGCCACCGCCAAGCAGAACCAAGCTTCGCTTCGCAAGGCGCTCGGCATCGACCCCGGCGCGAAGCGCCTCGGCGAACTCGGGATCGGTACCAACTATTCGATTACCAAATACACCCACCAGGTCTTGTTGGACGAGAAGATCGGCGGGACGGTGCATATGGCGCTGGGAGCCGGATATCCGGAGACTGGCAGCAAGAACCGCAGCGCGATTCACTGGGACCTGATCACCGACTTGCGGAAAGGCGGGAAGATTACCGTGGACGGCAAGTTGCTCCAGAAGAACGGCAAATTCGTCGTCTAGAACCCGTCGTCTAGTATCATTAATACTGCCAAGAGTCGGCGGGTGTTAGGAAACCGTGCACAGTGTCGGGGCGTGGCGCAGCCTGGTAGCGCGCACCGTTCGGGTCGGTGAGGTCGCCAGTTCGAATCTGGCCGCCCCGACACTGTGCACCCTGCCTGTGGCCCGAACCCAAATCTGTCATTATGATGTCGCGTTTATATGGCCAAGCGTCCTACAGGCAAGCGGGTTGGGAAGACGGCGCCGGCGGGCCCGCCCCAGCCGAGCGTCATCCAGCAGATCCTGACGTCGATCGTCGAACATACGGACGACGCCGTCATCAGCCGCGATCTCGACGGCAACATCCTCACCTGGAACAAAGGCGCCGAACGTCTCTACGGGTACAAGCTGTCCGAGGTCGTCGGCCGGCCGATGAATATCATCATCCCCGAGGACCTGCCGCCGGACGACCGGGAAGTCATCCGGAAAATCCGGCGGGGCGAACACATCAATCACTACGTGACCACTCGCCGGCGCAAGGACGGCAGCAAGGTCGTGGTCGACCTCACGGTATCCCCGCTGCGGGACAAGCAGGGCAAGTTCATCGGGATTTCCAGCATCGCTCGTGACATCACCGACCAGAGCATGCTGCTCAAGCGGCAGCGTGAGTTCATCTCCATCGCCTCGCACGAACTGCGCACGCCGCTGACCGCGCTCACCGGCTACTTGGCTCTGGCGCAGAACACCAGCGATCCGGTCCAGGCCAACGAGTTCACCCAGCGGGCGTTCAAGGCTTCCCAGCGGCTGACTAAGTTGGTCGAGGATTTGCTCGAAGTGGCGCGCCTGGAGGAGGATCGGATATCGCTCGACCTCGCGCCATTCGATCCCGTCCGGGTCATGGGCGAGGCGATCGACGAACTGGCGCCGGTCATCCGCGAGAAAGGTATCCGGCTCCGACTGAAAAACAACCTTACCCGCCGGGATCTGATCAAGGTCGATCCCGTCAAATTCCATCAGATCGTCCGGAACCTGCTCGATAACGCGCTCAAGTATACGCCCGCCGGCGGACGGATCAGCGTGAGCCTGGGTACGGCCAATGGCCGGATCCGGATTCAAATCAAGGACACCGGCATCGGCATCGACCAGAAGAACCTCGACAGGATCTTCGAGAAGTTCTTCCGGGAATATACCGAGCTGTCCGTCCACGCCGGCGGGACCGGCCTGGGTCTGTTCATCACCAAGCAGCTCGTCGACCGGATGGGCGGCTCGCTGGCGATCCGGTCGCGCCGCAAGGTGGGCACCGCCGTGACGCTTGAGTTCCCGAAGGCCTCGGCGAGACGTGCTCCGGCCAAACGCAAACGCAGTGCTACAATGCGGAAAAAGCCGGAAAAGAAAAAGAAGTAGACATGCTCCGCACACTCACCATCACCTCGCCGGTCGACGGCTCGACGGTCGGACACGTCCCGCGCCGGTCGCCCCGCGACGTCCGGGACGCGTACGCCCGGTTGGCCAAGGCGCAGCGGGAATGGGCGGACTCCCCGATGTCCGAACGGCTGCGGGCGGTCAAGCTGCTGGCGACGGTGCTCCGGAAGCACCGGCAGGAGTTCGCCGATTTGTTGGTGCGGGAAGTCGGCAAGACCCCGGCCGAGGCGGAAACCGAGGTGCTACGGACCGCCGAGCTGGTGAAGATGACGGTCCGTGAAGCCCGGCGGCTGCGGACCGAGACGATCCGCGACCAGGCGCATCCGAACCGCCGGCAGGCCGTGGAGCGCGTGCCGCTAGGCGTGGTTCTGGCGATCAGCCCGTTCAACTATCCGATCAACCTGTCGATCAGCAAGCTGGCGCCGGCTCTGGCCGTGGGCAATACCGTGCTTTGGAAACCGTCGACGCAAGGATCCGTCACGGCGGCGCGGTTCGTGCGGCGGCTGTACGCCGCGGGATTCCCACGGCGGCTCCTGACGCTGATCACCGGCAGCGGCTCGGAGCTCGGCGACGCGTTGGTCGGCGATCCCGCCTGCGCGATGGTCGCCATGACCGGCAGCACCGAAACGGGCCGGTGGATTGCCCGCCGGACCGGCATGACCCCGCTCCTACTGGAACTCGGTGGAAACGACCCGGCCGTCGTCCTGGCGGACGCGGACCTCGACCTGGCCGCCAAGCACATCGTCGGCGGGGCGTTCAAGTACGCCGGCCAGCGCTGCACCGCGGTGAAGCGCGTGTACGTCGTCCGCAGCGCGGCGGACCGGCTGGTCCGGAAAATCGACGCGGAAGTCGGTCGGACGTTCGGCTCGGCCGGCGATCCGCGCGAACATCCCGTCGGGCCGGTCATCGACGACGCCGCGGCCAAGCGCCAGCGCCGCCTGATCGCCGACGCCAGGCGGCGCGGCGCGAAAGTCGTCCGCGGCGGAACGGTCCGCGGCCGCTATGTGGAACCGACCGTGTTGGACAAGGTCCCGCATCGGGCGCAGGTCGTCTCCGAGGAACAGTTCGGGCCGGTCCTGCCGATCGTCCGAGTGAAGGACGCGGACGAGGCCGTCCGGTTGGCCAACGACACCGAGTACGGCCTGCAGGCAAGCGTCTTCACCCGGAACGCCGGCCAGGCCCGCCGAATCGCGGCTCGGATCGACGCCGGCGGCGTGCACCTGAACGGTCCGGACCAGCGGGGTCCGGACAACTTTATGTTTACCGGACATAAGGCGTCCGGCCTGGGCGCCCAGGGCATCCGCTTCGCCCTGGAAAGCATGGGCAAGCCGAAAGCGGTCGTCACGAACCGGTAGAAGCCCGCGCTGCCACCTGCCAACTCCTTGACAACTGGCTATTTTTGTGTTTCAATTAGGCAATTTTTGCGAATAGAAAATTGCCGTGAAACACACACATGTAAAAAGTAGGCTGCTGCCCGTCCTCGCCATGGCCGCGTGCCTGGCAATCGTCGGGGCGGCCGCCCCGGCCGGGGCAGCCGAAGGCGGGATCGCGCGCGATGAGAAGCACTTAGACGCGCTGGACCACGAGGTCCTCTCGCTGGAAGAGCGCATTCCCGAGCTCAAGAAACGGATCGTCGAGACGGAACGGCTGCAGGCCGAGACCGCCGCGCACATCACCGAGACGGAACGGGAGGAGCGGGAACTCAGGCCGCAACTGGAACGAACCGCCGACGCCTACCGCAAGTCGGTCGAGACCCTGAAGCAGGCCGTCCAGATCGACTACGAAGCCGAGGAACCCGGAGTGGTCCAGCTGGCGGCGGAGAGCGGCAGCATCAGCGAGAAGTTCAGCCGGGCCAGCTACCGGGCGGCGGTGGGCGTGCATCTGGAACGGCTCGCGGATGACGCGGAAGCCGCCGAGACGGCATTGCGCCAGCGCCAGGACCGACTCACCGGTGTCATCGGGTCGCTCGAGCTACTGCAACGGCAGCAACGTACCCTGGCCGAGGGACTGGAAGACCAGAAGCGGGAACTGGCTGAGCTAATCACCAACCGCGAAGACGAGGCCGAGTACCTCCGGAAACGCATCGCTCGGGCCAAGGAAGTCCGCGCCGGCCTGCTGGTCGCGGTGCTCGGCAACAACTTCATCGAGGGGGACCGGGTCCGCCGCGGCGACGTGATCGGTCTTGAAGGCTCCACCGGATTCTCGACTGGCTGCCACACCCACTTCTCGGTAATCGACGGCGGCCGCTGGGCCGACCCCGCGCTGTACTGGCGCGAGCTCCGGAAACCCGAGGGCGATATCTTCCAACCGTTCGGGATGACCGACTGGGCGCGCCGGGGCGTCTACGGGGGCAACATCCATAACGGCATCGACTTCGTGCAAGGATGCGGCAACGCGGTCCGCGCCGCGGGCGACGGCGTCGTCATCCGGGACCTGCGAAACGACGGTTCCGGGTTCGGCCACTACGTGATGGTCCGGCATGCGGACGGCATCGTCACGCTGTACGCGCACCTGATCTGACTCGCGCCTGAAACCCGCGCATGCAACCAGGGAGACCGCGATACGAAAGTGTCGTTACACGACGTTCGTATCACGATCTCCGCCGATCACCATGGTCCTTGTCTGGGTGCCTCTTCCTTGAGAGCCTCCGCGATCATCAGTGCCGGAACTGAGAAACTGATTGCCATTCCGATGATGAACGCGATTGCTCCCGGCAAAGTGACCCCGATCGCCCCGACGACGATGCTGGTTATTACTATCCATCCGGCAGGCCAGCCGGATATAAGCAGAACAGGCCACATGCCGGGGAGATGGCGAATCAAATCCGCTATCCGCTTCAGGCCGTATCCTACCGCAACCGAAATGCCTAGGCCGACTGCGGCGAGGACCAGGTACTGCATGGCGCCGAGAACCCAGGTGTGCCTGATGGTCGACGCGTTCAGGACGGCGCCGGCAATCGTCAGGCCGACCGCGGTACCGAAGAACAACATCGCGCCTCGCAAAATCCACGTATCCATGTTTCGTTCCTTTCCAGAATCGGGTGGTGACCGGTTGTATGCGCGGGTTGTGAAGGTCGCGAACGCGCCACCGTAGCACAAAATCGTCAGGATTGACAGAAAAGTGAGCGAGGATCGCGGGGCGGCCGGATTACGCGCCGTACTTCTTCCGGTTGGCGTCGTACAGTTCCCTGAACAGCAGGAGCTGCGCGCCCGTGCCGAGGAACAACGTTCCGGCTACGACGAATCCGCCGACTACCGGAACCGCCGTCAGCAGGTAGTACAGCGCGAGTCCCAACGTGCCGGCCCCGAAGACCGGCCAGAACCGGTCGGGCAGTTTCCGCACCGCCGCACCGCCGACCGCCAAGGCGACGAAGACCTTGGCGCTGTAGAGAATCAGGGCGTATCCGAAGATCGTGAAGAAGCTCAGCGGCAGGCCGACCAGCGAGATCAGGAGGATGCCGGCCAGCAGCGGCGTTACCAGTATGAAGGCGATTCCCGCCAGGAAGCTGATTCCCGGCCGCTGCGTTACCAGGCTTCCTGCCCGGACCGCGCCGCGCCGGGCGTACAGCAGGATGCCGAGCAGCAGGAGGACCGAAGCGAGGAACCAGAAGATCTGCCCGTTCAACCGGTCGAGGAACGATTCGCGTTGCTCTTCCTGTTTGGTGAAGTCGATGGAGCCGCCGATTTCCGCGCCCTTGCCGCGATTGAGTTCCTCGGTGCCGGTGTACGTGACGTCGCCCGCGATCCGCGCGGTATCGGCCAGACGGAACATGCTCCCCGTGTCAGCCGTCAGGCTTCCCCCGACCGCCCCGGAAACGAGCAGCGTGTCCGACGCTACTTTCACGTCGCGGCGGACGGTCCCGGCGATCGTGCCGTTCTCCGCGTAGCCAATCGCGTCGCCGCCGACCCGGGCGGCCCGCCTGATATCCAGTTCGCCGCCGAAGAAGATGACGTCCCGGCCGACCCGGCCCGAGACGGATACCTCGGAACCGGCCGTCCGGACCGACCCGTCCACCGTACCGGTGATCCGGACCGTGGCGCCGGCCGCCCAGACGCTTCCCGTCACCCGTCCGGAGACGGTCACCTCGGAACCGGCCGCGATCACGTCGCCGTCGACCGTGCCGGCGATCGTAACGTTCTCGCCGGCGGCGTACAGATCATCCTTCACGACCTGGTCGCGGCCCACGCTCACCAGGTCGCCGGCGCGTCCGGTCGCCGCCTGGGCGACTACCGGCACCAGCAGCAACCCGCCGGCCAATGCGCCTGTCAGCAGAAGTCGTTTCACCCCCGTATGCACGCTCCTTACTATACGCGACCAATAGCAACAAGCGACCGGGCCAAGGGGGCAAGCCCGATCACTCGCTGCTGGCGCCCCTGGAAGCGTGCCGTCTCCAGAAGCCAGCCAGCGTAGCAACAACCAGTATGGTTGTCAACAAAAAAACGCCCCGCCGAGACGCCGGGACGGGTAGGTACGGCCGGTCTCAGCTTTCGAACCGGGCCAAGAGCTTGTCGTTCTCCTGGGACAGCTGGCTCAGGAGCTGCCGGATCTTCCGGGAGTCCCGCTGGGTCGGTTTCTCGGCGGCCAGGGCCTCGAGCATATAGTCGATGTCCTCGTATTCCTCGAGTAAAACTTTGAGCAGGTGTTGGACGTACACGGTCTTCATGGGGACAAAAAACAGACACCGGCCGTGTCTGTTTCTCCTATACCCTTTCGTGAGGGGTTTGAATTATGCGCCGCCGCCGGGGACGTGTCAAGCCTGATCGGTTTGCCCTCGACTGGCCGATTCCCTACTTCTTGGCCTTGGCCCCGCGCCGCTTGCGCGTGCCGAGCGTCGTCTTGATCTTGCCGACGATGTCGTCCGGCAGATGGAATGTCTTCACCAGGAATTCCTTGGCGCCGAGCGAGAGGGCCAGCCGCTTGTCGCTGTCCGCCCGCTCGCCGCCGAGGTTGGTGAGGACGATGACGGGAATCTGCTTGGTGGCGGCGTGTTCGCTGAGTTTCTTGAGGATCTCGAAGCCGTTCATCTCCGGCAGCATGATGTCGAGCAGGATCAGGTCGGGTTTCACCCGCCGGGCCAGCGCCAGACCTTCCTTGCCGTCGGTGGCGATGCTGACCCGGAACGTTTCCAGCTCGAGCTTCGTCTGATACAGCTCGGTCAGCATCGGATCGTCTTCGATCAGCAGGATATGGCCGCTAGCTTCCGACATAATCACCCATGATGGAGCGGATAGGCCGTTCCGTCAATATCGCATGTTCCAAGCCGGTTCCGCCCGCCGTTTGGCAGTTGTGACAAATCCGCGCGCGCGTATCATGTCTTTACTATGGCGTTCACCTTTTCCCCGCCGTTCGCCCGGAACGTGGTCAACCAGGTCATGAGCCTGCTCGGCCGGGACGTGACGCTGACCGACAAGACGGGCACGGTGCTGGCCTCGTACAATCCCGACGCGGTCGGCACCAACCTGAGCGTCGGCAAGGCCGTGACGTCGCCGGACCTCGTGTCGCTCGAGGACGGCGTGGCGTTCGGCGTGTCGCACGACGGGTCGCCGGTCGGCGCACTGGTCATCCACGCGGACACAAAAGCCGTGAAGGACACCGTCCCGATGACCCGCAGCATGGTGGAGCTCCTGATCGGCCGGGAGGCGGATCGGGGGGTATCCGGCAATCTCGACCAGGCGCTCTGGCAGTTCTTCCACGCCACCACGGACGCCGAGCGCGAACGGCTGGTGCACGACAGCCAGCTGCTCGGGCTCGACCTCACCAAGCCGCGGTTCGTGGTACTGGTCTCGATCTCCGGATTTGCCGACAAGCTGACGGGCAGCAAGGACAAAGAGCTGGTGATCGAACGGATCCGGGACCGCCTGAGCCGGGAAGTCACGGCGATGTTCCCGACGACGGGTGATAACGCGATCTCGTACTTCGGCCACGACGAATTCCTGATTCTGAAGGACGCGTCCCGCGGCGAGGAAACGCGGGAACTGCTCCGGAAGAAGAGCGACCGGATGCTGGGCAACCTGGGTGCCGCCGACGTCACGGCCGGAGTCGGGGGAATCTACCCGGGCGTCAGCGGCCTCAGCAACTCGTTCTCCGAGGCCGATTCCGCGCTCCGGCTCGGCCGGAAGCTCCACGGCCCGGGCAAGGCGTACGAAGTCGGTGACCTGGGCCTCTATATCGTGTTCGGCAACGTCCCGCGCGACCGGCAGATCGTCCTGGCCAAGCGCCGCCTGGCGCCGTTGCTCCGGGACGAACACCTCACCAAGACGCTCCGGGCGTACTTCGGGGCCAACCTCAACCTGACCCGGGCGGCCAAGGAGCTGCACGTCCACCGCAACACGCTGATCTACCGCCTGCGGAAGATCAAGGACCTGATCGGACTCGACCCCGAGACGTTCGACGACGCGGTGCAGCTGAAAATGGCACTGTCGTTGCTGGACCTCTCGTGATTTTCGTAAGTTTGACTAATGCTCGCTCGGCGGGACGTGGTATGGTATGGTCTGGACTCGGTACTTACTTGATTGCTTAGGTAATTTGCATGGCTAGGAAAGGCACAGCACGTACGAAACGAAGCGCGGCACCGTCCCGCCAGGCGACGACCTCGGCCAGGCGTCCTGTCGCTCCGGTAAAAACGGGTACGGCCCGCCGCGGGTTCGCCTCCATGAGCCAGGTCCGCGTGCGTGAAGTCGCCGCGAAAGGCGGCAAGAAGACCGCCCAAGGGCACGACATGGCGATGATCGGACAGTCCGGCGGCAAGGTCACGGCCCGCCGCGGCAGTGCGTACTTCGCCAGGATCGGGCGTCTCGGCGGCAAGGCCGGCAAGCGCGGAAAAGCCAGGCGAGCGTGAACGGCTCTGGTCAAAGCTCCAACGGCCGCTTCAAAAAGCGGCCGGTTTTTTGTCGGTTCTTCCATCGAGCCGGCCTCCGCGGACCCGTATCGTGAGACTCGGACGACAGGGCGTCCATTCACATCAGGGTCTTCGCAGGGCAACTCCTACAAGTCACTTTACATTGGGCCCGTGACTCCCGCCGACCCGTGGGTCTCCGGGGCACCGGCCACACTTGGAAACACAGGGTTACGCTCCTCAAGACCCGGTCAGCCGCGAGAAGAGGCCCCGATAGAATCGGGGCCTTCGTGGCGTGCCGGCTGTAAGGAGAACAGCGGCTGGGGCACCGGTTTGCCCCGTGGCTTGGTCAGGCGGTATACCGGCAGCGGCTGCTGACGCGGCACCGCCTGGGCATCCGGTAGCCGGATTGACAGGACCGGCCCCACCAGCGCGTTGGTAAGGATCGCTTGGGCGACCAGGATGCTTTCCTTCACGAGGTGCTTCTTCCCGGTCGCGACGGTCACGTGGTAAGTCCCGATCGGGTCGCGGTGCCAGTTCCACGTGGTCTGGCCGCTGGCGCAGAGGCCGCGCCG
>JBBDZG010000018.1:0-21015 GCA_040900285.1 Patescibacteria group bacterium | reverse complement strand
CGCGTGCAAGGCGCGTACGTCGAGACGCGCGAGGCGAACTCGCTGACCGACTTCCTGAAGGGCAAGGGCGAGCCGGTCTACGAAGAGTCGGTCACCGAATCGCAGCACGGCGGTCCGGGCGCCGCCGGTGACGGCGGCGAAGGGTCGGACGACCCGCTCTATGAGGAGGCCAAGACGGAGGTGATTCGCGCCAAGAAGGCCTCGACCTCGTACCTGCAGCGGCGGCTCCGGATCGGCTACGGCCGGGCGGCCCGGCTGATCGACGCGCTCGAGGAGAACGGCGTGATCGGCCCGGGCGAAGGCGCCAAGCCGCGCGAGGTTCTGGTCGATCCCGAGGAATAGCCGTACAATCAGGGAGTAAATCGTCCGGTTAGCAAGCCTCTGTTTTCCGCACCTCAACAGAAAGGAAATCCGATGGAAGATACCGTCGGTACTCGCGTCAGCGCATTCGCCGTGAGATGGTTCTTCGTACCGGTATATCTGGTTGCAGGTGCGACGCTCTACGCGGCTTTCTCGGCATCCCCGGCGATTGGTTGGTTCGCCGTGATCGCGGCGATACTCGTCGTACTTGGCTGCATCGTCTTTGCGACGAGAAAGGGCGAAGGGATCTTATACGTGGCGCAGATATCCAGCTTATGCCTTGCCCTGCCTGCATATATCGCGACCTTGATTGCCGCGGCAGTCGTGACTCTGATTCTTGTAATCTGCGTGATGGCAATACTCCTGCTTCTGGGGGCCATCCTGTCCGCAATAAGCTGACGGAACGTTCCCTGCCCGGAGAGAGTCCCCTGCATCCCAGCGGGTCGATTTTCTCCGGGCGTTTTTCTCTATTACAATTAACTGTCGTCTGCTGCTCTTTGAAAATCCGCACTTCGACCGAAAGGAACACATGTTGCGCAGGAATACCGACTTGTTGCTCGTTTCAGCGGTGCTTCTGGTCATCGCCATCGTCATAGCGCTTTTCGTGCCGCTGCCTTTCGTCGGGGACTCTTTCTTGCTGAAGCTGGCAGTCGTCGCGGGCGCCTTCGTCGTCTTGGCGAACCTCGAATTTTTCGAGGGGCTGTTCTTCGTCGGATTGCCCGCAGGCGCTTGCCTTGCATTCATGCTCGCCAATCCGGAGGCGCAACAGTGGCCCTTTAGTGACGCAGCCTTCCTCGTTAATTGGCTCGTGAACTCCGTACTGACTTACGTCGGGCTGGCGGTGCTCTGGCTCTGGGCTTCGATGGGAGAGGGACTGCCGCCAAGACCTTGAGACATTGAACGTGCCCGGAGAAAATCTCCTGCATCCCAGCAGGCCGATTTTCTCCGGGCGTTTTAGTGTGTCCGCATACGCTACACTTAACATCGTGACTCAATTCAAGAAACGCCAGTTGAAGAGCGACAAGTCGCTGTCCGAGCAACTCAAGGAGGTGCGGCGGACGGGCAAGCTGACGTTCGAGCAGATCGCGATCGAGACCAAGATCCCCAAGAAGTACCTCCGGGCGCTCGAGGAAGGCAAGTACGAGGAACTTCCGGCGGAGGTGTACGTCCGTGGCTTTCTCGAGAACTACGCCTCGTACCTGGGCTTCCCGCAGGACGAGGTCCTCACGCAGTACCGGCGCGAGCGGGGCGTCTCCGGTCGCAAGGCGCCGTCGCTGGACCTGCCCAAGCGATCCGTCGAGCAGCCGAAACTCACGATCACGCCGCGGACGCTCGGCCTGGCGACGGCCGCGGTGCTGCTGCTGACCGTCGTCGGATACCTGATCACCCAGATCACCGGCTTCGCCGCGCCGCCGGACCTCGATCTGACCGCGCCGATCGCCGACGCCCGTGTCGCGAGCGACCGCGTCACGGTATCCGGCACCACCGAATCCGACGCGCAGGTGTTCATCAACAACCAGCCGATCCCGACCGACACCGACGGCAGCTTCAACGAGATCGTGACGCTGCCAGCCGGTACCAACTCGCTGCGGATCGTGGCGCGCGACCAGAACGGACGCGAGCGGGTCGAGGTCCGGTCCGTGGTGGTGGCGTTGGCGTCCGGCACCCCGACCCCCGAGCCGAAAGGCTTGGGAGACACCGCCCTGTTCGTCGTGAAGGTCGGCCCGAACAGCGCGTTCGTGGAAATCAACTCCGATGGCAAGGAGACCTTCGCCGGCCTGATGGCGCCGAACACCACGCAGACGTTCACCGCCAAGTCCCGCGTCCTGATCACCACGTCGAACGGTGGCAGCACCGCGGTCAGCATCAACGGCAAGGACCGGGGCGAATTGGGCAACGAAGGTCAGTTCCGGAAGGGCGTCCAATTCCTGGTGAAGGACTTCGTGACGCCGTCGCCGAGTCCGAGTCCCGGCTGATTTTACCGTAACCATAACCCTTGACTGATAGTATACAAAAGTATACTATCCGGTCGTACGTCGATTTTTGACATGGATATCCACGTGCCATCCACTTGTATTAGCAAGCGACCACGAATATCCTAAAAACTAACAATTAATCCAGGAAGGAACACGCTATCATGGGACCAGTGGCAGAACATCCCGCCAAAACGACAAAGGAACAGCCGGCGGCACCGGCCAAGGTCGGGACGCCGAAGAAGGACAAGCCGCCCGCCGGTCAGTTCGTAGTGAGCGACAAGGCCCGGAAGGAAAAGACGCAAGCGGTCGACATGGCGTTGGCCCAGATCGAGAAACAGTTCGGCAAGGGTGCCATCATGAAGTTCGACGAGAACAGTGCGGTCGCGATCGACGCGATTCCGACCGGCTCGCTCTCGCTGGACCTGGCGCTCGGCGTGGGCGGCATCCCGAAGGGCCGGGTGATCGAGGTCTATGGCCCGGAATCCAGCGGCAAGACGACGCTGGCCACTCACATGATCGCCCAGGTACAGAAGGAAGGTGGCAGCGCGGCGTTCATCGACGCGGAGCACGCGTTCGATCCGGAGTACGCCAAGAAGCTCGGCGTCGACATCGACGAGCTGCTGATTTCCCAGCCGGATGCCGGCGAACAGGCCCTCGATATCGCCGAGACGCTGATCAAGAGCGGCGGCATCGACATCATCGTGGTCGACTCCGTGGCGGCGCTGACGCCGCGGGCGGAGATCGAGGGAGATATGGGCGATTCGCACATGGGACTCCACGCCCGCCTGATGAGCCAGGCGCTCCGCAAGCTGACCGGAGCAATTTCCCGTTCGAACACCACGGTTGTCTTCATCAATCAGATCCGAATGAAGATCGGCGTGATGTTCGGGAACCCCGAGACGGTCACGGGGGGCAATGCATTGAAGTTCTATTCGTCGGTCCGATTGGACATTCGGCGGGTGGCGCAGATCAAGGACGGCGACACCGTGATCGGCAACCGGACCCGTGTGAAGGTCGTGAAGAACAAGGTCGCACCCCCGTTCCGGACGGCCGAGTTCGACATCATGTACGGCCGGGGGATTTCCCGCGACGGTGACGTCCTCGACCTGGCCGTGACGCACGAGATCGTCCAGAAGTCCGGCGCGTGGTACGAGTACGAGGGCGCGAAACTCGGCCAGGGCCGGGAAGCGGCGAAGCAGTATCTCACGGACAATCCGAAGGTCGCGCAGGCGATCGAGAAGAAGGTCCGCGATGCAGATCACGAAGGTTGAGAAGCAGGCCAAGCGAAGGTCCAGTGAGCGGTACAACGTCTACGCCGACGGGAAGTTCCTGACGGCGCTGGACGCCGGCGTGCTGGCGGAATCGAACGTCCGCGAGGGCGAGATCATCACGAAGTCGGAACTCGCGCAGCTGCTCGAGCGGGACCGTTTCGCCAAGGCACTGGCCAAGGCGTACTCGCTGCTGGCTCGCCGTCCCCACGCGTCGCTCGAACTCCGGCGCAAGCTCCGGGAACGGAAGTATCCGGCGTCGCTGGTCGACGGGGTCGTCGAACACCTGCAGCGGCTCGGCTATCTGGACGACGCCGCGTTCGCCCGCGAGTGGGTGCGGCAGCGCGGCGCTACGCGAGGACCGCGTCTGCTGCGGGCGGAGCTCCGCCAGCGCGGCGTCGGTACGGAGGCGATCGAGGCGGCCTTGGCCGAGCTGGCCGGATCTCCAGAGTCGGCCGATCAGACCGAAGCGATCCGGGCGCTCGCCGAGAAGCGGCTGCAGCGCTTCCGCAACGAACCGCCGGATAAGGCGCGCGAGAAGACGATCGCCTTCCTGCAGCGGCGCGGATACGGGTACGCGGAAGCCAAGCGGGCCATTGATGAATCCGGCGCGGGTGGTGTACGCTGACTCGTCATGAGTGCTGAAGTACCAGACAAGAGCGTCGAACGGGAATCAAACATTGAGTATCTGCTCACAGCCGAAGAGCGTGAATTCGTCGAGACCTGGGACGAGCATGCTACTCAGATGGTTCAGGAACACGGCGAGCAAGACGAGGTGTTGGAACGGATCACTCGTGAATGGATGGCCCTTGCGCCGGTGACGAAGCGATACATCGGAAACCACCGGGTCGATGACCAAATCGGTGCTCTCGGAAGGATCGGCCTGTCGTTAGGAGACCGCCAAGTAACGCACGGTAACCTCGAGGCGGCGCGATACTTCTATAAGTGGGCGCGGATACGCTATGAAGACGACCAGGTACCGGAAGGGTTACTGTTGGCCGATCGAAGGGTGGCCGGACTCACCGCGTGATCCGGACCGGGTCGCCCGACTGGACGGAATGCCGCCGGGCCCATCCGGCGTCGACCTCGAGTACCTTGTCGACGGGACCGTCAGGCGAATAGCGCGGGAGGTCCGCGTCCGCGGCTCCCGGTTTCGGCGGCGGGACGCCGGGCGTCACTTGTGTGACCGTGTCGCCGGAGATCCACACGATGTCGATCGGGAACGAGACGCCCTTCATCCAGATCCGGGGCGTCGAGGGTTCCTCATAGACGAACAGCATCCCCTGGTCGTCAGGCAGCGGCTCCGCGCCCATCAGGCCTTTCGCCAGCTTCTCGCGCGACACCGCCACATCGGCGCGCAGTTTGGCTTGGTCGATCCGTACCGTCACGGTCGCGTCGTCACTGAACTGGGGCGGGCGGCCGATGGTCATGACGCCGAGCGTGAGGATGATGGCGGCCATGACGATACCCGCGGTCACGGCGAACGGATTGGTTGCTACGTCGGATAGTCGCATGGCTGGGCAAAACATTCCAATCGTATCACTTTGTGCGATTCGGCAACTGCGCTAGGCTGATACTGCAGCTTCCGCAGCTTAACGTTTTCGTCGTCGCGACCCGTCGCGGCACCAAATCTCTACCAGGAGGTGACGTACTGTGCAAACTCATGCAAGCAAGAACCTCCTCGAGAAAGGTGTCACCATCTTTGTCGTCGGAGGGCCGTTCATCGCGCTCGGCTTGGCAATCTACCTGTTGATGTGGCAGGGAGCGGGTACCTGGACCGACTTCTGGGTCGCGATAGTGCTGTATCTGCTGTCAGCCGTCGGCGTCACGGTGGGATACCACCGGATGGCCACCCACAACAGTTTCGAGGCGGTCAGGTGGTTGAAGAACTTCCTGCTCGTCTCCGGGAGCATGGCCTGCGAGGGCCCGGTCCTGAAATGGGCGGCCGACCACCGCAAGCATCACAAGCACACCGATGTCTACGGCGACCCGCACAGCCCGCACCTGACGGGCAGCGGGGTGCGTGGCACGGTGCGAGGGTGGCTCCACGCCCATATCGGCTGGCTCTTCCTCTTCAAGCGGGAATCCAAGAAAGGCTACATCAGGGACCTCTTGGAAGACAAGGACGTCAGGAGAATCGATTCCCTGTTTCTCGCCTGGGTCCTGCTCTCGCTGTTCGCACTTCCTTTCCTGGTCGGCCTGACTTACAAGGGTTCGTGGAGCGGCGCCTTGGTGACCATGCTCTGGGCGGGTCCGGTGCGGGTCTTCTTCGTCCAGCACGTGACCTGGTCGATCAACTCGGTCTGTCACCTGTGGGGGAAACGTCCGTTCCCTTCGGACAAATGGACGGGATTCAGCACCAATAACCTGCTCATCGTCCTGCCGTCACTGGGAGAGTCATTCCATCAGAACCATCACGCCTTTCCCCGCTCCTCGGAACACGGGCTCCTGCCGGGCCAGCGATGGCTCGACGTGTCGGGGCGGATTATCTGGCTCTTGGAGCGTCTCGGCCTGGTTCGGAAAGTCTATCGAGTCAGTGACGAGAGCATCAAGAAACGGCTGTCCGAGAAGTCGGCATTCGAACCCACCGTTTCGTAGCCGTCGGAAGTACGCAATCGGGCCCGGAAGGTATCTGCACATGCAGCCATACCTTCCGGGCCTCGATCGTTTTCCAGGGCCGGTTCCCGCGATTTCTACGCCGCGGACGGCGGTGTGGAGCTAGCGGGACGACTCTCGAACCCCGGATTGCAGCGCAAGATCGAGAACCTACTGGGAAAAAGGTTCAGGACCAAGACGTAGAGCCGGGAAGCGGACGCCTAGCGGCGAGCGTCTACGAGCACAGCTCGTAAATCTCGGCCATGCTGCTCGACCGCGGTGCCCGGGAGCGCGCACGGGCTGTGGCTGATCGTCTCGGCCGTTCCGCCGTGGGGATGTAGCGGGGGTGGGGCCGTAAGGCTGCGCTCAAGGGGGCTCACCTGGTTGTACTCACCCCTGTAGTACCGGATAGTGAATAACGAAATAGCCGCGCGGCAACCGTGACTCGAACATCAACCCAGACAGGTCATCCTTTCTCTCAAAAGCAATGCGTCCTGGCCGTGGCGATCCTGGGAGCGATCACGATAATCCTTGCCGCCCCGGCTACCGCTCGGGCTGAAGCGTCTCCAGACCCCGAAACAACGCCGAGTCCCAGCCCCAGTCCCACGCTAACACCTTCTCCGTCGCTGGAGGCGTCTTCTGGAGAGGTGGGCGCCCAGGCCGTTCCCGATCCGCCCGGCACACCGGAGACTGAAAGCCCGACTACCGACCAGACGCCCACCTGGACCTGGACGGCGAGCCCGGACGGCGATAATGGGGTGGATTGGGATGAAGCGACGGCAAGTGCCGGTTGGGACCCCCGTCTTGGTTTCGCCGCAGCCGCCTTCGACGGCAAGCTCTGGGTGATGGGCGGGGTCGGTGCAGGCGTCGGTGCTGACGCCTTTCGGAACGACGTCTGGCATTCGGAAGACGGCGTGACCTGGACGGAGGCCACGGCCGCCGCCGATTGGGCTGTCCGCAATGTTCCTCGCGCAGTCGTCTTCGCCGACAAACTTTGGTTACTAGGAGGGTTCGTCCCTGGCACCGGATATGTCAACGATGTCTGGCATTCGGAAGACGGCGTGACCTGGACGGAGGCCACGGCCGCCGCGGATTGGGCTGGCCGTGAATCCTTTGGCGTGGCCGTTCTTGACGGCAAGCTTTGGGTGATGGGCGGTTGGGCCGGCGCCGCCAACTTTAACGACGTCTGGTATTCGGAAGACGGCGTGACTTGGACGGAGGCTACGGCGGCCGCGAGCTGGCCAGCTCGGAGGGATTTCGGTTTCCTGGTCTTCGACGACAAGCTCTGGGTGATGGGCGGACAGGCTGCGGCTGGTCGGGTCAACGACGTCTGGTATTCGGAAGACGGCGTGACCTGGACGGAGGCCACAGCCGCCGCGGCTTGGAGTGGCCGTCGAGGTCATGATGCCATCGTCTTCGACGACAAGCACTGGGTGATGGGCGGGCTTGATTCAGGAGGCGCCCGGCTCAACGACGTCTGGTATTCGGAAGACGGCGTGACTTGGACGGAGGCTACGGCGGCCGCGGACTGGACTGCACGAAACAGCTTTCGCGCCGCTGCGTTCAGCAACAAGCTTTGGATAATGGGTGGAAGCTCCGGTAGCCATGAAAACGACGTCTGGTCCACCCCCAACAACTCCATCAGCCACTACGTCGTCTGCTGGGGGCTGACGCCGGGCAGCTGCACCTACACTGCCACCACCTCGACCAACTCGTTCACCCACACCGACCCGCTGGCATTCGGTACCTGGTACCTGACGGTGCAGGCCGTGACCTTCGCGGGCGAGAGTTCCGCCGTTTCGGAACCCGGGTCGGTGGAGGTCGAAGAGTCCATCGCCCGGAAGTCCATCGCCCAGGACATCGTCCCGCGCCTGCCCGATTCCGGCGCCGGGACCCTGCCGCTGGCGGCGGCGACCGCAGCCGGATACGCCGCTTACCGGGGCGTCCGGCGGGCGCGACGAAAGCAAATGCTGAACTACTGACTCCCCGTGCAAGCGACCATCTCGCCCGACCGGAGGCGCCAGTTTGCCAATGGTTCGAACTTGGGGGTTTAGTGGGCAATGCTGGACTTGAACCAGCGACCTCCGCGATGTGAACGCGGCGCTCTAGCCGACTGAGCTAATTGCCCGGATCGGGACACGTCCTCTGCCAGTATAGCGGCGCCCGCCAGTCAGTTCAGGAACGCCGCGTAAAACGTCTTGCCGGCCTCCGACAGGGTCAACCGGATGGTATCGCCGTCCTGCCACCAAGAACTGCGGGCCCAGCGGCTGTCGGCGGCCGGATAGACCCGGAACTCGTATCCTTTGCCGAACTCGTGCTCAAACGTCACTTTCGTCCGGCGGGCGTGGTACGGCGAGGTCACCAAGATGACCGAGCGGACGTTCTGCGCCTTGAACACCGGCTTTAGGAAACGGGCGTTTTCCTGCGTGGTACGCGACTGTTCCTCGACGATCGTCGCGGTCAACGGGATGCCTTGCGACAACGCTCGCTGCTGCATCACCTTGGCGTTGGACGTCCCGCGGTCCGCCGCCGCTCCGGCGAACACGATCGTCTGGCTCCAGCCGTCCTTCCACAGCTTGATCCCGGCGTCCGCCCGGGCCACGGTCTCTCCGCCCGACACGACGATAATCGCGTCCGATTTCTTGATCTCGTCCCGCGGGGCGATGAACCAGCCGAGCCCGACCACCAGCAGGATGATGGCGGCCGCGAAGACCAGCAATACCGTCACGATCCGTCGCAACCAGCGGCTCACCGGCGGGGCCTCATATCCGGAACGTCCAGAACTTATTGCCGATGAAGTTGGACATGACGACCGTGCCGTTCGCCAGGACCTGGGCGGGAAACTCGTGCAGGCCGGCGTGTTCGACCAGCAGCCAAAGGCCGATCAGGTTCAACGTCAGTCCCGCCAACTGGACCGTCGTGAACTTGGCCAGCTTGCCGATTCGGTGCTTGCCGGCCCGGAACGTCCAGATCCGGTTCCAGGTGTAGCTGTTCAGCGTGGCGACGCTGAACGAGATGACCGCGGCGGTCAGGTAGTAGACGCCCAGGACCAGCAGCGCTCCGTAGACGGTGAAGTTGATGGCGGTGGTCAGCAGCCCGACCAGCACGAATTTCACGAACTGGCGGGCGTGCTTGTCCCGCCTGATGGCGGCGATTGACACGTTCATGCGGCGACCTCCGGCTCGAGTCCGGCCGTGCTTCCGTCGCTATCATACCGCAGGACCACCCGCCCCGGTTCGAACCGTTCCACGCGGGACCGCGGGACGATCAGCCCTTTGCCGGTCGGCTGCCACCAGGGCGGCTTGACGTGCAGCTTGGTCAGGAAGTGTCCCTCGGTCTCGATCGTCAGGTCGTCGACCTTGCCGAGGCGTTTGCCCTTGTTCGTCTCGGCCCGCAGGCCGATCGGCTCGATGCCCGCGTCGACCGCCCGTCGGACCGCCGGCAAGTCCTCGAGTGGCTGAGCGATCTCGGGTCCGGCGATGACCAGTCCGTGGTCCAGGTAGGCGCGGACGTCGACCGTCGAGACGTACGCGCCGCCCGATCCGTGCATTGCCGCGGGTCCGCCGAGCCGGTACGCGAGCACTTTCCCCTTGGCGGCGTCGAAGACCGGCTGCCGCACGCGGCCCGCGGGGGTGCCGTCCCGTTCGGAGACGACGGGCTGGCCGGTCAGGTCGGAGAGCAGCTTCAACATGGTTCCATGGTAGCGGGTTCCATCGTGTCTCGAATCAGCGCTCGGAAACCGGGACCGTGTCGGACACGCCGCCCTTCAGCTTCTGGGCGTCGCCGGTCGCGACCTTTACCGAAAAGAGCGCCCGGCTCTTGTCGTCGTCGGCCAATACCAGCACGTACTCGTAGTCGCGGTCCCAACCCACCAGCACGGGATTATCCAGATCCCCGACGTTCTTCACGGTGCCGTTCGCGTAGGTCGACAGCCTGGGCTTCTTCCCGCCGCGCACGAACACTGTCTCGCTGAGGGTGCGGTTCATCACGTAGGAATTGGCGGGACGGGTCTCGTTGAATACGCGGGGTTCGCCGCCCTCGAGCGTCTGCACGACCAGGGCGTCCCCGCCGAGCCCCTGGGCCTGGAGGTAGCTGACCCGGCTGCCGTCGACCGACACGGCGACGGCATGCTCGTTGCCGTCCGAATCGGCGATCGGCTCGGTCTGCAGCGTGATGACGTCGGCCGCGAAGATGTCGTTGTTCCCGTCCTCCCGCTCGACCTGGTAGTAGAGCGCCACGCCGTCGGGGTTCCAGACGATTCCGCCGGGCGACGGATCGGTCTTGATCCGCCTCGACTTACCGGTGGTGATGTCCGCGACGAAGATCGCGCGCTCCGCCGGGATGGCGAGCTTCTTGCCGTCGGGGGACCAGGCGACCGGCCAGGTGCCGGGAAGCTTTTCCGCGATCGTCGTGACTTTCCGCGACGCGATGTCCACCGCCTTCAGTTTACTGCGGTTGATGTTCTCGTCGGAGGCGCCCTCTTCGTTCGAGTAGAACGCGACCTTCTGGGTGGGGCTGGAGAAAGCGACGCCGTAGTCGTCGAAGACGGAATTGACCAGCGCTTCGTCGTCGTCGCGCTCGACCGAGCGGAGATAAATCTGCCGCTTGCCGACCGTGCCCTTCGCATACACCAGCGCGAATTCGCGTCCGATCGGGGCCGGCGCGTCGGGAAGCGGCTCGAATTCCGGAAGCGGCTCAAGGGTCGGTGCCGCCGACGGCAGGGCGGTCGGCACGGACCGCAGCGACGGGGACGGGGTGGGGGTCACCTGGGTTTGGTACGGTGCCAGCTGCGCGATCGTTCCCAGCGAGCGGCCGACCGGCGCGGCGGACGCCTTCGGCGACGGCACGCCGACCCGGACCGTCAGCACCCCGACGTCGACGTTGGCCGCGCTCAGCGGGCGGGCGCGGTTGCCGAACTTCTCGTTACTGAGGCCGCGCGGGGTCTCGGTCGGGGTCGGCTGGGGCGGAGGCGGCGGAGGCGGCGGTTGCTGCTCGCGGAAATACAGGATTGCCGCGACGACGCCGGCTAACAGCAGCAGTCCCAGCAGTGCGTAGAGTATCTTCTTCCAACGTGGTGTTTGTTGCAGTACCATGCCCCCTCATATTGTACGCCAGGGCTGTACCGGACGTGTCGCCTTCGGGTACGGTAGCTGGCTAGCCGCGCTCGACGTAGGTACCGGTCCGGGTGTCGACGACGACCTTGTCGCCGACCCTCACGAACAGCGGCACCGTGACTTTGGCGCCGCCGGCGATCACGGCCGGCTTGGTGCCGCCCTGGGCGGTGTCGCCCTTCAGGCCCGGGTCGGTTTCCGTGACCTCGAACGCCGCCTTGATCGGTAGTTCCACGCTGATGACGGCGTCTCGGTGCAGAAGCAGTTGGACGGTCATGCCTTCCGTCAGGAAGCCGGTCTGCTTGCCAAGCGCCGCCGTCGGCACCTCGTGCTGCTCGTACGTCTTCGTGTCCATGAACGTCAATGCGTCGCCACGTCGGAACAGGAACTGCCCTTCCGCCGTCTGGAGCGACGCCGGCTTCACCTTGTCATTGCCTTGGAACGTCTTCTGGAGGGTGACGCCGGTCTTCAGGTTCCGGAGTTTGGTCCGCGCGACCGCACCGCCGCGACCCATCTTGGCGTGCTGGTACTCGAGCACGACGTACGGATCGCCGTCGAGCTCGATCTTCGCGTTCATCTTGAGGTCGGTGATGCCGAGCATGCTGGGTCGGGTCGGTGTCGGTTATCGGCTGGTGTACGGCAGCAGCGCCGCCAGACGGGCGCGCTTGATCGCGGTGGCGATGATCCGCTGGTGCTTGGCGCAGTTGCCGGAGCGCCGCCGGGCATCGATCTTGCCGTACGGACTGACGAACTTGCTCAGCAGCCGGACGTCCTTGTAGTCGACTACATCGACATCCTTGCCGCAGAACTGGCAGCGTCGGACCCGGGGTTGTTTATCCTTGATCGCCATGGGTCAGAAGGGGATATCGTCCAGCGCCGGGTCTTCGGCGTCGTCTTTCTTGCCTTTGCCGCCCTTGGCCGGCGCGTCCTTGTCCTTGCCTTTCGAATCGCCGGAACTCCCCGATTGGGGCGCCTCGGCCTCAGTCGGCTGGGCCGGTATCTGGCTGCCGCCCGCGTTACCACCGCCTTGGCTGCCGCCCGCGCCGCGCGAGTCGAGGAGGATCATGTCGTCGGCGACGATCTGGGTGCGGGACCGCTTGGAGCCGTCCTGGGCTTCCCACGTGTCGGTCTGCAGGCGGCCCTCGAAGTACGCGCGCCGGCCCTTGGCGAGATACTGGCCGCAGATCTCGGCCAACTTGCCCCACACGGTCACGTTGTGGAACTCGACCGCCTCCTGCTTCTCGCCCTGCTGGTTCTTCCACTGGCGGTTGGTCGCCACGCCCATGCTGGCGACTTGCTGCCCGTTCGGAGTGGTCTTCACTTCCGGGTCGCGGGTCAGGTTCCCGATGATCATCGCCTTGTTGAGATCCTTGGCCATAGTGCCTCCGATTTAATTAATTCCGTATGAATTCTTACTTGTCCTTGAGTTGTTCCGCCAGGGCGGCGTCCAGATCCTTGGCGCTCGCTTTCTTCTTGGCGGGTTTCTTGGCCGGCTTCTTCTCGTCCGCGTCTTCGTCCTCGTCGGCCGCGCCTGGCGCGGCTGGATCGGCTTTGGCCGCGGCCGAAGCTTTCTCCTCGGTCTTCGCGGCCGCCGGGGCCTTCTCCTCGGCCCGACCCGCGACCGGCTTGGCGGTCTTCCGGAGCGCTTCGGGCACGGTGACCTTGGCGGCCTCCTTGCTCTCCTCGACCGCGGTCGGCGTCTGGACGATCTCGCCGGCCTTCGGGACTTCCGTTGCCGCGACCAGCACGGTCCGGACGATATCGCCAAGGACGTTCAACTGCTTGGCCAGCTCTCCCGCCTTCGCGGCGTCGATCTCGAAGTGCAGAAGCACGTACCAGCCGTGATCCTGCCCGGCGATCGGGTAAGCCAGGCGCTTCCGGCCGAGGACGTTCTGCTCCTTGGCCTTGCCGCCGAGCGCCAACAGCTTGGCGCCGACCTCGTCGGTGACCGTGGCGGCTTCCGCCTCGGTCTTGCCGCCGTCGATGATGTATAGCAGTTCGTAGTGCTTCATGCTTCTCGTGGACTATCGCCGGGCAGGGCCCGGGAAAAGCTCAGTACGACCCAGTGTATCGTCGCGCGGCGGTCCAGGCAAACTTCGCGGTCACAAACGTCGGACGAGCGATGTAAGGAACGAGTAACCGTATAGTAGCTTGCTGTCGTGGAGCTGTCAAGCCGGGATCCGCGGCTTGCGGCGGGCCGCCGGCCTTTGGTAGCCTGAAGCGTCATGGCTCCCGATCGTCAATCCGGTTCCGAATCCGCGTCGCTGGCGGAGTCCGTCCTGCGCGCAGGCGCCGACGACGGACCCGAACTCGGCGAGGACCGCTACGAGGCGCTGTCCCCGGTCGACTACCGCTATGCGGAGGAAACGCTCAGGCCGTTCCTTTCCGAGAACGCCTTCACGCGGTACAAGGCCGCGGTCGAGGTGGCGCTGGTCGAGACATCGGCGGAACACGGTCTCTGCCCGCCGGAAGTCGCGGAAGAGATCGCCGAGGCGGCCAAGGAAGTACGGACCTCCGAGGTGTACCGGCGGGAGCGGGAAATCACCAAGCACGACATCCGGGCCCTGGCGGACGAGATCCGCGACCGGGTCAGCGACGAGGCCAAGCCGTTCGTGCACCGGATGGCCACTTCGTACGACATCGTGGACACGGCAAACGCCGCGCGGTTCCGGGATGCGGCGGTCGAGGTCGTGCTGCCCGAACTCGTCCGGACGCACGGCGTCGTGCTCGACCTGACCGAACGCTACGCCGACCAGCGGCAGATCGGCCGGACCCACGGCCAGCACGCGGTGCCGATCACGTTCGGCTTCGCGATGGCGGAGTACGCCGACCGGCTCGGGAACGCGATCCGGGAACTGCAGGGCCGGGCCGGCGAACTCCGCGGGAAGTTCTCCGGCGCGGTCGGCGCGTACAACGCGAGCTCGTTGTTCGTCGAGGATCCGCAGGCGTTCGAGCGGGACGTGCTGGCCAAGCTGGGCCTCGAGTCCGCCGGCCACGCGACCCAGATCGTCCCACCGGAACACCAGACCCGGTTCCTGTACTCGGTGATGGAGGCCGGGGCGGTGCTGGCGAACCTGGCCGACGACATGCGGCACCTGCAGCGGTCCGAGATCGGAGAAGTCGGCGAACCGTTCGCGGAAGGCCAAGCGGGATCATCGACCATGACCCAGAAGCGCAACCCGATCAACTTCGAGAACACCAGCAGCATGGGCCGGGAGCTCGTCGCCCGGTTCGTCGGAGCGATGTTGGATCTGCGGTCCGAGCATCAGCGCGACCTCACGGGCTCGGCGTCCGGCAGGACGCGCGGGGAGATGCTGGTCTATCTGACCGGCATGGCCAAGCGGATGCGCCGGACGATGGGCAAGCTCCAGGTCGACGAGGCCAACATGGAACGGAACCTGGAGATGAGCCGGGGCGCGATCATGGGCGAGCCGGTCTACCTGCTGCTGGCGGCGGCGGGACATCCCGACGCGTACGAGAAGTCGAAGCAGCTCACTTTGCAAGCCGAGGACTCGGAGGAGGACTTCTTCGCGATCGTGGAGCGGGATCCCGAGGTGCAGGAGTACTTCGCGGACCTGACCGACGACCAGAAGGGCATCCTCCGCGACCCGACGAAGTACACCGGCCTGGCCGCCGACAAGGCGCGCGAGCGGGTCGCGTACTGGCGCTCGGCGTACCGCGTTAGTTAAGGCATCCGGTACAAATTCGGGCCGGGCGTGCATGGCGTTGCCGCCTCCCTGCGGCCCGCGATATAGTGGGTCGTCATGGCGCATTCCGAAGCAGAGAACGGGCCCCGGATGCTGACCGTCGAACGGACCGAGCAGGTCCGCGAAGGTATCGTCACGGAGGAAGCGATCGCCGAGGCGTTGGCCGACACCCGTTGGGACCACCGCCGGCATTCCGTACGCTCCGGAACCGCCCACGTGCTCACCTGTCCGGTCACGCTGCTCGAGTCCGTACGGTTAAATCCCCGGGACTACCAGAATCATCGGCATACCCTAGGCTTCACCGGATCCGACGGCGAACCCGTACTGACGTACCTGGTCCTGGGAGAACTCCACACCAACGAACTGCGTAAGCTACCCAAGATAGAAGCGGAGCTTCGTGGTCGAGGCCAGGTGACGCGGGAACACTTCACGCCGGACGAGCTTCGGCTGGCGGACCGGATATGGCTGCCGACCGCGGAGATCGGCCACGCGATCGGTAAGGGCCGGAACGCGACGTGCAGCGAGATCACGGCCTTGCTGCGACGATTCCACGTGGCCAATCGAGGGCAGCTCCTGGTCTTGGGACTCAAGGAGGGATTCCTGAACCCGCCATTGGAGCAGTGGTGCAAACCACGGAAGCCGTTGTCCCCGTTGCAAGCGCAGGTCGCCGGCCATGCGCACTTCGCTGGCCCGGAAATCGCGGAGATGCTGGACGCGCCGATCAAATCTGTCCATAGCGCTATCGACCAAGGATATGAGAAGACGGGCGCCCGCACGCGCGGCGAGCTGATACTCGCGGCGCTAGCCGGAGGCGAATGTCGCCTGGAAGACCTGCCGTCTCCGGAAGCGAAGCTCACGCCGCTGGAACACGATATGCTGCCATTGGCCGACCGGTCGCTCGAAGCCGCTTCAGGGCTTACCGGAGCTACGAAGACCACCCTCTCCAACCGGTTCCAGCGCATCTGCGAGAAGTTGGGATTGCCCGATCGGGAGATGCTGGTCGTACATGCCTTCGGCGAAGGCCACATCGAGAACGCGGTCGATGAGACGTTGGCGGAAGTGCTTTCACGCCGGCAGCGGGAAGTCGTCGAGCTGCTCATGTACGGCAACGACCGGACCGCGGGACTGCTGGAGCTCAGCAAATCCGTGGTCGTACACCACCTCGTCGAAGCCAAGAAGAAGGCCGGAGTGGATTCCCGGGTGGAATTGGTGGCTTACGGTCTCCGAGCCGGGTTGATCGACCCCGCCCGCCCGATGCCGGCGGGCGCTTGATCGATGGAACGGCCGGTGGCTCACGCCCCGTGCCGGATGTGCATGACGTCGCCGTCCTGCACGACGTAGTCCTTGCCCTCGGTGCGCTGCTTGCCGGTGTCGCGGGCGGCGGCCTCGGAGCCCGCCGCGACGTAATCGTCGTAGGCGATCACCTCGGCGCGGATGAACTGCTTCTCGAAGTCCCCGTGGATGGTCCCGGCCGCCTGCGGGGCGGACGAACCCTTGCGGACCGGCCAGGCGCGGACCTCCTTCGGCCCGGCAGTGTAGAACGTGATCAGGTCGAGCAGGCCGTAGCCGACGCGGATGAACCGGTTCAGGTTCGGTTCCTCGAGTCCGACGTCCTGCAGGAACTCCGCGCGCTCCTTCGGCGGCAGGGCGCCGATCTCGGCCTCGATCTTGGCGCTGACGGCGACGATCGGGGTGCCGGATTGTGCCGAGAGATTTTCCTCCGCCCAGCGCTCGGCCTCCTGGTAGAAGCTGTTCGTGCCGGGCTTGGCCACGTCGCCCTCGTCGACGTTCGCGACCACGAGCATTGGCTTCAGGGTTATCAGCGGAAGCGCCCCGGACGATTGCAGATGCGCGAGCTTCTTCCGCTCGTCCGAATTGAATTCGCCGGCCGCCGCGCTCGCCGGCCGCTCGCCGTCCAGCGCCGCCGCGATCCGCTTCAGCAGCTCCAGCCGCTCGGCGGCGTCCTTGCCCGCGGTTCCCGAGCCCTTGGCTTCCTTTTCCAGCGGGCGCAGGAGCTTGTCGAGCGTCTGCTGGTCGGCCAGGATCAGCTCCAGCAGCACCGTCCGCAGGTCGTCGACGGGGTTCAGCTTGCCGGCCACGTGGGTGACGTCCGCGTCCTCGAAGCAGCGGACGACCAACGCGACCGCCGTGGTCTCACGGATATGGCTGAGGAACTGGTTGCCGAGTCCTTCGCCCTTGTTCGCCCCGGCCACCAGCCCGGCGATGTCCACGAACTTCACCGTGGCGGGGACGGTCTGCTCCGGCTTCACGAGTTCCGTGAGCTTGGCCAGCCGTGGGTCCGGCACGTCCACGATCCCTTCGTTCGGTTCGATCGTCGTGAACGGCCGGTTCGCCGCCTCGGCCTGCGCGCGTTCGAGCAGCGCGTTGAAGAGCGTGGACTTTCCGACGTTCGGGAGGCCGACGATGCCGATGGAAAGAGACATGCATCCAGTGTAGCGGCTCGTTGACTTTTGCCATAACGAAGGTATTATTATTCGTTCGCACGTTACCATCGAGGTTTCCGGAGATGAGCAGGGGGCTCGTCTCCGGGAATCTCACAGGGAGATTTCCTCGGTAAGAAAGGAATCATATGGCTTGGGACGACCCGCCCAGGAGGAGAAGGAGTCAGGAGGAAAAGCTCGCGCATGAACGCAAGGTCGTGATCGCGTGGATCGTCGGCATCCTCACGGTTGTCGCCATCGCGTTCCTGATCATCGCTTGGCCGTTCAAGAAGCCGCCCGCCGACCAGTGGGCGGTCAGCTACGGCGGCGGCCCCTTCGAGAGCCAGCATTACCAGGGGACGTTCGAGCCCGGCTCGAGCTTCCGGTTCAACGGCTGGTTCGACAAGTGGTTCGAGTACCCGGCGACGGTGCGTTCGTACATCGTCTCCAAGAAAGGTGGTGAAGGTGACGTGGACAGCAAGGACTCGATCCGCGCCACCACTAACGACCAGCAGCAGGTCCAGTACGAGGTCGTCACCAACTTCAAGCTCAACACGAACCTGCTCCGGAAGTTCCACGAGCAGTTGGGGTTGAAGTTCAAGGCCTGGGAGGACGACGGTTGGGATCGGATGTTGCGGGACTCGTTCCGTCAGCAGCTCGAGAACAGCCTCCAGACCATTTCCCGGCGTTTCGACGTCGCGGCGGTCTGGTCAAGCGGGCCCGCCCTCGAAGAAATCGAGGACGAACTCGGGATCGCGTTCAACCAGAAGGTCGTTTCCCAGCTGGGTGACGAATACTTCTGCGGCCCGTCGTTCATCCACGGCGAAGACGTCAAAGTCGAGGTCTCTCGCCAGAAGAAAGGCGAGGTCGTGACCGAAGAGGTCGTGACGCCGTGTCCTCCGCTCGAGGTCAAGATCAAGAAAGTGACGATTCCCAAGCAGGTGCAGGCTGCCTTCGAGGAGAATCGGACCTCCGAAATCAAGATCAAAACCAAGGAGAACGAAGTTCGGCAGCGACGTGAAGAACGCCTGGCGATCCGCCAGCTTCAGAACGTCCTGTCGACCAACTACGTACTCCTGAAAGGGATCGAAGAAGGAAAAATCGACTTCTGGGTGCTGCCCGGAAACAACGGTTTGACCCTCCAGGCCCCGAACGCTCCATAAGCATCTGCCCGGCGGGACCGGTCATGAACCATTCATGATCTCCCGTCGGGCGTTTTTTAATGTCGAGACTTGAAAAAGTATGTTAACCGTGGTATAAAACTTAGCTGAAGATATCCTTCGGCATCGCTCGTTACCATCGAGATGCAGCTTATGGCAGCCGACCCGGCCGTTCCGCGGACGGCTCGGCTGCCATAAGGCACGCGTAAACCAGTCACAAGGAGAAGAGACATGATCCGACACGGCGTAGTCACGGAGTTCAAAGGGACGCACGGCCAGATCCAGCCCGTCGACGGCGGGAAGCCGGTACCCTTCCATCTGAAGGGGCGCCGGAAGGTCATCCTCCGACGGGAAGCCGTCGCCCTCGACGATTCGTCGCGCGGCACCGGTACCGCCGTACCCCGGCAAGGAGACCGCCTGGTCTTCGAGGTCAGGAAGAGCAAGCGGCGGCGCGCCCGCACCACGTGGGCCTTCAAGACTCCCTACGACATGGCCCAGGGGACCCTCAACAAGATGCCACGCTCGCGCATCGTCAAGGTCGTCAAACTCCTGGACGGGAGCTTCGGCCTCAGCCTGACCCCGGAAATCGTCTGGGTCGGCAAGGATCACGGTCAGGTGGGGAAGCGATTCCCGCAGCTGAAGAGCAACCAGCCCGAGCGGGGACGTTTCTTCAACCTCCCGACCGAGACCGTCCACCGGCTGGAAACCGAAGAGGACGGCGAGTGGCCGAATGACGCCATCGAGGCGCCGACCGACCCGACTCCCGTCACCGCCTAGCTGTATCTCGTACTGCCGGTGGATTCCCGTCGCTTCCCAGCGGCTTCTCGAATCCACCGGCTCTTTACTTGCCGATGTTGTTTTTTAAGCTTTATTATGGTAAAAAATAGGGCCCATCGCCCTTTACCAACCCGACTGACCGACCCATCGCAATCCCGATCGAAGCATCCCTGAAAACCGGACCCGGTCCGGACTACTACGAGGAGCGTGATTATCATGAGCGCGAAGGTACCGACGAAAGCCAAGAACGGCAACCGCAGCACACGCGGCGAACCCACGTACCACGGGAAGCTGCGTTTCGAACCCGGCAGATCGGCGCACGGTGACACGGGCACCCTGCTGGTCACCGCCTACGTCGACCCCGAGATCGTCATGAACGAAGCCCGGCGGCTCGGCGCGATCGCCACGATCGGCGAACAGAAGTACTTCGTCATCGAGTTCACCTTCGGCACACTGAAGGCGTCCGGCATGGGCTCCCGCACCGCGGGCCAACTCACGAAGATGCTCAACGAGGTGAAACCGAAGAAAAAGAAGTGGAAGAAAGGTAGGAAGAAGCGCTGAGCGCGGGATTGCGATGGATATAGGGAGGTGCACGGCACGGACTTTTCGACCTAGTCGAACCGCCGTGCATCTCCCGCTCCATCCCCTGGGTCGGTCGGACGGGTTACTTGGTTATCGCGACGGTTTTTTACGTGATTATCATGACTTCCCATGAAACTTCTTATGCACCTCCCGCAGCTGCGGGTTGGTGACGTGGGTGTAGACCTGGGTCGTGGTGATCGAGGCGTGGCCGAGCATCTGCTGGACGGAGCGGATGTCGGCGCCGTTCCGGAGCAGGCCGGTCGCGAAGCTGTGCCGCAGCGTGTGCGGCGTCACGTCCTTCACCAGGCCGGCCGCCGCCGCGTACTTCTTGATGATCCGCTGGATCGAGCGCGGCGTGAGCCTCAGATCGCTCCCGTCGGCCTCCTTCGCCGCGTCCGTCGAATCGCTCCGCGTCAGCAACGGCTTCATCGCGGATTTCCGTTTTTGTAAGTACGCCCGCAGGTGTTCGGCGGCCCGGTCGCTCAGGAACACGATCCGCGGCTTGTCGCCCTTGCCGCGCACCATGAACTCGCCGCGCTCGGCGTTCACCTGGTCGGTGTCCAGCGCGCACAGCTCGGAGACGCGCAGGCCCGTGGAGTAGAGGAGCTCCAGCACCGCGCGGTCGCGGAGGCTGGTGAACGTATCTTTCGTTCCGGCAGATTCCAGCAGGCGGCCGGTCTCCTCCGGCGTCAGAAACTCGACGCTCCGGCGCTCGGTCTTGCCGAGTTCGATCTTGTCGGCCGCCAGCGCCTTCACGTCGCGCTTGGCGAGGTACTTGAGCAGCGCGCGGATCGCAATCACGTGATAGTTCTGGGTCAGCCGTCCGAGCTCGCCGGTCGCACCGCCGCTGCGGCCGCCGGGCCGGTTCGGCTGGCGGTTCAGCCAGAGCCGGAAGCTCCGCACCGCGTCGATCGAGATGTCCGAGGGTTTCGTGACGCCATTCTTCGCTCCCCACGCCGCGAACCGCCCGAGGTAGTGGTCGTAGTTCCGGAGCGTCAGCCGCGAGAGCTGCTTCTCCACCTCGCAGTACTCGAGGAA
>JBBDZG010000017.1:0-22141 GCA_040900285.1 Patescibacteria group bacterium | reverse complement strand
GAATCCGGTGAGTTCGAGTGATGTCAGGAACATGGGTATCTGACGATTACCCCTTATCCGACTGCTTCCGAGGTTTCTTGAACGGCCCGCGGAGGGCCGCTTCGGCCGCGACCCGTTCGGCCTCTTGCTTCGAGTTGCCTTGGCCCTCGCCTACCGTATTGTCGCCGACCCGCACCGCCACCGTAAAGGACTTGGCGTGGTCGGGACCGACGGCCTTTAGTACCTTGTACCGCGGCGTCCGGTTGAACTGCTCCTGGGCGGCTTCCTGCAGCAGGCTCTTCGGGTCCCGGTGCGATTCCTCTTCGATGATCCCCTCCAGCGCGCTGATGATCCGATGGTGGATGAACCGGTTCACGGTGTCGTACCCCTGGTCGAGATAAATCGCGCCGATGACCGCTTCGCAAACGTTCGCCAGCAGGGCCGGCCGCTCCCGGCCGCCGCTCTTCTCCTCGCCCTTCGACATCAGCAGGGCTTGCCCGAGCCCCAGTCCGCCGGCGACCTTCGCCAGATGCTCGGTCCGGACCAGCGCGGAGCGCAGGCTCGTGAGCTCTCCTTCCGGCTGGTCGTACGTCCGGTAGAGATGGTCGGTCACCACGAGCTCGAGGACCGCGTCGCCCAGGAACTCCAACCGTTCGTTGTGCGGCAATGAGAAATCCCGGTTCTCGTTCAGGTAGCTCCGATGCACCAGCGCCGACCGGAACAGATCCGCGTCCTTGAACCGCACCCCCAGCGTCTTCTGGAGCTTGCTGAGGTCAGCCACGGCCGAGCTCCTTTACCCGGGCGCGGGCTTGCTTGATCAACGGACGGATATTCTTGTACTTCACTTTTTCCATGGCTTCTTCGAAGGTCAACCAGCGGGCGTCGCGGACCATGCCTTCCTCCGGGTCGATCCGCTCGTGATGGATGGTGACGTCCCCCGCCGGCTCCATCAGGTACGCGTGGAACCTCCTCAGTAAATGATACCCCTTGTGCGAGCTCCAGATGTTCGTGAAACCCAAGAACTCGATAACCCTGGTGCGGACACTGGTTTCTTCCTCGACCTCCCGGACCGCCGTATCGAGCGTCGTCTCGCGCGGCTCGACGTGGCCCTTCGGCAGCGACCATTGGTGGTTGTAGGTGTGCTGGATCAGCAGGAACTTCAATTCGCCGTCGATCTTCGCGAATACCACGCCGCCAGCCACGACTCCCTTGACCAGCCGCTTGCCGTTACTTCGATTGCTGATCGGCCGGCGCTTCCGGCTCCGGTTCGGTTTTTGTTTGCGCTGCATCATCGGTATCGTCCTTTGGGGTGTCGTCCTTTGGGGTGTCGTCCTTCTCATCATACTTGTTGCTGCCGCGGTACACCGTGCCGAGCACGCCGTTCACGAAGGATCCGGAGTTCTCGCCGCCGAACGCCTTGGCCAGCTCGACCGCCTCGTTGATCGCCACCTTCGGCGGAACCTCTTCGGAGTACAGCACTTCGTAGATGCCCAGCCGCAGGACCGCCCGGTCGATCGAGGCGATCTGGTCCAGCGGCCACTCCGGCGCGTGCTTGACGATCAGCTTGTCGATTGCCTTCCGGCGCTTGGCCAGGCCGGCGGCAGCGTGCTCGATGTACGCGTGCTCCTCGTCGCTGACTTGCTCGCGTTTCAGGTAGCGCTCGGAGATATCCTTGAGCGATGTTTTGGGGTGAAACTCCTGCTCATACAGCGACTGCATGAGGATGGTGCGGAGCACGTGCCGGTTCGCCATCAGTCCTTGGGTTTGACGACCTGGCGACCCCGGTACTTGCCGGTGTCCGGGTCGACCCGGTGGCTGAGGCGCAGGCCCGTCGCGGTCTTCACCGCGGCGACGGGTTTGGCGGCCAGGTGGGAACGACCCGCGCGGGTGCGTGCCTTCGATTTCTTTTGCTTGGGTACGGCCATAGGGACAGCTTACCGAAGTTTCACAAGCCGGTCATCCGACCAGGTTGAGCAGCTCGCCTTCGACGTAGATGACTTTCTTCGGTTTCCCGGATAAATGCTTCTTGACCGACGCGTCGGCCAACGCCGCCTTCGTGACGGTTTCCTCCGACAGACCGTCCGCCGGCAGTTCCAGCGTAGTCCGAACCTTGCCGTTCACCTGCACCGGGATGGTGACGGTGTCGTCCGCGACGGCAGACTCGTCGATGGCCGGCCAGCCTTGCGTGAAGATCGATTCCTCATGGTCCAGCTCACGCCACAGCTCTTCCGCCAGATGCGGCGCGAACGGCGAAAGCAGGACCAGATACCGTTCGAAGTACGGACGGTACGCCGGGCGCGGACCGGTCTTCGCCGTCTGTTCCTGCAGGTCGTTCAACGCTTCCATCAGGCCGCTGACGGCCGTGTTGAACCGGAACTGCTCGATCGAAGCGGTGATCCGTTTGGTCGCCTTGGATACGGCACGTTCGAGACCGGCTTCCGCGATATCGGTCTCCTGGTCGGGTCCGTCCGTCGCTTCGAGCAGCGACTGCCCGAACACCCAGACGCGCTTGAGGAACCGGTAGCACCCTTCGATACCCCTGGTGTCCCAGGCCGCGTCCTGATTGAACGGACCGATGAACAGCTCGAACAGCCGGAACGTGTCCGCGCCGAACGCCTCGATAACGTCGTCCGGATTGACCACGTTCCCGAGCGACTTACTCATCTTACGGCCGTCTTCTGCCATGATCAGGCCTTGGTTACGCAGGCTCTTGAACGGTTCGCGGAAGCCGAGGTACTTCCGGTCCGCCAGCGCCTTGGTCCAGAACCGCGCGTAGAGCAGGTGGAGGACGGCGTGTTCCGCCCCGCCGACGTACGTGTCCACCGGCAGCCACTGCTTCAGCGCTTCCTTGTCGAACGCACCGTCTTTCTGGCGCGGGTTCGGGTAGCGCAGGAAATACCAGTTCGAGTCGGCGAACGTGTCCATCGTGTCGGTTTCTCGTTCGGCCGGCCCGCCGCACTTCGGGCAGGTCGTCTCCACGAAGCCCGTGGCCTTGGCCAGCGGTGAGCGGCCGTCGCCCGTCGGCAGGTAGTCCTTCACGTCCGGCAGCTCCACCGGCAGGTCCTTCTCCGGTACGGGCTGCGGTCCGCAATTGTCGCAATGGATGATCGGAATCGGCGTGCCCCAGTACCGCTGCCGGGAGATCAGCCAGTCGCGGAGCTTGTAGCCGCGCTTCGGCTTGGCAACGTTCTTTTTCTCGAGGTCGGCGACAATCTTTTCGCGGGCCTGGTCCGACGGAAGACCGTCATATTTGTCGGAATTGAACATGACCCCTTCTTCGCTATGCGGCAAAACCATTTCTTCGTCGCTGCCTTCGGCAGCCGGACCTCCGATAACGGGTCGGATTTCCAATTTGAATTTCTTGGCGAACTCATGATCGCGCACGTCGTGCGCCGGCACCGCCATGATCGCACCGGTGCCGTACGTCGCGAGCACGTAATCCGCGACCCAGACCGGGATTTTCTCACCATTCACCGGATTGGTCGCGTAACTGCCGGTGAACACGCCCGTCTTCTCCCGGTCCTCGGCCGTCCGGGCGATGTCGCTCTCGCGTTTCGCCGTCTCGACGTACCGATTCACTTCGGCGACTTGGTCCTTCGTGGTCAGTTTCCCGACCAACCCGTGCTCGGGCGCCAATACCATGTAGGTCGCTCCGAACAAGGTGTCGGGACGGGTCGTATAGGCCGTGATTGGGCCTGTATCCGATTCGAACATGACCTCCGCGCCTTCGCTCCGTCCGATCCAGTTCCGCTGCATCGCCTTGATCGGTTCCGGCCAGTCCAGCTCGTCCAGCGAGTCTATCAGCTCGTCCGCATACTCCGTGATCTTGAAGTACCACTGGGTCAGCTCCTTCTTGGTGACCTCGCTGCCACAGCGTTCGCACCGGCCGTCGATGACTTGCTCGTTGGCCAGTACCGTCTTGTCCTTCGGACACCACCATTGCTGTCCAGCGCCACGGTAGGCGAGCCCGGCCTTGAACAGTTCCGTGAAAATCCACTGCGTCCACTTGTAGTAGTCGGGGTCGGAGGTGTTCACCTCGCGATCCCAGTCGTACGAGTAGCCGAGCCGCTTCAGCTGCTCACGAAAACGCTCGACGTTCTTGGCGGTGTTCTCGGCGGGGTGGACGCCCTTCTTGATCGCCGCGTTCTCCGCCGGCAAACCGAACGCGTCCCAGCCCATCGGGTGCAGCACGTCGTGTCCGGTGTAACGGCGGTAATGCGAGACCACGTCCGTCGCGGTGTAGCCGCGCGGATGGCCGGTGTGCAACCCGTCACCCGACGGATACGGGAACATGTCGAGTACGTATTGCTTGTTCTTCGGAGCTGCCGGCGTCTTGAACACCCCGGCCTTTTCCCAAATCTCCTGCCACTTCGGCTCGATCGACTGCGGGTCGTAACGCTTCATGCCTTCCTAGCGTACCGCGGACCGTTGACCGGCGTTAACCGCGTTCAGGCCGTTTCGATGTCCGACAGGCGCCGTAGGCGCCGTTCTTTGCAGGCAACCCGCAGGACTTCGACGTTATTCTTTCGCTCATCGGCCTGCGTCCAATCGGCGAGGTGTTCGGCGGTGACTTTCTGCGGGTCGATTACCTCCCGTGCGGCACGAGCCGCGATGTCGTACGAACTGACCCTGACGATCGGGCCGTGGTCTGCTTTCTCGTCTACCAGATGTATCGACGAGCCCGCGCGTGTCGTGACGCCGCGGTGATAGTCCGCGGCGATCCGTTCGTGCACTCGCATGCCAATCATGCCCGGACCGCCGTACTCGCGGCGATCCGGGTCATCGGCCATGGGCGCCGGATGCGTGTTCGTCATCGGCATTTCCAGCACCTCGCCTTCGATGATGAGGACCATGCCGGCGGCGTGGGCGAACAGGATGCCGCGTTCATCCATCGCCCGCTTCAACATATCGCCGCGTTCTACGAAGTCCCGTACCCCGCGCATATCGACTACCGCATGCGGGATATCGAGTTCCCGAGCGTACTCGATGGCCCCGATGTCCGGCTTGGTGGCGATCAACGTCAACGAATCGGCCGCGATTGCCCCATCGCGCCACGCCCTGCCGATAGCGTTGAACGTGGTCCCGCCGCCACTCGCAAGGACCGCGATGCGTTCGGTCTGGATCGGTCGTTCCGGCCACGATACGGTTTCAGCGGATGGCATGTCGTCCGGGTGCGTTTCACACATAACGACGTACCATATCCAAAAGCCAGTGCTCTAGCAAGCGGTCCTACGCCCGCGCCCACTCCGCCTTGGTACCGGCGAAGTGCTTGTCCGCCATCACCAGCTCGTCCATGATCCCGTCGATCAGGTCATAGTCCTTGGCTTCCTTCGAGCTGACCCAGGCGAACTCGTCCGTCTCGCCTTCCTGCAGCCGGACGTCGCCGCTTTCGTAATCGGCGACGCAGGAGATCACCAGCGAGGGCGCGCCGTCCGCGTGGACCGTCGCCAGGCTGGTCAGGTATTCGACGTGCGATACCTCGAGGCCGACTTCCTCGTTAATCTCCCGGGCCAGCGTCCGTTCCAGCACGTTATACCAGTAGTCCTTGGTGTCCTTCTTGAGTGCGACATAGTCCTTCGTCTCAAGCCGACCGCCCGGAACCGTCCACATCTTCGGGAACCGCTTCTTCTCCGCGGAGCGCCGGACGACCAGGTACTTGCCGTCCTGGTTCCGGATGATCGCGGTGATCGCGACCTCGTGGAGCTTCTGCGAATCGCCGGTCGGGTCGCTCATGATTTTTTCGGCGGTTGGCCCGGGGGCTGTTGCGGCGGTTGTTGCTGCTGCGCCTGGACCGCCTCGAGCTCGACCTCGGCCAGTTCGTCCTTCTCGGACTCAATCGTGATGTAAAGCTTGCCCGGCTTCTCAATCCGGATGGTATCGAAGTTCAGGTTGAAGCTGAGGTTCGCGGCCTCCTTCTTGGCAGCCGCGTTCTGGCGCTGGATCTCGAACGTTCCGGAGAACGGCTGGACGATGTCCTTGCCGTCCTCGGTCCGGAACGTCACCGTGACCGGGAGCTTGTCTTCGGTGGTCGCCAGCCCGACGGCCAGGGCCAATCGCGGATAGACGGCCGGGAATTGGGCCAGTCCGACCCGGCCCGGCGCGTTCACGCCGCCGAACATGCCGATGATGTTGAGCTTGCCGCCCTCGGACGGGAACGCCTGGTCGGCGAGATGGGCATAGAGGACGTTTGCTTTGGCCATGGGTCCAGCTTACCAGAGGCTTGCCCCGGATACCGAAGTGCTGTTTACTGACCCGTAAGGGCCGATTGCCCCGAAACTTCAAATCCAAGACTTGCCCCTTCCCGCCAAGCCTGAGCAAGCGCTTTTCGAAGGAAAAGCGTAGGCGACGGGAAGACCGGCAACGTGAGTCCGACTGGACGTCCTCTGAAATCCGTTCGAGCATCATGCCCGCTCGAGCCGACAACCGAATACAGGAGATATGACCCGTTTCATTGGGGATATAGAAAAAGCATCACAGGACTGTCCTTGAGGTAAGCCCTCCTGAGAGACGGACTCACGAGACTTCACAAGACTTGTCGCCCATCACTGAGGTTGGGGACAAGATGTCCCGCCGCGGAAGATATGCCTCCTATTCCCAGGACCGGCACCCGCGGCGGGACGCAACTTCCTTACGGACCCGGACGTGCGCTTTTTACGCTGACATGTCCGGGTCCGACTTTTTTCTCCGCTATACTTTTACGAGCGGGGCCATAGCTCAGCTGGTAGAGCGCTTCGATGGCATCGAAGAGGTCGTCGGTTCGAATCCGTCTGGCTCCACCAAGCGACCGACCGTATCGTGAATCAATCCGTCACGACTTTTTGAGCCGGGGTGGCTTCGCTGACCTCGCCCTTGTCGCTCCACCTGGCGCTCGGGTCGTTGAGATACTCGTAGATGTCGCCGGCCGCGATCGACCCCTCGCCCGCCGCGGTGACGATCTGCCGGAACATCGCCGAGTTGGTCGTGTTGTCTCCGGCCGCCCAGACGTTCTCCGCGGTCGTGCGCTGGGTGGCACCCACCAGGACGAAGTTGCCGTCGTCCATGTTCGCGCCGAACGCCTTGGCCAGCGTCTGGTCGGGATTGGAGCCGATCTCGATGAAGACGCCGTCGACCTTGAGCGTGTCCTTGCTCTTGAACGGCCGCTTCAGCTTCACGCCGGCGACCTTGCCGTCGCCCAGCACTTCGACGATCTCGTTCTCCAGCACGAACGTCACGTTCTTCTTGGTCTCGACGCGCTCCACCCAAGTCGGCTCCGCCCGGAAGTCCTTCCGGCGGTGCACCACGTACAAGTGGCTCGCGAACTCCGTCAGGTGCAACGCGCCCTTCAGGGCCGAGTCGCCGCCGCCGACGATCACGACCGTTTTGCCCTTGAAGAACGCCGCGTCGCAGGTCACGCAGTAACTGACGCCGCGGCCTTCGAACTTGTCCTCGCCCGGCACGCCGATCTTGTTGTGCTTGGTGCCGGTGGCCAGCAGGACGGCCCGGGCCCGGACCTCCTTGTCCGTCCAGGTCTTCAGCGCCCACTCTTTCCCGTCCCGCTCCGCGCCGGATACCTGCTCCTGGATCAACTCGGCGCCGAACTGCTTGGCGTGTTCGCTGAACTTGGCCGCCAAGTCCATACCCGTGATCGATTCGAATCCCAGGTAGTCCTCGACCAAGTGGGTGGTCGAGACGTATCCGCCGAGTTCCGGGCCGATCACCGCGTTCGAGAGTTTGTATCGGGACGCGTACACCGATGCCGCCAGCCCCGCCGGCCCGGCGCCGATAATCGCCAGGTCGTACGTTCCGGACCGCTTTTTGTCTTTCTTTTTCTTAGTGCTCGACATGGTAGATGTCTCCGACGCGTGAGTGCGCTTACAGGTGCTTCTTGATCTTGGCTTCGAGTTCGGGCTTTGGCAGCACGCCGATCACGGTCTCGATCGGTTCGCCGTCCTTGAACAGGATCAGCGTCGGGATGCTCATCACCGTGAACCGCTGCGACAGCTCGGGCTCCTCGTCGACGTTGACCTTCACCACCTTTAGCTTGTCCCCCAGCGACTTGCCGAGTTCCTCGACGATCGGGCCTTGCACCTTGCACGGCCCGCACCAGACCGCCCAGAAGTCCACCAGGACCGGAGTCTTAGCGGTGAGCACCTCCTTTTCAAACGTTCCCGCGGTAACCGCCTTCGTCATCGTCACACCAACCCGAAACTGAACGTGATGATCGCGCCGGCCATGACGATCGACCAGAAGATCAGCATCGCCAGGATGAACCCGATGCCGAACCGGAAGCCGTCCCGGATGGTCATGTTGAGTTCGGGCGGTAGGACGTACGGGTCGTCTTGCCGCTCGAAGTATTCCTCGTCGGAGTCCTTGCGCCGGGTTGTGGTTTCCTTGACCTTGGCCATGACAGGTACGCGTTCTACTGTACCGAGAGCCGACCTATCAGTCGAGCCGTCAGGCCTTCCGCCGTAACGCCTCGGCCCGCTCCAGCAGGTACTCCTTGGTGTTCCGCTTGGGATCGTCGAGTACTTCTTCAAGCAGCGCGTCCTGGATGCGGCCGATATCCGGGCCGGGCCCCAGCCCGAGTTCTCGCATCAGGTCGTTGCCGTCGACTGCCAGCATCCTGGTGGAGATCGGTTCCTTCTGGACCTCGATCGAGCGTTCCTTGAATTTCTTGAGCTTGCCCGTCAGGCCCACCTTGGTATCCGACCCCAGCCGGTCGCCGACGCGCAGCGCGATCAGGTCGTCGACGTTCTCCGGACCGATCCGGCGGACGATCCGGCGGACCGCCTTGTCGGTGGACTCGAACTGGAACAGGAACATGTGGTGGCGCACCAGGTTCACGACCCGCTTCACGTCGTCGTTCGAGAAACGGAGCCGGCGCATGATCTCCTTGGTCATCTTGGCGCCGATTACCTCGTGGCCGTGGAACGTCCGCCGCTCGCCCTCCCCGCGGGCCGAACGCGGCTTGCCGACGTCATGCAGGAGCGCCGCCAGCCGGACCAGCGGGTCGTCACTGGGAACGTGGTCGAGCGACCGGACGTTGTGCTCGAGTACCGGGTAGGTATGGTGCTTGGCCTGGGCGAAGTCCTTCCCCTCCAGGAGCTCGGGCAGGAACTGCTCCAGCAGTCCGGACTGGATCAGGAGCCGGATGCCTTCGCCCGGTCGGTCCGAGGCGATGATCCGCATGAACTCGTCGCGGACACGTTCGGCGGAGATCAGCTTAAGCCGCCCGGCGTGTTTGGTCACCGCGGCCAACGTCTCCGCCTCGATGACGAACCCGAGCTCGACCGCGAACCGCACGGCCCGGATCAGGCGGAGCGCATCCTCCCGGAACCGCTCGTTCGGATTCCCGACGGCCCGGATTCGCTTCGCCTCGAGGTCGGCGTGGCCGCCGAACGGATCGACCAGGCGCTTGCCGTCGGTCGCCATCGCGTTGACCGTGAAGTCTCGCCGGGCCAGGTCGTCCTCGAGGCGCTTCACGAACGTGACTTTCTCCGGGTGTCGCGCGTCGCGGTACTCGGTCTCGGCCCGGTAGGTGGTCACTTCGACGAGCTCGGGGCCGACCCTCACTCCGACTGTCCCGAACCGGTTGGCGTACACGGCTTTCGGGAAGATCTTCTGGATCCGCTCCGGCGTCGCGAGGGTGGCCACGTCCCAGTCCTTCGGCTTCCGGCCGAGCAGCCGGTCACGCACGCCGCCGCCCACCGCGTACGCTTCGAAGCCGGCCTTCGAGAGGTCGGCGATGATCCGCCGTACGCCGGCGGGCAACGGACGTTCAATGCGTTTAACCATGCGTCCAGTGTACCGAGCGTGCCGGGCGGATGCTCGCTCGCGGTCGGCCAGGCGCCGCGTCAGAGCAGTCCGTAGCCATTCATGCCGGACGGCTCCGGGATGCCCATCAGCTTCAGGATGCTCGGCGCCACGTCGCCGAGCAGGCCGGTCGGCCGGGACTGCCCGTCCATTGAGAGCCGTTCGGGGTCGATCGTGACCGTATCGCGCGCCGCCTCGGGAATGCACAGGATGAACGGGACCGGGTTCGTGGTATGTTCCTTGTCCCGTTCGCCGCTCGTGAAGTTCATCATCTGTTCGGCGTTGCCGTGGTCGGCGGTCACGATTAGGAAACAGCCGGCGTCCGCGCAGGCCTTGCCGATCCGGCCGAGCTCGCGGTCGACCGTCCCGACCGCCCGGATGGTCGCTTCGACGTCGCCGGTATGGCCGACCATATCGGCGTTCGCGAAGTTCACCATGATGAACCCGTAGGCCGGATCCTCGATGCGCTTCAGCAGCTCGTCGGTGATCTCTTTCGCACCCATCTCCGGTTGTTGGTCGTACGTCGCCACCTTCGGCGACGGGATCAGGAGCCGTTCCTCGAGTGGGTACGGTTCCTCGTGGCTGCCGTTCAGGAAGAACGTGGCGTGCGGGTACTTTTCCGTCTCGGCGATGTGGAACTGGCGGACTCCCGCGTCCGACAGGACCTTCGCCAGCGAGTCCTCGATCTCCCTGGTATGGAACGCGACGTGGACCGGCAGGTTCGGCTCGTATTCGGTGAACGTCACGACGTAGCCAGGGCCGGTGAACCCGTCCCGGTCGAACCGGTCGAACTGTGCGTGGGCCACCGCCTCCGCCAGTTGGCGGACCCGGTCCGGACGGTAGTTGAAGAAGATGACCGAGTCCCGGTCCTCGATCGGGCGGGGCTTGACCGGTCCGGACGCGATGACGGTCGGCTCGATGAACTCGTCCGTCTCGCCCTTTTCATAGGCCCGGTTCACGACGGTCTCCGCGTCGGGCGCCGTCGCGCCTTTGCCGAGCGCGATCGCGTCGAAGGCCTTCCGGGTCCGGTCCCAACGGTTGTCCCGGTCCATGGCATAGTACCGGCCGGACACGGTCGCGATCCGGCCGATGCCCTTGCTCTTCATCTCGCTCGTCAGCTTCTTGATGAACCCCCGGGCGGACTTGGGTGGGGTGTCGCGGCCGTCGGTGAACAGGTGGATCGCCACGTCCTTCACGTCCTGGCGGCGGGCCAGGTCCAGCAGGGCGATCAGGTGCCGTAAGTGGGCATGTACACCGCCGGTCGAGGCCAGGCCGGCCAAATGGAGCGTCCCGCCGCCTTCGTTGACGTGTTGGCAGGCCGCCCGCAAGGCTTCGTTGTCGAAAAACGACTTGTCGCTGATCATCGCGGAGATGCGCGGCAGGTCTTGCTGGACCACCCGGCCGGCGCCGATGTTCAGGTGGCCGACCTCCGAGTTGCCCATCTCGCCCCACGGCAGGCCGACGGCCTCGCCGGACGCTTGCAGGAACGTGTGCGGATTCTTCTTCCAGAGCCGCGCGAAGTTGGTGGTGTCGGCTTGGGCAATCGCGTTGCCGTCGAACACCGTAGAGTAACCCCAGCCGTCCAGCACCACCAGGACGACCCGCCGGTCGGCGGGGGTCTTCGCCCCGGCACTCTTGTTGGCGGTGTTCCTGACTGGGGCGTCCTTAGGCAAAGAACTGTCCTTCCGGCCGTTCGATCAAGCTGTAACCGGTCATCGCTTCGGGTTTCGGAATTTGCAGCAGATCGAGGACGGTCGGCGCCACGTCGGCCAGCATGCCGGACGGCAGGCTGCCGTCCATCACCGATCGGTCCTGGCCGGACAAGGCCAGCCCGTCCGGGCTGACCAGCACGAACGGGACGGGATTGTTGGAGTGGTCGACGTTGCTGATGCCGGTCCGGACACTGGTCATCTGCTCGGCATTGCCGTGGTCGGCCGTGATTACCAGGTTGCACTCGGATTTCTGACAGGCTTCCGTGATGCGGCCGACTTCCTTGTCGACCGCCTCGGCGCCGCGGATCGCCGCCTCGAAGTTGCCGGTGTGGCCGACCATGTCCATGTTGGCGAAGTTGGCGACGTACAGTGCGTAGTCGTTGGTCCGCATGGCCGCCAGCAACTTATCCGCGATCGTGGCGGCCGCCATTTCCGGCCGTTCGTCATAGCCGCGTACCTCCGGCGAAGGGACCTTCTCGTCGGTCTCGCCCTTGAACGCCTGGTCATGCCCGCCGTTCAGGAACGTGGTGATATGCGCGAATTTCTCGGTCTCGGCGACATGGTATTGCTTGAGTCCCGTCTTGGCGACCGCTTCCCCGAGCGAATCCTTGATCTTCTCCGCGACGAACGCGGCCTTGACGGTCATATCGTCCGCGAAACTGCTCATGGTGACGAGGTACAGGTTCTTCAGCGGCTCGCCGTGCTCGAACTGCCCGAAGTACGGGGCCACGAACGCCTTCGCCAGCTGTCGGCTCCGTTCGGGCCGGTAGTTGAAGAAGATGATCGAGTCGTTATCGGAAATCGACCGCGGGGTGTCGACCCGGGTCGGCTCGACGTACTCGGTCGGCATGTCCTTGGTCCGCGCGCGGGCCAGGACATCGTCGACCGACTGGACCTGGGGGCCTTTGCCGTCGACCATCAGGCTGTAGGCCCGGGCGGTGTGTTCCCAACGCTTCTCGCGGTCCATCGCGTAATACTCGCCGGAGACGGTCGCGATCTTGCCGACGCCGACCTGCTGCATGATCGCCTGCAGCTGCTTCAGGTACTTGCCCATGCTGTCCTCGACCTGTCCTTCCTTGTCGAGCAGCAAATGCAGATAGACGTCCTTGAAGTCCTGCTGCTTGGACAGTTCCAGCAACGCCTTCACATGCTCCAAGCCCTGGCTTCCTTCCTCCGGACTGAGCACGCCGATGAAGTGCAGGGCCGATTCGTGCTCCTTGACGTGCTTGACGGCGTCGATGAAGACCTGGTTCTGAAAGAACGATCCCGACGCCAGCGCCGTAGCGATGGCCGGGACCTCCTGGAAGACGATTCGCCCGGCCCCGAGATTGAGGTGGCCGACCTCGGAATTGCCGGCTTCGCCCCATGGCAGGCCGACCGCGGTTCCCGCCGCCTGGAGCGCCATCGACGGATATTCCTGCAGCAGTCGGTGGATGTTCGGTGTCTGGGCGCTGGCGATGGCATTCCCTTCGCTGATCGGCGAGATGCCCCAGCCGTCCAGGACCAGCATTACCACTGGGCGCCGTTGGTCAGCCATCGGTCCCTTCCCGAGCTGCTTTCCCGTCCGTGGCAAGTCGCGGTTCCTGATACACCGCCTGGCTGCCGAACGCCTGCTCGATCGCCAGCAGGCGGTTGTACTTCGCCACCCGCTCGCCGCGGGCCGGGGCTCCGGCCTTGATGTATTCCGCTTCCCAGCCCACGGCCAGGTCGGCGATCCAATCGTCCGTCGTATCCCCGCTGCGGTGGCTGGCGACTACCGTCAGGCCGGATTTCCGCGCGGCGACCACGGCTTCGGCCGTGCCGGTCAGCGTCCCGTTCTGGTTCGGTTTGACGATCGTGCCAGTCACTCCGGAGCCGGCGGCCCGCTTGATGCGTGCCGGATCCGTCACGGTCAGGTCGTCGGCGATCCGGCCGGCCTTCACTCGCTCGGGCGCGGCGGCCCAGCCGTCCCAATCGTCCTCGGCGAACGGATCCTCGAACGAGACGATCGGATACCGCTGGAGCAACGATTCGTACTCGATGGCCAGCTGTTCGGACTGCATCGAATGTCCGGCCAGCTTGTATGCGCCTTCCTTGTACAGCTCGGTGGCGGCGATGTCGAGCGCCAATCCGATCTGCTCGGCCGGTCGGTATTTCGCCCGTTCGATCGCCTGCACCAGCAGGTCCAGCGCCTCGTGGTGGCTCTCGATCTGCGGCGAGAAGCCGCCCTCGAGCCCGACCCCGGTGCCCAAGTTGCGTTCGTCCAGGATCGCTCCCAGCGCGTGATACGTCTCGGTGGCGGCGCGGAGCGCCTCGCTGAACGTATCGAATCCGAGCGGTACGACCAGGCACTCCTGGACTTCCAGGGCGTTCCGCGCGTGCGCGCCGCCGTTGATCAGGTTCAGCATCGGCACGGGCAGCCGTTTCGATTTCCCGTCGAGGAGCTGCCAAGGCTCCTGGCGTTTCGCCCGGGCCGCGGCCAGGAACGTCGCTATGCTCACGGCCAGGAGGGCGTTGGCGCCGAGTCCCGGCTTCTTCGACCGGTCCAGTTCGACGAGCTTGGCGTCGACCGCGGCCTGGTCCGCGGCGTCCATTCCCTGCAGGGCGTGCGCGATCTCCGCGTTCACGTGGCTGACGGCCTGCCGCACGCCTTGCCCGTTCCAACGGTTATCGCCATCCCGCAGTTCCTTCGCCTCGTGCCGGCCGGCCGACGTGCCGCCCGGTGCCGAGGCGCTGGCCGCGCCCTTCTCCGTCCGGACCGTCGCTTCGACGGTCGGCACGCCGCGGGAATCAAGCACCATCCGTCCGGAAACGCCGGTGATCTTCACGTGGCCTCCGCAAGCACGGACTTCAGTTCGCCGATGATGTCCGTCGGGGTCGGATCGACCCCGTTCTTTTCCGCCAGCAGCACGCTGGCCAAGTCGCCGAGAAAGACGGCCGTGAGCAAGTGGCTGAGCCGATTGGGTCCCGTGCCCCGGACGGTCGCCGCGGGGAGGTTGCGCGCCTTCAGGGCGGAGCAGACGAACTCGAAGCGGAGGCTGTGACGTGGATGCTCGTGTCCCGTGCGCAACATCACGAAGACGACGTGGTCGCGCAAGTCCTCGGGAAACTCCAGGCCGACCAGCGCGTTGTGGTTCTGTTCGGGGATCACTTCCGAGGCCGCGGTCTGCTTGGCGTTCTCGGAGACCTGTCCCTTGAGCCGCCGGGCCGCTTCCGCCGTCAGGCCGGCGCCGTAGACCACCGGCACTTTGCCGGCCAACCGCTTGGCCAGGTCGGCAGCCGCGTGATGGGTGGTTCCCGACACGGTCTTCACGATCTGTCGGAGATGAGTCAGGGCTTCTTGGACGACGTCGTCGTGGGTGCCGGTGACGCCCAGCTTGACCGTGACCTTCAAGAGGATTCCGAATACCTGCGGCACCGCCGTCCGCGGCTGCAGGTCGCTGTCGTACCTCAGTAACGTCATCTTGTCCGCCTTGGCCCGCTTGGCCAGTTCGCCGCCGGTCGTGACGGCGATGACCTTGGCGCCGCGCGCCTTGGCGGCGGCGTAGCCGGACAACGTTTCCTCGGTCTCGCCGGAGTGGCTCACACAGATCACCAGCGTGTCCTTGTCGACGAAACCCGGAACGTCGTAGTCGCGATGTACCGTGTACGGCACCTTCAGATCGGGTGCCAAGTAGTCGCCTAACAAGCCGGCTCCGATCGCCGAGCCGCCCATCGCGCAGCAGACGATCTGTCGGGCGTCACGGAGCTTCGCCGGAACCTTCACGTCGGACTCGAATCCCTGTTTGAACAACGACGGCCAATCCAGCACGCACTGGCGCATGCCTTGGGGGTCGGGCTTTGATTTGGCAGTCATTCGGGCGTTTTGTTTGTTTCCGCCACCATTCTAGCGGATTTTCAGCCCGAAGCGGCGTCCTTCACGAACCTCTCACGAACGCAGCAACTCGCCGTCGCGTTCGTCTTCCGTACCGTCTTCTTCGCTGAGCCGCAGGTGGAGGTAGGCGACCGTGTGGAACACGCCGAGCACGGCCAGCGCGGTCACGAACGGAAGGACGATTTGCAGGGTGTTACTCATGGATTTGTTTTTCGGAAATTGGCTAAACATAGCACAATATACGCTCATTGTCAACCATCTCGCGCCTGGGGCGGGTGCGTCCGGGCGCCGGGCAGGATAGTCGTCGGCGGTCAGAATGTCAGCGTACCGAGGACTTGGTCGTAGAGTTTACGGTCGGGCGAGTTCCGGACCTGTTGGAACAGGAACGCGTTATCGCCCTCGGTGACCACCGTGATCAGGTACGGAGTGAATCCGTACGGCGTCTCGTATTGGTAGGCCGGAAGGCCGTTCACGGTCGTCCGGCGCCGTTCGATCTGCGACTGGTCCTCGTGCGGGTATTCCTCGCGCGCCTTGTACCACGCTTCCGGACCCAGGCTCCGGGGGTTTGCTTGCGCGAGGACGGTCAGCGGCGACGTGTGCTCACCTTCGTCATGGTCGCCTTCGCCTTCCGCATGGCCCTCTTCCGCGCCGGCCTGGGCGGTATCCAGGAATACCACGACATCACCACCGGACTGCTCGGTGAATTCCCACCGTGACGGGTACCGTAACGAATAGCCGTACTTCTTGTTCCGATAGGTCTCGTATTCGTCCACCGGTTCGTCGTCGGCGGTCTGGCCTTGCCTCGTGAAAGTCTGCAGGATCCGCATCGGACGGTCCGACGTATGGTCGTCTTCGATCTCGACCGGGATCACCGCCTCGTCGTACCCGGCCAGCCGCAGCGTCACATCGTGCTTGCCGGTCGGGAGCGAGAATTCCGCGTCGGTGCGCTCCCGTCGCTCCTTGCCGTCGATCAGGATGGTCGCGTCGTCCGGCTCGGTATCGATCGAGAGTACGCCCCGGCCGTCGGCTTTGGAGTCTTTCACCGGCGTCTCTTGGACGAAGAAAAACAGGGCGACACCGGCGGCCAGTACGGTAGCCAGCAATGCCACGCCCCAGAATTTGCGGCGCTTATAGAGCGGAATCCGGCGCTTCGGCTTCGTTTTGGTTTCCATGCGCAGCCAGTATACCAATCACGACACCCCTTGCCAGTGGCGGATCAGGACGGCCCCGGCCATTCCAGTTCGATGCTCGCGATCCGGATCGGGGCGCCGACCGCGGCGCCCAGTTTCTCCAGCCGGCCGTCCAGTCCGTGCCGGCGGGCGGTCCACCAGAACCGTTCGGCGGCCTCCGGATTGTCGAATTCCGTCTGCCGGGCCAGGCGCTCCAGGCGCGGGCCTCGTACTTCGAACGTTCCGTCCGTCTTCTTTACCGAGATCGTCTCCGGGGCCAGCTCGGAGACCGTCAGGCGCGGGACGGTCTTGGCCTTGGCGGTCCGGTGCCGTTTGGCGACCGTCGCGGCCTCGGACAGCAGTCCGGAAGCGCCCGTACCGGCGGCGGCGGAAACGGGATACACCGGGCGCTTGAGCCGTTTCGAAAGGTCGGCGGCCAGGCGCTTGGCGTCGGCTTCCGGCATCGTGTCCGTCTTGTTCAGTGCGACCAGCTCCGGTTTCCGCTGCAGGGACTTCGCGTACGAGACCAGCTCGCGTCGGATCGTCCGGTAATCGCCGGCGGGGTCTTCGCGGGTCGCATCCAGCAGGTGGATCAGGACTTTCGTGCGCTCCACGTGCCGCAGGAACGCGTCGCCGAGCCCCTTGCCCCGATGGGCTCCTTCGACCAACCCGGGGATGTCCGCGACGGTCAGCCGGTCGCCGCCGGCCTGCGCGATGCCGAGCTGGGGAACCGTCGTCGTGAACGGATAGTCCGCGACCTTGGGACGGGCGGCGCTGACCGCACGCAGGAACGTCGATTTGCCGACCGACGGGATGCCGATCAGGCCGACGTCCGCGACGAGCTTCAGCTCCAAGGTGAGTTCGCGTTCCTCGCCCGGCTCGCCCTTTTCCGCCTGGCGGGGCGCCTGCCGTTTGGAACTCGTGAAGTGGGCGTTGCCGAACCCGCCACGGCCGCCACGGGCGACCGTCGCGCGTTCCGCGGACTCGGTCAGGTCGGCGACCGCACCGTCGCCCTCACGGACGACGGTGCCGATCGGTACGCGCAGCACCAGGCCCGCGGCCGACTTGCCGTGACGCTTCCCCTTGCCGCCCGGGGTGCCGGGCTTGGCGGCAAACCGCCGCTTCCGGCCGAATTCCGCCAGCGTGTTCACGCCGGAATCCGCCGCGAGCACCACGCTGCCGCCGTCGCCGCCGTCGCCGCCGTCGGGACCGCCCCGGGCCTCGCCGAGCGCGCGCCGGAAACTCACCAACCCGTTGCCGCCGTCGCCGGCCCGCACGCTCACTTCGACATGGTCCCAAAAAGTCGCCATGTCACCAGCCTAGCTGAAAGCCGGACCGCTGCGGGCTACCGCAGGTGCTCGTCCTTGTTCCGCTCGTGTTCGTCGTTGGTTTCAGCGTAATACGTCGTGCCGTCCAGAGCGGAGAGATAGAACAGGTGGTCGCTCGGGGCCGGGTTCAGCACCGCTTCGATCGCGGCCAATCCAGGGTTCGCGATCGGTCCCGGCGGGAGTCCCTTGAACCGCCGGGTGTTGTATGGGTCGTCCGTCGCCAGGTCACCTGCGGTCAATGTTCCGGTCGGTTTGTCCAGGGCATAGCGGACCGTCGCATCCACGTCCAGCCGGATACCCTGCTCAAGCCGTCGGAACATGATGTCCGCGACCATCCGCCGGTCTTCCTCGCTCTTCACTTCCTCCTCGACGATCGAGGCAAGCGTGATCAATTCATGGAGCGAGTACTCGCTGGCATCGATCTCCGGCCGCAGCGGCGCGATCTCCTTTTGGAACTGGTTCAGCATGATCGTGGCGATCTCGCGGGCGGACGAGCCGGAGTGCGGGACCGAGTAGGTCTCGGGGAACAGGTACCCATCCAGTCCCGCGCCTTCCGGCAGGCCGTGCAGGAAGTCGTACCCCGGGAAGTCGGCCGCCTTGAGCTCCTGGAATTCCTCGGCGTCGGCGATCCCGAGCCGGCCCAGGCGTTCGCCGATCGCGAACTGGGTGAACCCCTCAGGAATCGTGAATTGGTTGCCGGCGTTCGGCTTGCCGGTTAGGGTGCGGGCCACTTCGCCCGCCGACTGCTTGCCGGACAGCAGGAAGCGTCCCGAGTTGAGGTCCGGCGCCAGGCCGTGCAGACGGACGTACCAGCCGAACACCCGCTCCGACCGGATCAGGTCCTTTTCCTTGAGCTGCCTGGCGATCGCGTCCGGCGTCGCGCCTTCGGCGACGGTCACGACCGTCTCCGCGGTACCCGTCGGGCTAAGGCCGGTGCGGTACCAATGCAGCGTCCCGACGGCCAGCAGGATCAGTGCCGCCAGCACCAGGGCGACCCGCCGGCCCCGGCCGGGACGCGCCGACGGTGCGCCGGGACCGGCCGGCGACCGGGAGTCCAGCACGACGGTCCGGCCGTGGTCACGATCGGGCATCGAGATACCCTTGGAGGATTACCCGGGCCGCGCCCGCATCGCTGTCGTCACCCCGGGAAGCGGCTTCGGCGGTCGTCCCCGTCTCGTCTTCGTACTCATACGTCGCCGGAACCGCCGCCTTCAGCCGCTCGACTTGAGCGTCGACCCATTCCGCCTGTTTGCCGAGTTCTCCTTCCAGCGTCCGGGGTCGTCCCACCACGAAACGGGAGATTCCCGCTTCCGCCAGATCGCGCAGCTCGTCCGCCAGCCGGTCCGTCGGCACGGTCTTGAAGGGCCGCGCCACCAAGCCGCCGTCATCGGAGATGGCCAGGCCGCTCCGGGCGGCACCCAGGTCGATCGCGACGACCTTCAGCGCCCGGGTCCTCATCGCCCGGGAGATGCGGCGGGATTACCAGACGGCCCCGGTGACGCCCCGGGAGTGGCGTTGAAGCGTATCGTGACCTTGGCCGCATCGCCTGGGATCGACCGAACCCAGAACGGCCAGAGCTTGACCAGTACGCCGGTCGCCTGCCCGTTGCCGGTGATGATCCGTTTCGCCTCTTCTTCCGATTTGCCGGCGATCTCTTCGGCGATGTCCTCCTCGGACAGTCCCGGCGCCGTGAATGTCTCGATCACCAGCGAGGTGTCCAGTTCCTGGTCCGAACTTTCCTCGATCGCGAACCGCTCCTTGCGCTGTTCGACCAGCGTCGTGCCGCCCGGCACCTTCGACTTCAGGTCCTCTTCGACCAGCCGCCGCAGGACTTTCTCGTCATAAGCGAAATAGGTGATCCGGGCGCTGCCCCGTACCGTGAACTCCTTGGCCGCCGTGTCGACCGCGGGATCGGTTGACGAGGACGGGATCGATACCGCGGCCACTTCAGGATTCAGAGTGGAGCCGACCGGCAGCTTCTCCTTGGCCTCGGCCAGACCCTCCTCCGCCAGCTGGCGGCCGAGCCGGGACTTGGCGCGGTCGACGTCGCCTTCGGAAATCGTCGTGTCGTCGGCCGCGGTCCCGCCGGTCAGGTTCTCGTCCACCCGGCCGTATACCGCGGTCGTGCTCTGCAGGCCGGGAATCGACAGCCGGGTGCCGCGCTTGGCGTTCCCGTCGGTCCCGCCCTCGTCAGCCACGACCTGGACCGTCGTGGTGCCGCCCGCCGGCACGACGATGCCGGACTGCGCCCGGAAGATCTTGCCGCCGGGCGATTGGAAACGCGTCCGGACGACGAGCGGCTGGTTGCGGTTGAGTTCGTTCACCACGGTGATCTCGCCGCGGGCCGGCTCGCCGCCGATCGAGCGGCCGGTCGCCCGGACCTTGAGCGAACCTTGCCGGGTCACTTCGATGGTCTTGGCCGGGACGATGTTGTCCTTGGTATCTACGCGCGGGGCCGTCGTCGAGAACGTGACGGGTATCTTCGTGTTGAACGGCTCGGTCTTCGGCGTGATGGTCACGGTGGCCCGGGGCAGCACGACGGCGGCCGCGGTCCCGCCGGTCAGCAGGACGACCAAGGCGATCGCGATCAGGACCGGGGCGCGCTTGCCGAGCTTGCCGAGCTTCGGCAGACGGACGGATGGCAGCGATACCTTCGGCAGCCTGTCCTTGGAAATCCGCGGCTTGGAGACCTTGGGCTTCGGCACGCTGAAGCGCGGGCCGGCCGTTTTCGACGGCGCGGGGACGCCGGCTTCCGTGGGAACCTCGGGCTCCGGCGGCGCGCCCTTGATCTCGCGCTTCACGAGCTCGGGACCCTTGCCGCGTTTGTAGCCGATGTCCGTACCGGCGGATTGGTCCGACGGCTTGGTGGGCTCCTGCGGCGTCCGGCGTTTGTAGCTGATCTCGACCGGCCGTTCGGCATCCTCGCGGACCGCGGACTCCTTCACCGCCTCGCCCTTCTCCGGCAGCTTCTGGTGCACCGTCAAGCCGACCGCCGACGCCAGGTTGCGACCGGTCTTGTCGGTGGTGACGATGTTGATCCGCTTGCCCTGTTGCTCGGCCTGGAACCGGAGCAGCTTCAGGTTGACGATGCTTTGGAGCAACGCCGCCCGCTTGGGTACGATGATCGCCACTTCGTCGTCGTCGAGCTCCCGCAGGCGGTCGACGACACTGGTGATTTCCTCATCCGGCTCTAAGTAGATCGCTTTCATGTGGTCATGGCTTTCACGGCACGTCGCAATATCGATGGTAGCAGTTCTTCCGGGCCGGCAAGATCGAGTGCCAGGTTGGCCAGCGCCATCGGCGTCACGTCCTGCGGGCCGACCAGGCTGCGGGTCTGGTCCTTCACGTTCGGGATGTCCTCCGGACGGATGAAGCTGACCGCCGGTTTCTTGGCAAACGGTAACTGCTTGTACCACTTGGGACCGCCGAGGACCTTCGAGATCTCCGGCAGTTCCGAGCCGCCGCCGCAGAGCAGGATCCGGGCCGGCAGCAGGTCGAGGTTCCCGAACTCGGACAGCGTCAGCTGGACGCCGGACAGCCAGACCCCCGCATCGGCCGCGACCGCGTCCTTGACCAGCTTGGTGGACGGTTGGTCGAGCAGCTTGCTGGTGTAGGCGAGCTTGGTCTCCTCCGCCTTATCGAACGGCACGTGGAGCGACTGGGCCAGCCGGCGGGTGAACGTCCGGCCGCCGAGCGCGAACATCTTGGTGCCGACCACGCCGCCGTTGTTGACCACGGCCACGTCGGTGGTGCCGCCGCCGATGTCGACGAAGATCGCCGAGAACTCGGATTGGTCCTCGATGCCGAGGCAGCGCGCCACCGCGTACGGCTCCGCTGCGATCGAGAGCAGGTCCAGGCCGAGTTCCTCGGGAATCGCCTGCAGCGCGGTCAGGTGGACCAGCGGCGCGAACGCGTTGAAGATCCCGATGGTGACGTCCTTGCCCTGGAACCCGACCGGATTGGTCACGCGGTAACCGTCGATCCGCACGTCGACGATCGCCGCGTTGACGAGCTTCACGTCGATCTCCGAGTGGCCGGTCTCCCAAGCCAGCTGCTGGCGGACCTGGTCGAACGCCTTCCACTGCACCTTGTGCACGATGTTCTTGAGCTCGGTGAGGTCGATCTTGGCGTCGGGCTTGGCGCGTTCGTAATGCACGGTCGTGGTCGCGCCTTTCACCAGCTCGCCGGCGATGCCCATCACGACCTGCTCCGGCATGACGCCGGCCATCGCCTGCGCCCGCTCCAGCGCCTTCTCGCAGTTCTCGATCACGCCGCCGATGTCGGTGACGGCGCCGCCCTGCATGTCGC
>JBBDZG010000016.1:19603-22528 GCA_040900285.1 Patescibacteria group bacterium | reverse complement strand
CGAGGATCCGCGAGCGCTTGATCACGAACGGCAGGTCGAAGTCGAACACGTTGTGTCCGACGAACCGCGTGTCCGGCGTCGCCTGGGCCCAGAATCCCTCCAGGATCGAGCGTTCGTCGCCGGCCAGCGCCTGCACGTCCTGGTCGTCGACGGCGTAGGCCAGGCAGCAGATCCGCCCGAAGGTGCCGTCCAGGCCGGTCATCCGCAGATACGCCGAAAAGCTCTGCGGCGCGCCCGTGCTGCCGCGGGCGGCCTTCTTGGCCTTCTTCTGCTCGTAGAGCTCCTTCAGGCGCGGCTCAAGCTGCTTGGGCGCGGGTATCGTCTCGATGTCGAAGAAGAGCTTGCGGGATTTTCCAGGCATGGTTCCAGCCTACACGAGTGCGGACGTGCGCGCGCAACGAATCCGGCGCCCCCTCGCGGAGGCGCCGGCTCAAATGCTTCGTTCCGGGCCGTTACTTGGCTTCCTTGTTCTGCTCGTCGATGGCCTTGGTCACCGGGCTGTCGTCCTCGAGGTCTTCCCAGACCGCGACCTGATCGGAGTTGATCCGCATCGATCCCACGGGCTTGTAGAGCGCCTTGTCGCGGGCGACCAGCGACAGCTGCGGCGTCTGCTGCTTGCCGCCCTGATCCTGGGCGGCGTTCTGGATGGTGTACGCGTTGTTGAGCGTCACGTACCGGTTGCCGATGCCGTTGAGCTCTCCGTAGAACGTCGCGCCGCTGGTCAGCGTGACCGCCTGGTACTTGTCCGAGTCGGGCGTACCGCCGGCGTAATTGCCGAAGATGCCGAACGTCGTCACGGTAGCGATGACGAGCAGCGAGATGGCGATCGCCACTAACGCACCGCGAGTGCTGATATCCTTGATGTCCTCTGCCATGAGTCCTCCTTATTTTCGTTTGAGTTTCGGCGTTTCCCCTGGTTTATACCACGCCCAATCAGGCAGGCGCAAGTAAGCCGCCGGTACGGCGGCTGCGCGCTAGTCCCGCCGTTTCCACAAGCGGCGCAGGAGCAGCAGCGGGAGCGCCAGAATTACCCAGAACAGACCTGCTTTTGCAACGGTCCCCTTGTCTTCTTCCTTCTTCGTGACGAGCCGTCCCATATGGATAGTGTAGCAGTGTGAGTTAGCTTCTTACTCCCGCCTTCACGACCTGTGAGAGCAGCACGTCCTCGATGATGATGCCCTTTTCCTTGAAGCTCTTGCCGAGCTCGTGCTTGATGTCCTCTTCGATCCTGTCGCGGCCCTTGCCGGTGATGTCCAGCGATTCGTGCCGGCTGGCCACTACGCGGATCCGCGACCGGGTGATCGGACGGATGATCTTCTCCACGTAGTCCTCGCCGATCTCCTGCCAGACCCGCGGCACCTCGTTCTCGTCCAACCTGAACAAGATCGTGCCCTGGATCTCGATGGTGTCGCCGTCGGACTCCTTGGCCTGGATCGACTCGTCGCCCATCAGCGTGGGGTCGGAAAGGTCGAAGCCCTTCTTGATCTGGTACTCGAGCGTCTGGACGTTGAACAATTTCGCTTTCTGCCAGAACGGGATCTTCAGGTGGAGGCCCGGCTTCCAGACCTTCTTGAGCACGCCGCGGCCGCGGTCATAGACGCAGGCGACGTGGCCCGGGGGGACGGAGATGAACAGTCCCAGGAGGACGTCATCGAGCAGGAATGAAACGACGAGTTTGTTCATCGCAAGGGTAAAGTATACGCCCTTTCCGGCGAGTGGCAAGTTTTAGCTTTATTGCGGTATTATTCCGGATCGCCGCCGAGGCCGGGCTCGACGCGGAAGACGTACTTCCCGACCACGAAGAAGCCGATCGAGAACAATATCGAGACCAGCAGGAACAGCGACTTCGCCGACGGGAGCAACAGCAGGATGCCGAACACGAACAGCGGCAGGACGATCACGTACCAGACGTCGGAGAGCTTGGCGCCGGATTCCGGTTCCGGCGTGGTCAGCCAAAGCAGCACGTAGAGCGCGCCCGCGGCGATCAGCGGCAGCCACCAGTTGCGCTCCGCCAGGTCGAACGCACCGAAGAACATGGTGTCGATCGGCCCGTTCACCGTGAAGTAGGCCAGCTCGTTCGGGTCGTGATGGAGGCCCGACTGGAACACCTGGAACAGGATCGCCAGGAAGGCGAGCTGGGCCAGCAGCACCATCGCCGTCGCGTAGATGTTGATGCGGTGCCGCTTGAGCAGCTCCCGGGTGAGCGACCGGCGGCGGCCGGCCTCGGGCATGCGCCGGAGCTTCTCCAGCTGCGGCCGGAGTTCCTCGACCTTCCGGGCCGATGCGGAGCCGACCAGGGATGCCGGCAGCAGCGCCACCCGCACCAGCAGCGCCAGGTAGATGATCGTCAGGCCCATGTCGGTCCCGGGCAGCGTCTGGTAGGTGAACACGACCAGGTTGTAGACCGGACGGTACAGCACGTCGTGGAAGATGAAGTGGATGAGGTCGAACATATCGATCCGCCGCCGTTACTCGGGCACCGGCTTGAACGTCAAATCATACACGAGATCGCCGCGGGCGGTGTCGGTGATGGTGATCCGGCGGCCCTCCACCGTCGCGCCGGGACGGCCGTCCCAGACGTAGCCGCGCGGCAGCACGACCGTGGTCCGCACTTCGACCGCGGTCCCGGCCTGGGCGACGTAGCGCAGCGGCAGCCGCCCCTGGTCCAGTCCGGGCGTGCCGTAGCGGAACGCGGCCGAGTACGTCTTCTCCCGGAACCGCGCGACGTCCGTCCAGCCGCCGAGCACCGCGCCCCAGCCTTCGATCTCGCCTTGCAGCTCGGTCGGGTTCCAGCCGTCGGTCGCGGTAATCTCGGCATCCGGCGGCAGGTACAGCCGGGCGTAGTTCAGGTTGTCGCGCGTCTCGGTTTCCCCGGAGTGTTCCCGCGTCACCTCGACCGATTCCGCGGCCGTGCCGTCGGCGTCG
>JBBDZG010000016.1:0-19593 GCA_040900285.1 Patescibacteria group bacterium | reverse complement strand
GTGCGCTCGAGCACGGTCGAGACGTCCCGGCTGGACTTGAACCCGGCGATGTTCGCGTCCACCAGGCCCAGGCCGCCCGCGTACGGCCGGTGGGTGCCGGCGGCCTTGGCGTTGCCGAGCAACCGCTCGTGCCGGTCGCGGTTGAAGAAGAGCTGGACGTCGCCGCTTCCGGCCGCCTTCGTGAGCGCGGCCAACGCTTCCGTCCGCTGCCGGTCCGGCGCCTCGCCGAGCTTCTTCAGGAGCGCCGGCACGAAGTCGCGGAGGATCTTCTTGGGATCCTTGTCGCCTTCCGCCCGCCGGTCCTTCTGGTCGTCCTGGACGGTCGTCTGGAAGTTGTCCGCCGTGAACGTGTAGCCGTACTCCGGCATCTCCACCGGGCCGAGGATGCGCAGCACGTCTTCGATCGGCGTCACGGTCAGGGCGATCACGCCGTCGGTGGTACTGCCCCCGCCCTGCTCGTAGAAGTCCTGGAACTTGCGGGCAGCGGCCGGGAAGTCCGGGGACCAGTTGGCGTTCTGCATGCCCCAGATCGGCGGATCCGTCTTGGCGAACCGGATGAACGGGGCGGGCGGCGGCTCCTCGATCGTGCGGTTGGCCTGGTTCGCCACGTCGTAGATCGAGTCCACGTCGAGGTCCTTGACCGCCCCGCGGTCGAGCGTCAGCACGCCCAGCGTCCCGACGAACCCGCCGGTCGGCCGGAGTTCGGCCGGGTTCTGGAACCAGAGCAGGTAGCGGCGGAACTCGTCTTCGCCGAGGATGCCCGGCAACTGGTCGGTGACCTCGGCGCCGTACGCCAGCGCCTGCTCCGCGTCCGGCAGGATCCGCTGGAACTCGGTGCCGGCGGCGCGGAGCTGCTCGATATCGCTGTCCGCCGCACGGTCCGACAGCACGTCCAGCAGGTCGAGTTCACGGTCGAGTTCCGAGAGGTCCTCGGCGATCGCCGGCACCCGCTCGTTCAGGATCCGGCCGGTGGCGTAGAATCCTTCCTCGTGCGCGGCGGCAGCCTCGGGGATGGTCCGTACTTCGCGGACCACGTCACGGGCCGTAGTCACGAACCGTTCCCCGGTCGAGAGCAGCTCGACCGCCACGGTGCGGTCGCCGGCGGCCTGGCTGAACGGAAGGCCGCCCTGCTGGCCGAGCGAGGCGACCGAACGGTTCGCTTCGTGCAGGGAATGCTGGGCGACGCCGAGATGGTCCTCGGCGGCGGCCAGGTCCCCCTTCGCGAAAGCGCCGCGGGCGCCGTCGAGCGCCTCGCGGGCGACCGCGACCTGCGCGGCCACGTCGCCCTGGACCTGCCGGGTTTCGCCGCTGACCTGGGTGGCCAGTCCGACTGCCAGGGCGGCGGCCACGGCACCGCGGGCCAGCAGTTTCCAGCCGGGGGTCGCCGGGGCCGGGCGAGACGCCGGACGGCCTAGCGGACGCGGCGCCGGGCGGGGCGCTGAGCGGCCGGCGGGGCGGGATGCTCTCGTTTTCGGACGGCGGAGCGGGAGCCGGCTCAGGTTTCCCGCCGGGGCCCGGCTCGCGCGGCTGGCCGGGGCACGGACGGTCGTCTCGGAGAGCGCCGGCTCCCGATGCGTGACCGAGCCGGTCCCGTCGAGCCGGATCCGGCCCGGGCGCGGAGCGGGCCGCGCCGGCGACGCCGGCCGCCGGTCGCGGCTCCCGTCCTTCCGGCGGCGGGCGGGTCGGATGTCGTCACGGAGAGTCATGGTCGATGGGTCATGGCTTGTGGGCGGCTTCCTTGATCAGGCGGTACGTCCCGGACGCGGCGCGGCGCCACCGGAAGCGGTCGAGCCTCGGTCGCCCCTTCCTGACCAGGCGCCGGCGCAGGGCCGGACTGCGTTCCAAGCGTATCAGCTCTGCGGCGACGGCGGCGGCGGATCCGGCCCGGATCGCGCCCGGGCCGACCGTCTCCTCGAAGATCCGGAGCGGCGACACCAGCCCGGGCGTCCCGCAGGCCAGCGACTCGAGGGGCGGGAATCCGAACCCCTCGTGCCGCGAGACCAGCACCGTCGCCAGCGCTCCGCCGTACAGCGGCGCCTTGTCCGCGGCCGGCACGTAGCCGAGGACCGTCGCGCCGGCGGCCCGGGCTTCCTCGGCGCCGGCCCCGGTGCCCGGGCCGACCAGGGCCAGGCCGGCCGTAAGTCCCTGGCGGCACGCCTTTCGGTACCCGTCCAGCAGCCGCGGGAGGTTCTTACGGGGCTCGTACGCGCCGACGTAGAGGAAGTAATCGCCGGCCAGGCCGTACTTCCGCCGGATCCGGCGGACGGCGGGTGCGGACGGCGGACGGAGCGCCCGGTCGATGCCGGGGTGGATGGCCGAGACCTTGGCCGACGGGAGGCCGTACCAGCGGATCAGTTCCCGCCGCGACTCCTCGGAGACCGTGACGATGCGCGCGGCGGCGGCGGCCAGCCGGCGGGGCCGGACGCCGGCATGCCAGAGACGTTCCTTGCGGGTATAGAGTTCCGGCGTCCGCTCGAACGAGAGGTCATGCACCGTGAGGACCAACGGGACGTCCGGTTGCCCGGGGCGCCGCAGCCGCGGCAGGAATCCCAGGTTCGGCATGAAGAACACGTCGACGTCGCCGATCAGCCGCCGGAGGGACGGCCGGCCCGTTAGGGCCAGCGACGCGTTCATCAGCTTGTTCGGGACGCGGGTGTGCCGGACCTCGACGTTCCGGCGGACGCGGCCGGTCCGTGAGCGGAGCGCCGGGCCGGGACGCCACGGCCGGCGGCCGGTCTGGAGCAGCACCCAGGTGTCCTGCGGGTACCGCGCCGCCAGCTCCGCGACCAGCAGCTCGGCGTAGTGTCCGACGCCGCGTCCGGTCGGCGACGCGAACGGCCGGGCGTCAACGCCGATCCGCATCGCTGAACCCCCGATAGGCCCGATCGACGAACGCCTTCAGCTCGCGGCGGAACCGCGGAGCCGAGAAGTCGCGCGCGCGGGCGACGAGGTCGGACCGGCGGTACCGGCCCGTCTCGAAGCGGCGGAGCGCCGCGGCAACGGCATCCGGCGTCTGTTCGCGGAAGAAGGCACCGGTCTTCGCGGTGACGATCTCCCGGGCGCCGCCTTTCCGGTACGCCAGGACGGGCGTGCCCGAAGCCAGCGCCTCTACGACGGTGATCCCGAAGTCCTCTTCCTGCGGGTTGACGAGTCCCGACGCCTCGGCAAATAGCCGTTTCCGCCGCGCGTCGGAGACGCGTCCGGTGAACTCCACGGTCGGCCCGGCCAGCTTTTCCAAGCGGCCGCGGTCCGTGCCGTGCCCCATCACGACGAGCCGGACACCGAGCCGGTTCGCAGCCTCGATCACGACGTCGTTACGCTTGTACGGCTCGAGCCGGCCGGCCAGCAGGAAGTAGCCGCCGCGCGTTCGCGATCCGCGCGCCTTCCGCGGCGGGCCGAACTTGCCCGTGTCGACCGGCGGGTTTATCACGCTCGAAGGACGCCCGTAGTACCGCTTGATCCGCTGTTCGACGTACACCGAGTTCGCGACGTACTCGTCGACGCCGCGGGCAGCGCGCAGGTCCTTCTTCCGCAGCCGACCAAGCATCGCCCGGAACGCCGCCTTCAGGAACCCCGGATAGCCCGTCTCATTGATGTACCGGTCGGCATCGCTCCAGAGGTACCGCGTCGGCGTGTGGCAGTAGCAGACGTGCAGCGTGTCCGGTCCGGTGCGGACCGACTTCGCCCAGGCCGAGGCCGAGGAAACCACGATGTCGTATTCCGACAGGTCGAACCGCCGGAACGCGGCGTCGAGGCAGACCATCGTCCACTTGTAGAACCGGCGCGCCAGCGGAATCCGCTGCAGGAAGCTCGTCCGGACGTCGTGGTTCCGGGCCGCCGCGCGGAAGTCCGGCCCCATCTTCCGCGGATCGTAGAATGCGGTGTAGACCGGCGCGTCCGGCCAGATCCGCATCAGCTCGCGCAACACCTGCTCCGCCCCGCCGTCCTGGACGAGATGGTCGTGGACGAGGGCGACTCTGGGTCTTCGTGCCATGCTTAGTGATCCTCAACGACCCTGACCAACCCGGCCGCCTCCCGGCAGGTATCGGCAAGCGAATCCAGAATCGGCACTTCCGGACAATCCTGACCGAACCGACGACGGATATACCGTGCGCCCGAGAACCCTTCCTCGATGCCGACCACCAGCAATACGTCGTCCCGTTCATGACGGACTTTCCATTCGAACAGTTCCGCCCGGCTGGTTTGGGCGTACGAACGTTCAGGGTCATGCTCGGTGTATCCGGCTAGCCAGAACATCACGACGCCGTCTTCACCGGCGCGCCGCAGGTAATGCGTCTCCCAATCCACCTGGTCTCCATAGACGAACTCGCCGGGCAAGTACTCGCGGCGCGGCGATGCTACGTGCAAAGACGGCGCCAACCTATCAAAGTGCCCGATCGCTTCCGCTTGCCAGTCCCAAGTTTGCTGGATCGGACCGCCGAGGAATACGACCGGCCCGGAAAGTTCCTTATACTCCGGCGGCATCAGCACGACCCGCTCCGCAGCCCGTTCCACGGTCGGATCCTTCCGACCCTCGCCGTCGGTCGCGACACCCATCAGTACGCGCCCTTCCGGCCGAACACCGCCCGGACCGTCTTGAGCAGGATCGTCAGGTCCAGTAGCAGCGACCAGTTTTGGATGTAGTAGAGATCCAGCCGCATCCATTCATCGAAGCCGATGTTACTCCGGCCGGAGACCTGCCAGGGGCCGGTGATGCCCGGCTTGATCGTCAGCCGGCGGCGCTGCTGGCGATTGTACTTCTTCACCTCCGACGGGATCGGCGGCCGCGGGCCGACCAGGCTCATGTCGCCCTTGAGCACGTTGAGGATCTGCGGCAGCTCGTCGAGACTGGTCTTCCGGATGAACTTCCCGACCCGGGTGACCCGCGGGTCGTCCTTCATCTTGAAGACCGGCCCGCTGACCTCGTTGTGCTTACGCAGCTTCGGCAGCTGCTTCTCGGCGTCGTCCACCATGCCGCGGAACTTGTAGTACGTGAACGGCTTGCCGGCCCGCCCGACGCGGACCTGCTTGAAGATGACCGGTCCGCGCGAATCCAGCTTGATCGCCAGCGCGACGAACGGATACAGCGCGAGGAAGAACGGCAGGATCAGGGCGCCGCCGCCGAGGTCGAGCGCCCGTTTGCCGATCCGCCCCCAGCCCTCGAGCGGCGTCCGGAGGATGGTCATCAGCGGGATGCCGCCGACCGCGGCCACGCCGACGCGGGCGGTGGCCAGCTCCGGCGTACTCGGCACGAACCGGAAGTCCGTATGGGTGTCCTCGGTCGCGTTCAGGACCGTCAGCTTCTGGCTCCCGGACAGCCTGGGGTCGGCATCGATCAGCTCGTCGGGGAGATACCGCTGGAGCAGCTGCGGGACGTCGCGCAGCCGGCCGAGGACGGGCCGTCCCGACACGGCCTTTCCTTTCGCCCCGCGCGTCGTGGCGACGAAGCCGAGGATCCGGTAGCCGCGGCCGCCGCGGGTCAGTTCGCGGGCCAGCGTCTTGGCGGGCGCGCCCGTACCGACGATGATCGCCCGGCGAACGCCGATGCCGTACCGGAAGAGTCCCTGCTGCGCCAACCGGACCGCGCCGCGCGTCACGGCCAGCAGGACGATGGCGGCCAGGAACCCGAACAAGACGACGAACCGCGAGAAGAAGTCGATCCGCAGGAAGAAGATCAGCGCGACGATCGAGAGCGTGCCGACGAACGACCCGGCCACGATCTTGGCGAGCTCGGTCAGGCCGCGGCGGGTGCTGCGCAGCCGGTACAGCCCGAGCAGCGCGAAGATCACCAGCCAGACCGCGGTGGCGACGACCGCGAACAATGCATACTGCTCGATCGGCAGGACCGTCGCCACGGGGAGCGCCCCGGATTCCACCCGGACGTAGTACGAGAGCATGAAGGCGCCGTAGATCGCGGCGGCGTCCAGCGGCACCAGCAGTGCGGAGATGGCCAGTTCGGAACGTTTCATGCCTTTGTTTGAGTGTACCGCAGCGACAGCGGTCTACTAATTATAGGCAATCATTTAACACACCTGGCTAACATACTTAGCGGAATCCCATTTTCTTTGGATTCCTCTCGCTACTCGAGGATAGCTGGTCCACAGATATGCAAAGGACTCGCACCAAGTCTCTTCCGATTGATCATCCTTGTTATATCCGAGCAAAGTGCCCTCTCCAAGCGCTCTGCGCTCTAAATTCGAAAGGTCGAAGAAGAAAGTGTGTGCTAGTTCGTGAGCAAAGGCCAAAACTGGGTTCGAATGTCTTGAGCCGACCAAGACGCTGAAACCACGACGAAGAGGAACTAATGACGCTTCATCTTCGACACCCCCCATCCTGTTAACCGAGGTGATACGACGTTCCCTTAGTTGAGCAGCGAGTGGACGGCGTGGCGCCTTCTTAAGGAATTGAAACGCTTCCTCGGCGATCTGGGGATCCGGAGCCAGCTCTGTGATGTTACTTAATCGCTCCTCGGTCGTCTGTAATCTTATGAATTCAAAGATAGTTTCCATCTCGACCTTAAACTCACCCTTGCAGGCCGCCATGCCACGCTCGTATTGACGAGTGGCTCGTTCGGCTTCGTCCGGCAGCTCACCGGACCGGTAACCTTTCAAGTAAGCGAGGCCTAGGTACTCCGTGTCGATTGGCATGACGCCTCAGTATACGAAAAACGCCCCCGTCGGGGAGCGTTTCTCGATGATAGTCCGGCCGACTGGCCGATAAGCCGAGTTCTGTCCCCGACGAGTCGGGGCGCAGTCATCCATCTAGACGCCCGGTTGCCCGGGCGTTCGAGCGGCAACCCGGATCGTAACGGACGGGCCGTCCTGATCCTGTTCGCCTTGCACCGCGCGGGGTTTACCTCCCGCCGCCGTCACCGGCGGCGACCGTGCGCTCTTACCGCACGCTTTTCACCCTTACCTCCGAAGAGGCGGTATAGTCTCTGTGGCACTGATCCCTCGGATCGCTCCGGGTCGGCGTTACCGACCGCGCTGCCCTGTGATGCTCGGACTTTCCTCCCGGCCTGTTAATTGGCCCGGCGACTGCGTAGCCTGCCGACCAGGGCGGAGTATAGCGTAACGACGGGCGATTTTCAAGCCTGCCGCACCCGGCGAAGCGCTTACGACGCCTTGTCCAGCGCCTCGTTCACGAGCGCGTCCGCCCGCTTGTTCCCGTCGCGATAGGTGTGCCGGTAGCTGACCGACTTGAACGATTCCTCGAGGTGCTTCACCTGGTGCGCGAGCTTCTTCAGCTCGGGACTTTTGATCTTGTACTCGCCGGTCATTTGCTTCACGAGCAGCTCGGAGTCCAGCACGCATTCGACGTCAACGTCCGTATGCTTCCGCGCCCGGTCGAGCCCGGCCAGCAGCGCCTGGTATTCGGCCTGGTTGTTCGTCGCCCGGCCGATGTAGCTGGAGAACTCCTCCAGGACCTTTCCGTCCTGGGTGTCGCCGCGGACCAGCACGCCGCCGATCGCCGCCGGCCCGGGATTCCCGCGCGCGCCGCCGTCGGTGAAGATAGTGATCGGTTCGGCCATCAGCGAGGCGGTATCAGTTCCTCGTCGTCCACAGGCAGCCGGTGATGCCCTCGTCCCTGTACCACGTCACGGCGTTCCGCTCCGCCAGGCTCGCGGTGTAGAAGTGGTCCCGGGTGCCGGAGCCGTCCAGGTAGAATTTCCGGTACCACGGCACGGTACCGTTCCGGCAGCCCGCGTTCAGTGGCCGCATGTACCCCGCGATCCCCCGGCGGGCCACCCAGAGGCCCCGCGAGTCGTTGCTCAACGAACCGCTCGAGTAGAACCGGCCCGGTGCCGTCCAGTAGTCCCACTCGCCTTTGTTCATCGTGTAGAAGTGGTCGCTGTCGCGATTGCCGTCATGCCAGGCCTGGTAGAACGGATCGGTGCCCGCCACCTGCTCGCGGTATACGTACCCGGTGACGTGCTCGTAATGCCAGCCGCCCCCGCCGAAGTACGCCCTGCCGGGGACGTACCCGCCTTCGGCGGTGCAACCGGTGCTGGCACTGCCGGAGGTGCACGGACGGGTCGTGTAGAAGTGGTCCACGCGCACGTAGTTGTAGAACCGGTACAGCGGCACCCGCTCCGGTGGCTTTACCAGGAAGGTCAATTCCTTCAGTTCCGTGGTGCTGTCGTCCGCGAACGTCACGTTCCGTGTCTGCGGGCTGCACACTTCCGACCCAGTGGCGGTCGAGGGGGAAACCGGGTAGGTTCCCGGCTGCACGTCGGGGAAGCTGGCGATGCCGTCCGCGTCCGTCGACTCGGAGTAGGCGCTGCCGACCGCGACCGAGACGCCCTGCAGGCCGCCATCACCGGCGTCACGGACGCAGTTGCGGTTGGCATCCTCGTATACCTTCACCTTGAGCGACTTGATCCGCTGCTGCTTGGCATCGGTCTTGGCCAGCGTCAGGTCGGAAAAGATCACGAAGTCGAAGATGCTGGCGATCTGTTCCGTGGCCGGCACCAGCACCTCGATGCCGCGCCGCGCGCGGCCATCCTCGGCCACCGACGTGATGCGGAAGTCGGGCGTCAGCAGCAGCAGCGGGGTGCTCAATCCCTCCGTGGCGAGCGGATCGACTTCGGTGTCCGCGCCGAGCGCCTTGAGCCGCAGGCGGTAGACGGAATCGCTGAGCGGCGGGAACGGTTCGCCGAGCTTGTTGGTCTCGGGCGGCCCGAGGTTGATCCACAACCGGCCGTCGGTCGGACGGAACAGCCGGGTCTCGACGAACACCGGCGTTCCCACCGGGTCGCCGGCCGAGCCCGTGATCTCGGTGAACGGCGCCTCCTTCGGGTATGCGATCACCGTCACTTCAACGCCGCGCAAGCCGTCCTCATTCTTGATGCTGCGGAGGTCGAACCGGCCGGTCGCGCCGGTCACTTCGCTCGTGTCGATGTCCAGCTGGACCACCTTGTCCTGCTTCAGGATCAGCTTCTCCTCGGGAATGGAGGTGGTCGACTGGTATCGGATCAGCGATCCGGCCTGGTTCCGCGGGTCGGACGAGAAGCAGTTCCCGCTGCAGAGAAAATCCGGATAATCCGCCAGCAGGCCGTCCTTGTCATCGGCGTGGAACTTCGGATCCTGCTTCTTTTCCCAGAGCCCCTGCTCCACGTAGCTTTCCGCCTTGTAGTACGCCCGCTCCGACGGCGGGATCAGGGAGACGTTGGAGATCTCGCTGGTGACCAGCGTGGCCATGCCGATACTGGCGGTCAGCGCCGAGCCCATGATCAGGAGCGAGAAGAGGATGGCGTTGCCGCGCTGGGCCTGGCACCGGAGACGTCTCATTGCTGCCCCACCAATCCGGTGATCGGGTACGCCCGGGTGCCGACGGTCGTCTGGATGGTCGTCTGGCTGAACTCCGACTGCTCGGTGACGGAGGCCGGATCGACCATGGTCTGGACGGTGACGGACATCGTCACGCGCGGATGGGTGTTCCGCGGCAACTGGCAGTTGACGTCAGGCACGGGCCCCGGACACGGCGAGCCGTACGGGTTGCTCAGCGGACTGACGAAGAACTTCGCCCGGGTCGTCGCCACGTCCGGCGACGTCAGGCGGACGGTCGTGGCGGATCCCACCGTCGCGAACAACTGGTTGCAGGACAGCGTCGGCGCCCCTTCGTCCGCTTCGTAGCGGTAGAGGATGCCGTCGAAGTCGTCGTTCGCCACGCCCGCGTCGAAGAAGAAGATCACCCGCTTGCGGTTCGGTTCACCGCCGGGCACGGCCTCCGTCCAGAACAGGGGCAGGACGTTGCTGCCGGTGGGCAACGTGCTCCCCGGCGTGTCATCGATCGCGCACCGCGGCTGTCCGGCGTTCCGCTCGTAGAACTCATAGTCGATGCCCGAGGCCCGGGCGGTCCGGGCGATTTCCTCGATGTTCACCCGGATGTCCTGCTGCACCGCGCGTTGGGCGGCCGTCTTGCTCGAACTTTGCAGGACGCTCACCAGGACCCCCACCGCCACGACGGAGATGATGATGAAGATGGTCGCCGCGAAGATCAGCTCGACCAGGGTGTATCCGGATTGGTCCCGCACGAACCGCCGCAGGGGCCGCATCACTCGCAGGGGCCGCATCACGGCTTCCTCCAGTCGGTGATGTACGACTCGACCATGACGTCGGGCCCCTCGTTGTCCGGCCACGTCACGAACGAACGGATCCGGTAGCTGACCTTGGATTTGCCGTCGACGGCGTCCGTCCCGAGCCGCTTGCCGACGGTGATCGCGACCCGCCGGAAGAAGGTGTGGCCCGAGGAACACGGCGCGGCGCTCGGCCGGTACAGCCCGGTCGACGCCTCCCGGCAGAGACGGAATACCGGATCCTTCGTGTTCGCGACCCTGTGCCCCTCCAGATACGGCATGCCGTTCCCGACATTGGGATGGGCCACGAACTGGTTCCCGGTATAGACCTGGGTGCAGCTGGTGGTATACGGCACTGCCTGGGCCTGGGCCGGCGACTTGGCGTAGTAGTTCCAGCACGAGATGCCGGATCCTTCCGCGGCGGCCGCCCAGTTGGAATCCCGGATGGCCCGGATCAGTTCGACCCCCTCACGAGCCAGGTTGGCGGCCACTACCTGCTGTTCGTTGCGGGTGCTTGACTGGACCGCGACGTTGGCCACCGCCAGCGTCCCGACGATACCGATCGTCAGGATCGCCATCATCACTATGATCTCGACCAGGGTGAAGCCGCGTTGGCCGCGCAGCGTCTTGAAAGCCTTTCCGGACATACGTTTACTACGTTTACTGTACATACACCGCCCCCGATTTCGGCCTCACCTGGATGATCCGATAGTAGTTCGCCTTCGAGCTGAAAACGTACAGCGTCCGGTTGCTCGTCCCGCCGTTCACGAACATCGTCGGCTGGGGCGGCGCGTAATCGAGGTAGAATTGCCCGAACGAGAAGAGTCGTACGTCGCCGGGCAGTTCGTGGGACGAGAGGATGTTCGGGTCGTCCGGCGGTTCGTCCAATTCGGGATTCGCGTCGGTATCGGCCTCCGTCCGGGCGTACACCTGGTAGGCGTTCGCCTGGCCCTGCGGCGGGGCGCACGTGGAGTCGGGGAACGTGCCGGAGCCGTCCGACGACCCGGTCGACGTGAGGCAGACGCCGTACGCCTTCCGCGAGGTGCCGTCCACCGGCTCGGCGGCGCTGGCGCGGGCCTCCGCGTTCCGGGCCTGGTTGACGAACTCGGCGGCGCTGTCGCGGAGCTCCTGGCGCCGGTTCCCCGTTAGCGTGTTGACCAGGATCAGCGCCGTCAGCACGCCGATCACCATGAGTACCGTGATCATCTCGATCAGGGTGAAGCCGGCTTGGCCGCGCCAGGGAACTTTCATAGCACCAACCCCTCGTACCAAGCGACGATCACGTCCGCGTAGAACGCGGCGATGAAGTAGCCCGCGGCCAGCATCGGGCCGAACGGGACCGAACTCTTGAGCGTCGCCGTGCGGGAAACGAGCAGGATGGCCGCGTACAGCATGCCGAGCATGTACGCCGAGATCAGCGCGACCAGGACCGCGGGCCAACCGACGACCAGTCCGATCAGGAAGCCCAGCTTGACGTCGCCGCCGCCGATCCACTGCCCGCGCGACAGCACCGACAGCGAGAGGAAGAACAGCCCGGCCGCGCCGCCGCCCAGCAGGTACGCGTCCGGGTCCGCCGACCACAGCCCGACCTGCTCCGGAATGCCCTGGCCCCACAGGACCGCCTGCGCCAGGACCATCACTAGGGCGAACGCGATCGCGGGAATCACCACCACGTTCGGGATGAGCTGGTGCTTGAGGTCGTACGAAAGCAGGAAGACCATTACCAGCCCGAAGAATCCGGCCACCAGCAGCTGCCAGGAGATGCCGTAGGCCATATACGACGCCAGCAGCACCAGTCCGCTGGTCAGCTCCAGTACGGGGTGGTACTCGCTGATCGGCTTGCCGCAGTGATGGCATTTGCCGCGCAGCGCCAGGAACGAGACCAGGGGGATGTTGTGGTGCCAGGGGATCCGCGCCCCACAGTGGTCGCAGCGGGACCGGCCGGAAGCCAACCCCTCCTTTTTCTTTCGGGAAGCTTTCTTCCGCCGGCGTTTCGTGCCTGGTTCCTCGATTTCCAGGCGATGGAACACCGTCGACAGGAAGCTGCCGAAGATCAGTCCGAGAATGAAGAATGCGATTGCGATCATGATGTGCGAAAAATCCCGTTGCGGAACCCTTCACGTGTACTCCGGGCGACGGAAAGCCGCCGCCCGGAGCAAAACGTCTTAGCCAACGCCGGTACAAGCGGCTTCACTGCTGCCGCTGATCTTCTTGGCCGTGGTCGGCCCGGCGGCGAACATGTTGCCGGTGTCACGTTCCAGCGTCGCGCAGATCGTGAAGGTGGTGCCCGACTGGTTGTAGAAGTACGACGTACCGTTCGACGCGGTCAGGCATTCGGCCAGGTAGCCGCCCGATACCAGCGCGGTACACGGCTGGGTCGAGCCGCTGATGTTGCCGGTCGCATCAGCCGGGTACGAACCCTGGTCGGAGTAATAGTTGGCCAGGGCCGTCTTGTACTGGTTGATGTCGCTTTGTCGCCGCGAGTCGCGGGCTCCCTTCTGGGCGCTGTTGAGCGCCGCCAGGATCAAGGCCGCGAGGATGGCGATGATGGCGATGACGACGAGCAGCTCGATCAGGGTGAACCCCTTCTGGCTGCGCTTCGTCATGGACTTAATTGCGTGTGTCATTCAGATATCACCCCCTTTCGAGTTGGGAGTTGGTAGTTATACGCACCAAAGTCCGGGTCCGCATGACCGGAGTGGTTGCACGTGGCAAACTTTCGTTCTAACTGCATGTTTCTTTTTTGCCGCCTAAGCGCTTGCACGCCTAAGCTACGGCAAGCGTATATAAGTTGCTAGGCAGTCGTCAAGAGCAACTCCCAACCCCCCAACTACCAACTACTTAGTTAATCACGCTGCCCAGGTTGTAGATGGGCATCAGGATCGCGATCAAGAGGCCGCCGACGGCCGTTCCCATCACGACCATCAGGAGCGGCTCCATCAGGGTGGTCAGGTTTTTGACCAGGTTATCGACTTCTTCTTCGTAAAAGTCGGCCAGCTTGCTGAGCACTTCGTCCATCTTTCCGGTCTGTTCGCCCACCGAGATCATCTGCGACACGAGCGGCGGGAAGTTCGGGTTGCCGCGGATCGGCGTGGACAGCTGGGCACCGCCTTCGACGTCCTTGGCGGCTTTTTGGAGGGCCTTTTCGTAGACCCCGTTGCCGACCGACTCGCCGACGATCTCGAGCGCCTGCAGGATCGGCACACCGCCGCCGATCAGGCTGGCCAGCGTCCGGGTAAACCGCGCCACGTAGATCTTCTTGAACAGCGTTCCGAAGATCGGCATCTTCAGCTTGAACCGGTCGAGCGCGCTCTTGCCGCTGTCCGACTTCAGGAACTGCCGGCCGACGACCCCCAGCACGAGGGCGCCGAGGATGAACAGGTACCAGAACCCGAGCATGGCGTCCGAGAGCTTGATCAGGACCTGCGTAGCCAGCGGCAGGTTCGCCCCCGCGTCCTCGAAGATCGCCTTCAACGGCGGAATCACTACGATCAGCATGAGAACCGTCGCGGCCACCAGGGCGACCAGGACGAACGCCGGATAGAGTAGCGCACCGCGGACTTTCTTGATGATGCCGTACGCCTTCTCCTGTTGGACCGCCAGGCGCTCAAGCGTCTCGTCGAGCCGCCCGGACGCCTCGCCGGCCTTGGTCATGTTGATGTAGACCCGGTCGAAGACGTTCGGATACTTGGCCAGCATGGAGGAGAAGCTGGAGCCACCCTCGATACCGGTCGAGATCTGTTCGATGACCCCCTTGAACTTCCTGTTCTGGGTCTGCTCGGACAGGATGTTGAGCGCCTGCACGATCGGCAGGCCCGACTTGATCATGGTCCCGAGCTGCCGCGTGAAGATCACGCGGTCCTTCATGCTGACGCGGCTCAGCTTGCCCAGAAGCTCGGAGACGTCGAAGCCACGCTCCTTCTTTACCGCCAGCCGGGTGAGGATCAGCTGGTGTTCGGCGAGCATCTCGGCCGCCGCGTCCTCGGTGGCCGCGCTGATCTCGCCGGACTTGGAGCGGCCCGACGCGTCGCGCGCCTTGTAGACGAAGTCACTCATGACTCGTACCCCTTAACGAACTTCGAGAGGGTCTTCTTGTCGTTCGCGTACATGATCGCGTCGTCGTACTTGATCAGTCCCTGCTGGATCCGTTCCGCCAGGGCCTTCTCCATCGAGACCATGCCCTTGTCGGAGCTGGTCTGGATGGCGCTCGGGATCTGGTGCGACTTGCCTTCGCGGATCAGGTTGCGGATCGCCATGTCGGCGATCATGATTTCCACCGCCGGCACGCGGCCGCCGCCGATCTGCGGCAGGAGCCGTTGGCTGACGACCCCCGAGAGCACCTGGGCCAGCTGCGAACGCATCTGGCTCTGCTGGTAGCTCGGGAAGCTGTCGACGATCCGGTCGATCGTCTGCGGCGCGTCGTTGGTGTGGACGGTGGCGAAGACCAGGTGGCCGGTCTCGGCGATGGTCATCGCGGCCGCCATGGTCTCGGGGTCGCGCATCTCACCGATCAGCACGACGTCGGGGTCCTCGCGGAGTACGCTGCGGAGCGCCCGGGCGAAGCTCCGGGTATCCTCGCCGACCTCGCGCTGGTCCACGATCGATCTCTTGTGGACGTGGGTGTATTCCACCGGATCCTCGATGGTGACGATGTGCTCGGCGCGGTTCGAGTTGATGTCGTCGATGATCGCCGCCTGGGTCGTGGACTTACCGTGGCCGGTCGGACCGGCGAAGAGGATCAGTCCTTGCTTCAGTTGCGCGAACCCGGCGATCTCGCCCGGCAGCTGCAGCTCCTTGTAGCCCTTGAGCGTCATCGGGATCAGGCGGAGGGCGGCGGCCAGGTAGCCGCGCTGGCGGAAGACGTTCACCCGGAACCGGGCCTTGTCCTCGTAGGCCAGCGAGAGGTCGATTTCCATCTCCTCCTTGAGCCGCTTCTTCTGATCCGGGGTGAGGATCGCGCCGATCAGCCCCTCGGCCCGCTCCGGCGTCAGCACCTCGAAGTCGCTGACGGGATGCAGGACGCCGTCGATCCGGATCATCGGGCGGACGCCGACCGTAAGGTGGAGGTCGGAGGCGTCGTGCGAGACGACCAGCTGCAGGAGCTGCGACATCTGTTCCTCCGAGTTGGACGATATCTTGGTACCGACCGTGATGCCGTGGTCGCTGGCGGCTTCGGCGTGGTTGGATTGGTCGATCGGGTTCATGGTTATTCCTCGGTTACTCCTTGGTGCGCAGCATTACTTCCTCGAGCGTCGTCTGGCCGTCCAGGACCTTCAGGATGCCGTCCATCTGCATGGTAACCATGCCTTCCTCGATGGCCTTGTCGGCGATGTTGTCTCCGGACCCGTGGTTCAGCAGGACGTCCTTGACGGCATCGGACATCGGCAGGATCTCGAAGATGCCGATCCGGCCCTTGTAGCCGCTGCCGCCGCAGCGGTCGCAGCCGGCGCCGCGCATAAGCTTGTACTCCTTGAGCGGCTTGAGCTTGGCCCGGACTTCCTTCGGCATCTGGCCGACGATGTCCTGGACCGTATCCTGCTCGCTCTTGTTGAGCGACACCGATTTCTTGCAGTGTTCGCAGACCCGGCGGGTCAGCCGCTGGGCGACCAGGGTGTTGATCGAGGACGCCAGCAGGAACGGCTCGACGCCCATGTCGATCATCCGCGGCAGCGCGCCGGCGGCGTCGTTGGTGTGCAGCGTCGAGAGCACGATGTGGCCGGTCAGGGCCGCGTTCACGGCCATGTCGGCGGTCTCCTGGTCGCGGATCTCGCCGACCATCACGATGTCCGGGTCCTGGCGAAGGATGCTCCGCAGGCCCGAGGCGAACGAGTAGCCGATCTGGGGGTTGATCTGCGACTGGTTCACGCCGTCGAGCGAGTACTCGACCGGATCCTCGAGGGTCACGATGTTCACGGCCACGTCGTTAAGCCGGCTCAGCGACGCGTAGAGCGTGGTCGACTTACCGGAGCCGGTCGGGCCGGTCACCAGCGTCATGCCGTACGGCTTCTCCAGCCCCTCCACCATCTTGTCGAAGCCGCGCCCGAGCAAGCCGATATCTTCCAGGCTCTTCAGCCCGGCCGCCTTGTCCAGGAGCCGCATCACGACCTTCTCGCCGTGGACCGTGGGGAACGTCGAGACCCGGAAGTCGATCTCCCGTTCCTGGAGCTTCGAGCCGAACCGGCCGTCCTGCGGGATCCGCGACTCGTCGATCTTGAGGTTCGAGAGGATCTTGATCCGGGACACCAGCGCCGCCAGCGCGTTGCGCGGCAGGCTGAGGGTGCTCTGGAGCACGCCGTCCAGGCGGTAGCGCACCTTGATCTCCTTCTCGGTCGGCTCGATGTGGATGTCGGAGGCCTTCGTCTTCACGGCGTACTTGAGGATCGCGGCGATGGCCTTGCTGATCGGCGCGTCCGAGACGATCTTCTCCAGCGTCTTGGCCGAGTCGACGTCCTCCTCGACGTCCTCGATCGCGACTTCCTCCGCCGACTCCTTGAGCACCTTGCTGACCTCGCCGGACAGCGACCCGTACTGCCCGGCCGCCGCCTTGATGCTGGCGCGGGACGCGATGTGGAGGTCGATCTGCAGCTTCGATTTCTTGGTGACGAATTCCAGCGCCTCCAGCGCCTGGACGTTGTGCGGATCCGCCATCGCCACCTGGTAGCGGTTGCCGGCCTTCTCGAAGGCGACCACGTTGTAGTTTTTGGCGACCTGCTCCGGGACCACCTGCAGCACTTCCCGGTTGACGTCGACGCTCCGCAGGTCCACGTACGGCAGGCCCATCACCTTGCCCCAGGCCTTGACCGCGTCTTCCTCGTTGAGCAAGCCCATGTCGCGGGCCAGGTGTTCCAGCGACTGGCCGGAGTTGATGCTCTGGACGCGCAGGTTCTCGACTTGCTCGCCCGTAAGCAGCTTCAAGTCGACCAAGGCGTCTTGGAACTTGGTCGGCGAGGCCGTGAATGAATCGCTGAACGTGCCGGGCATGGTGTAGTTGTGGGTTGGGTGTTGAGCGTTATTCCCCGGGTCCGCGCAACGTTTTTCGCGAACCGGAAAATTAGTCAACAATAGCATAAATCTGCCAAAACGTCAAGTCCTGGGATCCCGGCGGATGCTTCGGCAGGCAGGCTGCGGCCTACTGGAACGGATTCACCGTGCTCGGCGAGTTCGGATCGACGGTCTCGACCGGCTGCGGTACGAGCGGGCCGTCCTTCGGGGCTTCGAATACCTCCAGCTTCTCCAGGATCCCGTCGTTCGCCCCGCTGCCCAGTTCGGCCGGCACCGTGCTCTCGGCCGCCTCCGGCACCGGCGTGGTGGTCAGGAACGCCACCAGGAAGTAGCCGCCGACCAGCAGGACCACCAGCACTCCCACCGCGGCCGCGATGATCTGCCAGGGAGCCAGCTTGCGCAAGAAATCCATCAGGGACCTCCTCCGGCCGGCGGAGCCGCATTAGCGCCGCCATCCTGGCCGTCCTGGCCGGTTTGAGCCGTTTCGGACGGCTGGGGGCCGCCCTCGACGGTCTTGTAATACGCCGTGAACGAGATGTTGCCGGTAATCACCGGGTCGTTCCCGCCGCCCCGCACCGCGTTCACGTTGATCACCTTCACGTCCACGATCCGGAGGCTCCGCTCCAGGCTGTACAGGAAGTTGATCAGCTGCGGGTACCGGCCGCTGAAGTTGGCCGTGATTTCCAGCGTATCGACGCCCGTCGGACGGGCCTGTTGCTCCGTGAGCCCGCCCTGCGCGCCGAGTTGCTGCGGCGTGAACCCGTCGAGCTGCACGCCGGAATCGACGGCCAATTCCTCGAGGATCAGGAGGATCGACGGTACCTGCGGCTCGATCGGCAGCGCGGCATTCACGGTTTCCACGTCATCCGCCCGCTCGTCGAAGAACGTCTTGGCGCTCCCCAGGTTTTCCAGGTCCTGCTTGGCCAGATCCCGCTTCTGCTGTTCGACCGGAATCTCCCGGCCCAACTCCTGCAGCCTGGCCCAGGCCGGCCGGACCAGGAACGCCAGGATCAGGATACCGAGCAGCAGCGCCACGCCGACGACCGCCGCGATGGTATTGTACTTGCCGCTCAGGCTGATGATCGGCCGGCGCGCCATCACTCACCCTCCAGCGGTAACGAGCCGGCCGACGCGCCCGGGCTTCCGGTGGGTGCCGGCAGCGCGGTCGGCTCCGGTCCCGGCGACGCGCCGGTCGAAGAGCCGAACGGCCGGTCCGGTCCCGGCAACCGGTCGAGCTCCGCGGCCGACTTGAGTTCGATCACCAGCGTGAACTGCACCGGCTTCCCGCCGCCGCCGCGGTTCAGCCGGGCGTCCTGGATCGACGCTCCTTTCGCGAAGGACAGCCCCTCGAACTGTTTCGCCAGCTTCGAGACGTCCCCGTAGGTCGACGCGCTGCCGGTGACGATGAGCCGGTTGGTGCTGTCCGAACCGAACGACTGGTATACCACGCTGGTCGGCGTGTTCACCGCGATCTCGGTCAGGTACAGCGTGAAATACTTATGGTTATCGACTAATTCCTTGACCCCTTCGACCTGCTGCTGGTACGCGGCGGCCTGCTGGCCGAGCGTCAACTCGGGATAAAACGTCTGCTCGTACTCGGAGATCGCGTCCGCTTTCTTGGCCAGCTCCGTCTGTTCCTGTACCAGGCCGTCCTTCTGTCCCGACCGGATCGCGATGGTCGTGTACAGGAACACCACTACCAACAGCAACAGCACCACGACCGAGCCCGCCACCACCCCGACGATCGTGGTGGCTTGGGTCAGCCGGCTGACCGTCGACTGCTCGCGCCGCAGGAGGTTGATGTTGATGAGAGGCATGGCGGTTCCCCGTTACATCTCCCGCATGGCCAGTCCCGTCGTCACGGAGAACGACGGCGCCAGCTCATGCAGTTGCTGCTTGAGGCTGGAAGCGTAGTTGATGTTCGCCCAGGGATCGCCGATCTTCGCCTCGACGCCGAACGTCCCGGACAGCAGTGGCAGCAGTTCCGGCATGCGCGCCGTACCGCCGACGACGACCATCTCCCGGATCTCGCCCAGCGGGTGCGGCTGCTCGCGGTAGTAGTCGAGCGACCGCCGGATCTCGGCGACCAGCGTGTCCAGCACCGGCTTCACCGCCTTGGGGATCTGTCCTTCGAGCTTGTCCTCGCGCAGTCCGAAGTCGCGCTTGAACTGCTCGGCGCGGTTGGCGTCCACGCCCAGGCTCTGCGAGATCGCCCGGGTCAGCGCGCCGCCGCCCGCCGTGGTGTTCCGGTTGAGCCGGATGACGCCGTTCTCGACGATCGAGATCTCGGAGCCCGCCTGCCCGATGTCCAGCACGACCACCGGCTCGTGCCGCACGCCGACGACGCTGCGCGCCAGGCTCAGCGGCTCGATCTCGAGCGCCAGCGGCTTCAGCCCGGCGCCGCCTATGATCTTCACGTACTTGCGGACCAGCGTTATGGGAGCGGCGATCAGCATCACTTCGATCTCCTTGTCGCCGTCCGCGCCGGAGCCGCCGGACGGCTGGGCTCCCGC
>JBBDZG010000015.1:0-23081 GCA_040900285.1 Patescibacteria group bacterium | reverse complement strand
TCGCCCACAAGGGCAAGGTCCCGCTGCACACCCTGCGCGCCGACATCGACTACGGTTACGTCCTGGCCCGGACCACCTACGGCGCCATCGGCATCAAGGTCTGGATCTACAAGGGCGAAGTCGGCGAATACGCGGAAGACGCGAAGGAAGAACAGCAGCGCCCGCGGTTCATGCCGCCGTCGCCCCGCCAGGAACTGAGAGGAGGTCGCGGTGCTCGCTCCTCGTAAGATGAAGCACCGCAAGGCGATGCGCGGCAGCCGGAAGGGCGCGGCGCAGAGCGGCAACCGGCTGGCATTCGGCAAGTACGGGATCAAGGCGCTCAGCCGGGACTGGGTCACGGCCGCGCAGATCGAGTCGGCCCGCCGGGCGATGACCCGCTACGTCAAGCGCGGCGGCAAGATCTGGATCCGCGTGTTCCCCGACAAGCCGATCACTCAGAAGGCGTCCGAGGTCCCGATGGGCAGCGGCAAGGGCAACCCGGTCGGGTTCGTCGCGGTCGTGAAGCCGGGCCACGTGCTGTTCGAGATGGACGGCGTCGAGCCCGACGTCGCGATGGAAGCGTTGCGCCTGGCGACCCATAAGCTGCCGGTCCGGACGAAGATCATCAGGCGGGAGCTGGAGGACTGACATGGCGGAAGTACGCGAGGCGAAACCGACGACGACGCAAAGCGCGGGCCAACCGACGGGCATCGACGGGATCCGGAAGGAACTCGCCGCGGCCCGGCGGGACCATCGCATGCAACAGCTGGATTCCCCGACCAAGCTGCGGACCCTGCGGAAATCGCTGGCCCGGGAACTCACCAAGGAACGGGCCGCGCGGCCGGAGGAGGCGGATGGCTGACCCGAAGCGGACCGCCGGCGCGAAAGGAACGGCCGCGACGCCGACGAAGCGCCGGATCACCGGCACGGTGGTGTCCGACAAAGCCGACAAGACGGCGGTCATCGCCGTGGAACGGCGGGTGAGCCATCCGGTCTACGGGAAGGCGTATTCGGTGACCAAGAAGTTCCACGCGCATGACGAGGAGAACGCCGCCAAGGCCGGTGAGACGGTCACGATCGAGGAATCCCGCCCCCGGTCCGCCAAGAAGCGGTGGACGGTGGTCGGAGCAGCCGCAGCCGAAGCAGAAGTCGGAGCCAAGCCAACCGATGCCAAGAAGGAGGCGAAGTGATCCAGGCCGAGACCAGATTGGCGGTGGCCGACAACACCGGCGCCAAGGCGCTCCAGTGCATTAAGGTGTTGGGCGGATCGCGACGGCGGTACGCGCGCCTCGGCGACCTGGTCGTCGCGTCCGTGAAAGAAGCGACCCCCCAGGGCACGGTGAAGAAGAAGGACGTGGTGAAGGCGGTCGTCGTCCGGCAACGCAAGGAATCCGGCCGCAAGGACGGCTCCAGCATCCGGTTCGATGAGAACGCGGCGGTGATCGTGAACGACGACGGCCAGCCGCGCGGCACCCGGATTTTCGGACCGGTCGCCCGCGAGCTCCGCGACCACGGCTACAGCCGGATCGTGTCATTGGCCCCGGAGGTGTTGTGATGGGCACCCGGGTCCCGAACATGAAACTCCGCAAGGGCATGCAGGTCGTGGTGATCGCCGGCAAGGACCGCGGCAAGACCGGACAGGTCGAAACCGTGATTCCGGAGCGGAACCGAGTGGTGATCGGCGGCGTGAACCTGATGAAACGCGCGGTCAAGGCGACCGGTCAGACCAAGCAGGCCGGCATCGTCGAATTCCCCGCGCCGATCCACGCCTCCAACGTGATGGCGGTCGACCCGAAGACCGGAGGGCGCACCCGGATCGGGTACCAGGTCGGCAAGGGCACGTCCGGCAAGGCCCGGAAGGTCCGGATCGCCAAGAAGTCGGGCAAGGAACTGGTTATCGGAGGCGCGAAATGAGTACCGTGACGGAAGCGTTCCGGAGCGTGCAGGACGAACTGGCCAAGGACCGGAACCGGTTCGCCGTGCCGAAGCTGGAACGGATCGTGGTGAACGTCGGGCTCGGCAGTCGCAAGGATGACAAGGGTTACAAGGAGATGGTGCGACAGAGCCTGGCATTGATCACCGGCCAGAAGCCGTCGGTCCGCGCCGCCCGCAAGTCGATCGCCGGCTTCAAGCTGCGCGAAGGCCAGGAGATCGGCGCCGCGGTGACGCTGCGCGGCGGGCGCATGCAGGATTTCTTCTACCGGCTGGTGCACGTCGCGATGCCGCGCATCCGCGACTTCCGGGGCGTCTCGCCGCGGGGCTTCGACGGGCACGGCAACTTCACCGTCGGTATCGAAGAACACACCGTCTTTCCCGAGATTTCCTTCGAGGACGTCTCGCAAGCGCACTCGCTAGGCATTACCATAGTCACGACGGCAGACGACGACCATGAGGCGTTCGACTTGCTCAAGCGCCTCGGGTTTCCGTTTGCCGAAGGCCAACCGAAGCAACGTAAGGATCGGAAGAAGAAGTAATGGCACGCAAAGCACTCGTCAACAAGGCCAACCGCAAGCCGAAATTCAGCTCCCGGCTGATCCGGCGGTGTTCGCGCTGCGGCCGGAAACGCGGTTACCTGCGGGACTTCAACCTGTGCCGGATCTGCTTCCGCGAGCAAAGCTCGAAGGGAAACATCCCGGGCGTAAAGAAGGCGAGCTGGTGACGCGATGACGATGACCGACCCCGTTGCCGACATGCTCACCCGGATCCGGAACGCCGCGGCGCTTAGGAGGGAAGAGGTACGCGTCCCGGCCTCCACGCTCAAGCGGGCGATCGCCGACGTGCTGGCCAAGGAGGGCTATCTCAGCAAGGTCGGCAAGGACCAGCGCGAGCTGGTGCTCGACCTGACCGGCGAACGGCAGCTGGCGGGCCTGAAGCGGATTTCCAAGCCCGGCCGGCGGGTCTACGCCAAGAGCGGCGAACTGCCGCGGGTCCGGAACGGTCTCGGCATCGCGGTCGTCTCGACGCCCCAGGGCGTGATGACGGCCGACGAGGCCCGCAAACGGAAGCTCGGCGGCGAAGTGCTGGCGGAGGTGTTCTGATGAGCCGCATCGCCAAAGTGCCGGTGCCGCTCCCGGACGGCGTCACGTTCCGGACCGAGGGCGACAAGCTGATCGCCAAGGGCAAGGCCGGCGAGGTCGGCGCTCACTTTCCGTCGCGCCTGGTGAAGGTCGCGGAACGGGACGGCGCCGTCACTGTGCGGGCCGTCACGGACACCAAGGAATCGAACGCCGCCTCCGGATTGGTCCGGAGCCTGGCGGCCAGCGTGGTCGCCGGCGCGGCCGAAGCGTTCGAGAAGCGGCTCGAGTTCAGCGGCGTAGGATACCGTGCCGTGGTGCAGGGCGACCAGCTCCAGCTCAGCATGGGGTACTCGCATCCGGTGGAACTGGCGATCCCGCAGGGCGTCACCGCCGAGGTCAAGAAGAACGTGATCATCCTGAAAGGTCCGGACGCACAGGCGCTGGGCCAGTTCGCGGCGGAAATCCGGGACGTCCGGCCGCCGGAACCGTACAAGGGCAAGGGCATCAAGTACGCCGGCGAGCAGATCCGCCGGAAGGCCGGCAAGGCGGCGAAGGGAGCGGAGGGCGGATGAAGACGCTCGCCCGCCAGGCCCGCCACCGCCGGGTCCGCGCGCGGATCCGCGGCACCGCCGAGCGCCCGCGCCTGGTCGTGTTCCGCGGCAGCCGGAGCCTGTCCGCGCAGCTGGTCGATGATGCCGGCGGCTTGGTACTGCTGACCGTCGGCAGCACCAAGCGGCGGTCCGGCGCCGACGTCGCGGCCGGCGAGGCCCTGGGCGCCGAATTGGCCAAGCGCGCCGCCGCCAAGAAAGTCGGCAAGGCGGTCTTCGACCGGGCCGGATACCGGTACCATGGGGTAGTGAAAGCCGTATGTGAAGCAGCCCGGAAGGGAGGACTGAAGGTATGACCGCCATGAACAACCGGCGTTCGCCGTTCCCCAGCCAACGCGGCCCGCGACCGCAATCCGAATACGAGGAGCGGGTAGTCCAGATCGACCGGGTCGCCCGGGTCCAGAAAGGCGGCCGCCGGTTCCGGTTCCGCGCCACCGTGGTCGTCGGGGATCGCAAAGGCAAGCTCGGCCTTGGCGTCGCCAAGGCGGCCGACGTCCAGGGCGCCATCCGTAAGGCGGTGGACGAGGCCAAGAAGGACTTCGTCGAAGCGCCGACGATCAACCAGACGATCCCGTTCGAACTCGTCTCCTCGTTCGCCGGCGCGAAGGTGCTGCTCAAGCCGGCCCGGAAGGGAACCGGCATCATCGCGGGCGGCGCCGTCCGGCCGGTGATCGAGCTGGCCGGCATCACCAACATCCTGTCCAAGTCACTGGGCTCCGACAACCGGATCAACAACGCCAGGGCGGCTCTCGAGGGGCTGAAGACGATGGCGGCGACCGACCTCTCAAGGCTGCGTCCGAAGCAGGATACCGCCAAGCAGCGGAGTGCCGCCAAAACGACGGCGGCCGGGCCGGCGCCGGAAGGCGAAGCGAAGGACAAGGAAACGAAGGCGTCTCCATGAAACTCGATGCCCTGCCGAAGACGGCCGCCACCAGGAAACGCGCCGGGCGCGGCACGGCTTCCGGGTACGGCAAGACCGCCGGCCGCGGCACCAAGGGGCAGAAGTCCCGGGCCGGCCACCACATGCTGCCCGCCCGGTTCGAGGGCGGCCAGATGCCGCTGACGCAGCGGATCCCGAAGCTCCGCGGATTCAAGAACCATGGCCAACGGACCGCCGCGGTCGCCGTGAACCGCCTGTCCGGACTGAGCGGCGCGGTCGATCTGGCGAAACTCAAGGAGGCGAAGCTGGTCCCGCGGACCGCCCGCGCCCTCAAGGTGTTCGGCGCTGGCCCTGCTCCGAAGATCTCGCTCAAGGCCGACGGCGTGACCAAGTCCGCCGAAGCCGCGATCAAGAAGGCGGGCGGCAACGTGACCGTGACCGCGAAGAAGGAACCCGGGAAGCATGCTCGATAAACTCAGGCAGATCTTCACGCATAAACAGCTCCGGAACCGCTTGCTGTTCGTGGCGGTGGTGCTGGTGCTCACCCGGGTCCTGGCGCACGTCCCGATCCCCGAGGTCGACCTCGAGCAGGTGAAGAGCTTCTTCGAGCAAAGCCAGGTCTTCGGACTGGTGAACCTGTTCACCGGCGGCGGGCTTTCCAACTTCTCGATCGCGATGATGGGCCTCGGGCCGTACATCACCGCGGCGATTATCATGCAGCTCCTCACCTACTCCCTTCCGAAGCTCGAACAGCTCCAGAAGGAAGGCGGCGAGGCCGGCCGCAAGAAGATCAGCCAGTACACCCGCGTCCTGACCGTGCCGCTGGCGGCGCTCCAGGCCGTGGCGATGGTCAACCTGCTCCAGACCCAGCAACTCGGCGGCGCGCCGATCGTCGGCGGCTTCGGCATCGAGCAGTGGCTCCTGGTGGTGATGACGATGACGGCGGGGACGGTGCTGCTGATGTGGCTCGGCGAGCTGATCACCGAGAACGGCATCGGCAACGGCATCTCGCTGATCATCTTCACCGGCATCGTGGCAGGTCTGCCGACCGCGCTCGGCCAATCGTTCTCGGCCTCGCTCGGCGGCACGACCACGCTGCAGATCGTCCTGCTGGGTGGGATCGCCCTGGCGACGGTGGCGGCGATCACGTTCATCACCGAAGGCATGCGGAAAATCCCCGTCACGTACGCCCGGCGGCAGTCGGGTCTGCGGGCCGGCGCCCAGCAGAGCGCCCACATCCCGCTCAAGGTGAACCAGGCCGGCGTCATCCCGATCATCTTCGCGATCTCGGTCGTGCTGTTACCAAGCCTCTTCTCCGAGTTCTTCAAGAGTTCGGCGAATCCCCAGATCGCCGACGCCGCCCGTTTCGTCGGGGACCTGTTCGCCACCACCAAGCCGGCGTACTGGCTGCTCTACTTCCTGCTCGTGATCGGTTTTACCTACTTCTACACCTCGGTGACGTTCAACCCGAAGAACATCGCCGAGAACATCCAGAAGCAGGGCGGGTTCGTCCCCGGCGTCCGTCCCGGCACCGAGACCGAGAACTACTTCCGTTATATCCTGAACCGAATCACCCTGGTCGGCGGCGTCTTCCTCGGCCTGGTGGCGATCCTGCCGTACCTGACCCAATTCATCGTGAAGGATATCCAGACGCTGACTATCGGCGGCACCAGCATCCTGATCGTGATCTCGGTGGTGATCGAGACGATCAAGCAGATCAACGCGCAGCTGCTGATGCGGCGCTATGACCGGTACCAAGACCTATGAGCCACCGGCTGCTCCATCTGGTGATCTTCGGCGGGCAGGGGGCCGGCAAGGGCACGCAGGCCAAGCTGCTCTCCACGGAATACGGCCTGGTGCACATCGAGATCGGCAACCGGCTCCGGGAGATGGCGGAGGAGCAGTCGCCGATCGCCTCCCGGATCTCCGAGACGCTCCGGCAGGGCCACCTGATCCCCGACGACCTAGTTACGGAAATCATCGAGCTCCAGCTCGGCGGCATCCCGCCGAACACGGGCTTCATCCTGGACGGCTACCCGCGGACGGTCGACCAGGCCGGCCAGCTGCACCACATGCTGCGGGGCTTCAACCGGCTCGATCCGAAGCCGGCGTTCATCAACCTCGATGTCCCGAAGGGCGAACTGACGAAGCGACTGCTCAAGCGCCGCCAATTGGAGGGCCGGCACGATGACATCGCGCCGGTGATCAAGCGCCGGCACACCCTGTACCATGAGCAGACCCGTCCGGTCCTGGACGCGGTCAAGGAGTGGGCCGACGTCATCACCGTGAACGGAGACCAGCCGCCCGAGTCGGTCGTGAAGGAAATCAAGGCGAAGCTTCAGCATGACAACTAAGGCACCGGCGGCGCAGGCGAAGGCTGGAGACATCGCCACCGAGGTCCTCCGGACGGTCGTCGGCCTGGCGAAGCCCGGCATATCCGGCGCTGAGTTGGACCGGGCCGCGGAACGGGGGATCAGGGAGCGCGGCGGCGTGCCGGCGTTCAAGGGCTACCGCGGTTATGGCGCGACGCTTTGCCTGTCGATCAACGAGCAAGTCGTGCACGGCATTCCCGGAGAGCGGACTCTCGAGGACGGCGACCTGGCGAGCTTCGACCTGGGCGTCAAGCTGGACGGATACTATGTGGATACCGCGGTGACGGTCAGCGTCGGTACGCCCAGACCGGCCGCCGAACGGCTCCGGGAAGCGGCGGCGGAGGCTCTCGGCGTCGCGCTCCGGCAGGCCCGTGCCGGTAATACGACCGGCGACCTGGGCGCGACGGTGGAGGCGTATGTGAAGGAGCAAGGATTCTCGGTCGTGCGGGACTGCGTCGGGCACGGCATCGGCCGGCATCTGCACGAGGAGCCCTCGATTCCCAACTTCGGGAAAAAGGGCAAGGGATCACGCTTTTCCGCCGGGCAGGTGGTCGCGATCGAGCCGATGGTGGTGGCCGGTTCCCCCGCGCTCGCGTTGGCCGAAGACCACTGGACCCTTTCGACCGAGGACAGCGGCCTGGCCGCCCACGCCGAAGAAACCGTCCTGATCACCGACGGCGACCCGGTCCGGCTCACGCCGGTAACCGCCTCCCTGGGCGCCTTGTCCGGCGAAAAAACCGGTGCTAGAGTAACTAAAGCGGCTCAGAACGCTGGGTCGCGGTAGTGTTTCTGTCGCGGAGTTTCGCAGATGGGTAAGGAAGAAGTCATCGAGGTCACCGGTACGGTCACGGAAAACCTGCCGAACGCCATGTTCCGGATCGAGATCGAAGGCGGCCACGAGATCCTCGGGCACATTTCCGGGAAGATGCGGCGGCACTACATCCGGATCCTGCCGGGAGACAAGGTCACCGTCGAGATGACGCCCTACGACCTGACCAAAGGCCGGATCACCTACCGACACAAGGACTAACGACTAACAGCCGCCGACCACTTTATGAAAGTACGAGCATCAGTGAAGCCAATGTGCGCCAAGTGCAAAATCGTCCGCCGCCGCGGCGTGCTGCGCGTAGTCTGCAAAAGCAACCCGCGGCATAAGCAGAGGCAGGGCTGATGGCGCGGATCGCCGGCGTGAACCTGCCGAACGAGAAGCGCGCCGAGATCGCGCTGACCGCGATCTTCGGTGTCGGCCGCAGCGCCGGCCAAAAGGCCGTCGTCGCGACCGGTATCGATCGCGCCAAGCGCATGAAGGACCTGTCCGAATCCGAAGTGAAGCAGCTGGCGGAGTTCGTAGAGCGGCTGACGATCGAAGGCGACCTGCGCCGGGAGACCTCGGCGAACATCAAGCGATTGAAGGACGCCGGCGCCTACCGCGGCACCCGGCACGAGAAGAAATTGCCCGCCCGCGGCCAGCGCACCAAGACGAACGCCCGGACCAAGCGCGGCAAGCGCGTGACCGTCGGTTCCGGACGAGTAAAAGCGGCGGCTAAGACCTGATCATGGCGGAAACGAAGCCACAACCCGAAGCGAAACCGGCGGCCGCCAAACCCGCCGCATCCAAGCCGACTGCCGCCGCCGAGACTGGCAAGAAGGAAGCCGCCAAGCCGTCGGGGGCAACCAAACCGGGCGGCCGCAAGAAGAAGATCAAGGCGCCGTCCGAGCAGGGTCGCGTGTACATTCAGGCGACGTTTAACAACACGATCGTGAGCTTTACCGACGCGTCCGGCAAGGTGCTCACTTGGGGCAGCCCCGGCACCGCCGGGTTCAAAGGCACTCGGAAGTCCACGCCGTACGCCGCCACGCTGGCGACCCAGCAGGCGGCCGAACGGGCCAAGCAGGCGGGTCTGCGGACGGTCAGCGTGTTCGTGCGCGGCGTCGGCAGCGGTCGGGACGCGGCCGTCCGGGCGCTCCAGGCGTCCGGCCTGAACGTCACCCAGCTGAAGGACATGACCCCGATCCCGCATAACGGCGTGCGCGCCAAGAAACCGAGGCGGGTCTAGGATGGCGCGCTACACGGGACCGACCGCGAAACGCTGGCGCCGGATCGGCCAGATGCCGCCGGACGGCAGCGGCACCGCCGTCGGCCGGCGTAACTACCCACCGGGACAGCACGGCCTGCGCCGCGGCGGGAAGCTATCCGAATTCGCGACCCAGTTGCGCGAGAAGCAGAAGGCGCGGTACACCTACGGGCTGCTGGAGCGGCAGTTCCGGAACTACTACCGCAAGGCCGACCGCCAGTCCGGCGTGACCGGCGAGAACCTGATGCGGATGCTCGAACTGCGTCTGGACAACGTCGTCTTCCGGCTCGGCCTGACCGAGACCCGGTCGGAGGCCCGCCAGCTGGTCACGCACGGCCACGTGCTCGTGAACGGCAAGAAGGTCAAGTCGCCGTCCTTCGCCGTTTCCACCGGCGACGACGTCGTCCTCGCCGGAAAATTCGCCAAGGGTTACAAGGAACGGACCGACCTGGATGCGCTGAAGAGCAAGGGTACACCCGGCTGGCTGACGCTGGATACGGCGAAACTTTCCGGCAAGGTCGTGTCCGAACCCGCCCGCACTGACATCGACGCCACCGTGAACGAACAGCTGATAGTGGAGTTCTACTCGCGGTAACCTGGCCGGAACCCGCGTCTTTCGATAGAATATAAGATTGTTGAGATAAGAAAGGAGCCTCGTGCAGGATATTACGTTACCAACCATCGAAGCCAAGAAGGCGACTGCCGACGAAGGAAGTTTCGTCGTCGAGCCGTTGTACCCGGGATACGGGACCACGGTCGGCTCGGCGCTTCGGCGCGTGCTGCTGTCGAGCTTGCACGGTGCGGCGATTACCTCGGTCAAGTTCACCGGCGTGGACCACGAGTTCACGACCATCCCGGGCGTCAAGGAAGACGTCATCGAGGTGCTGCTGAACCTCAAACAGGTCCGCTTTAAGCTTTCCGGCGACGAGCCGGTCACCGTCAGCCTGACCAAGAAGGGAGCCGGCAAGGTGACCGCCAAGGACATCGAGGAGACGGACCGGCTGAAGGTCGTGAACAAGGACCAGCACATCGCCACGCTGTCGGACAAGAAGGCGGCGCTGGACGCGGAAGTCACCGTCGAACAGGGCCGCGGCTACTTTCCGGTCGAACGGCGCGAGGAGCAGAAGCTGCCGGTCGGTACGATCGCGCTGGATGCGACGTTCACGCCGGTGAAGCGCGTGAACTTCCAGGTGGAGAACACCCGTGTCGGCCAGATGACGAACTTCGACCGCCTGATCCTGAACGTCGTCACCGACCAGACGATCAGCCCGGAGGACGCCGTGAAGGACGCCGCCCGGATCCTGGTCTCGCAGTTCCAGCTGTTCGTCGACCCCGACGCCAAACCGGAAGCGGCCTCAGCCGCCCCGGCGCCGTCCGTCCCGTCCGTCGAGGACGCCGGCTTCTCCGCCCGGACGGCCAACGCGCTGCTCGGCGCCGGCCTGGACACGCTGGAAGCGGTCGCCAAGCTGTCCGACGAGGAGCTGACAGGACTCAAGGGATTCGGCGAGAAGAGCGTCGAGGAAGTGCACGCCAAGCTGGCCTCGCACGGTTTGGCTCCCGCTAAGACCGGCGGCAAGGCCTAAGGAGTATCGGGGTGCGTCACCGCCGGCAAGGTAGCTCACTCGGGCGGGTCGCCGGCCATCGGCGGGCGCTTTTGCGGAACCTGGCGGTGTCCCTGATTGTCGACGAATCGGTCGTCACCACGCGAGGCAAAGCGGACGAGCTGCGTCGGTACGTCGAACCGCTGATCACCAAGTCGAAGGAGAAGACGGTGCCCCGCGTCCGGACGCTGACCGGCGAATTACCGGAACCGGCCGCGGTGCGGAAGCTGTTCGAGAAGATCGGCCCCAAGTACAAGGACCGCAGCGGCGGCTACGTGCGGCTGTCCAAGCTCGGCCCGCGTCCCGGCGACGGCGTCGAATCCGTGAAGGTGGAGCTCGTATGACGGCGAAGACGCCGGCCCCGGCCGCGGCCGACCAAGCGACGCGATGGTTCGTAACGGACGCGAGCGGCCAGGTCCTGGGACGCCTGGCGACCCGGATCGCCCGGGTGCTGCGCGGCAAGGATCTGCCGCAATTCGCACCGCACGTGCCGACGGACACCCACGTCATCGTCCTGAACGCCGGGGCGGTGAAAGTGACCGGCGGCAAGCTCGATCAAAAGCGCTACCATCGCCATGGCGGCCGTCCCGGCTCGCTGAAGTCCCGGACGCTGGGCGAGCAGCTGGAACGGGACGCGCGAGTGCCGCTGGAGCGCGCCGTCCTCGGCATGCTGCCCGATAACCGGCTGAAGCGGGTCTGGCGGAACCACCTGCACGTCTACGCCGGCGGCGAGCACGACCATGCCGCCCAGAAGCCCCGGGAGCTGCCGGATGGCTGAGAAGAAGACGTACGTGTCCGGCGTCGGCCGACGCAAGAGCGCGGTGGCACTGGTCCGGCTGAGCCCCGGCAAGGGCCACCACACCGTCGACGGCAAGCCGCTGGCGGAACACTTCACGCTGGAATCCTGGCGGAATACGGCTACGGGACCGCTCCGGCAACTCGGCCAGGCGGGCAAGTTCGACCTTAGCATCCGGGTGCGCGGCGGCGGGTTGCCCGCGCAGGCGGACGCGGTCCGGCTCGGGGTCGCGCGGGCGCTGGTCACGTCGGATCCGGACGTCCGGACCACCCTGAAGAAAGAGGGGTTCCTGACCCGCGACGCGCGCGTGAAGGAGCGCCGCAAATACGGCCTGAAGAAAGCCCGCAAGGCACCGCAATTCTCGAAGCGCTAAAATACGGATGAGCATGGCATTCTTCGGATCCGTTACATCAGAGGCGGGTAATCGGCTGGAGTCGTTCTTCTCGACCGTGGAGGTCGGGCCGTCGGCGGTCATCGACGTCCTGATCGTCGCGGCCATCCTCTATTGGCTGTACCTGGTGCTCCGCGAGACGCGGGCGCTCGGCATCATCTACGGCATCCTGATCATCGTCGTCGCGTTCCTAATGGCGAAGTTGCTCGGGCTGGACCTGCTGGCGTTCCTATTCGCCAACCTGCTGACGCTGCTGTTCGTTGCGATCCCGGTGCTGTTCCAGCCGGAACTTCGCCGTGCCCTGGAGCGGCTCGGCCGGATTCGCTACGGCCGGCTCAGACAGGAACGGCGGGGGGCCGACGGCACGCTCGACAGGGTCGTGAAGGCGGTCAAGGTGCTTTCCCAGAACAAGACCGGGGCGATCATCGTGTTGAAGCGCCGGACCGGCCTGACTGACCTGGTGACCGCGGGCGTCAAGCTCGACGCCGAGGTCACGACGCCGCTCTTGCTGAACCTGTTCTTCCACGGCTCGCCGCTCCATGACGGCGCCGTGATCGTCGAAGGCGACCGGGTCGCTGCCGCGGGCGTGATGTTACCGCTCTCCGAACGGGACTACGGCTACACGATGGGAGCCCGCCACCGGGCCGCCGCCGGCATCACCGAGCAGTCGGACGCGGTGGTACTGGTGGTGTCCGAGGAGCAGGGCATCATCTCGCTGTCGATCGCCGGCAAGATCTCGCCCGGTGTCGATCCCGACGACCTGCGCCAGGTGCTGGCCGAATTTCTGAACGCGAAGCGCGACGTCGCGCAGCTAAAAAAGTTCGCGAAGACGGCCCGGAACCGGAAGTCGCGACGTAAGCCGAAGCGAGGGAAGCGCGCGTGAGCATCCGTACGGTCCTCTGGGGGCTTGGGATCATCGCGGTGGCGTGCTGGATTGCCTGGTCCCTGACGATCGTAAACAACAACCCGGAGCAGGGCGGCCAGACCGTGCTGCTCTCGTTCTACATCTCGCTGTACGTCGCCCTGGCGAGCACGCTCACGGTCGGGGGGTTCGCGCTGCGCCGGTACCTCGGCAATAACGAGCTGCGTTACGCATACCTGCAGGCCTCGTTCCGGCAGGCGTTCATCGGCAGCGCCTTGCTAGTGGCGCTCCTGGCGCTGCAGTCGGTCAGGTTGCTCGCCTGGTGGGATATACTGCTGTTGGTAGTGGTTTCCCTGCTGCTGGAATTGTACTTACGTTCGAATGCACGATCCCAACGAATTTGAGCAGTTGGCCGCCGATGCCGAAACGGCCCTGGCGGATGCCAGGACGCCGGGGCAGCGTTCCCGGCTGGCGACCGAGTATCTCGGCCGCAACGGCAAACTGGCCGCGCTGATCCGCGGCATCAAGGACCTGGACGAAGCGGACCGTCGCAAGGCCGGCATCGCCGGCAACGCGGCCAAGGCACGGCTCGAGCAGCTGTTCGACGCGGCCAAGAACGAATCGACGGCCCGGCCGGCAGCGCCGGTAGACGTGACGCTGCCAGGCAAGCAGTACCGGCTGGGACACCTGCACCCTTCGACGCTAGTAATCCGCGAGCTCGAGCGGGTGTTCACCGGCCTGGGATTCGCGGTCGTGGACGGGCCCGAAGTCGCCGACGACTGGCACAACTTCGAGGCTCTGAACCTCGATCCGGACCACCCCGGGCGCGACATGCAGGACACGTTCTACCTGGCGGGATCGGAGGATCGGGACGGGAACTACAAGTATCTGCCCCGGACCCAGACGACGGCGGTGACCGCCCGGCTGCTGGCGGATTCCGAGCCGCCGATCAGGGCGATTACCCAGGGGCGGGTCTTCCGGAACGAGACGGAGGATGCCACGCACAGCGCCGCTTTCCACCAACTGGACGCCGTGATCGTCGACGAGCAGGTCAGCTTCGCTGACCTCAAAGGGCTGCTGGACAAGGCGATGAAGGAATTACTGGGGCAGGATACGAAGATCCGGTTCCGACCGAGCTACTTCCCATTCACCGAGCCGAGCGCCGAGATCGACTTCTCGCAGCCGGGCATCCGCGGCGGCGAGTGGCTCGAGCTGGGCGGCGCGGGGATGCTGCATCCGCGGGTGCTCCGCAACGCGGGCATCGACCCCAAGCAGTACCGGTCCCTCGCGTTCGCGCTGGGCCAGGACCGGATCGCCATGCTGAAGTACGGCATCGACGACGTCAGGCAGTTCTTCGCGCCGGACGTACGACTACTGGAGCAGTTCTGATGCAGGTATCCGTCGACTGGCTCAAGGAATACGCTCCGGTGAAGGCCGGTGCCCACGAGATCGCCGAACGGCTCACGATGACCTTGAACGAGGTCGACGAGATCCGCTCGGTGTCCCATTTGAAGGACATCGTCGTAGGCGAGATCGCGGAAATCGAGCCGCACCCGAACGCCGATTTGCGTGTCGCCAAAGTGGCGACCGGTAATACCAAGCGGCGGACGGTCGTAGTCCGTGACCAGTCGCTGCAGGCCGGCCAGCGGGTGCCGGTCGTACTGCCCGGGACCACGCTGCCGAGCGGCTTGTTCGTGGAGCGTCGGGATATCCGCGGCGTGACGTCCGACGGGATGCTGTGCTCCGCCCGTGAACTGGACGCCGGAGAGGACGATTCCGGGGTCTGGGTCCTGCCAGCGGACGCCAGGGTCGGTGCCCGGCTGCCTTCGGCCCTCGGCCGCAAGCACGACACGTTCGACCTCGAGGTGCTCGCGAACCGGCCGGATTGCATGGGGCATCTGGGCATCGCCCGGGAGGCCGCCGCCGCGTTCCGCGTTCCATACAGGGAACCAACGCTCAAGACACCGGACCGCAAGCAGTCCGGACCGTACGCCGTAAAGCTGCCGGCCACCGGCTGCAACCGGTATGCCCTGGGATACCTCAGCGGCGTGACGAACAAGCCAAGTCCCGCCTGGCTGCAGCGCCGGCTTACCACCGTGGGGCTGCGCCCCATCAACGCCGTCGTGGATGTCACCAACTTCGTGATGCTCGAATACGGCCAGCCGCTTCACGCGATGGACGCGGAGAAGGTCGCGGGACGCGAGGTGCGCGTCCGGGAAGCTCGGACGGGTGAGACGCTGGTCACGCTGGACGGCACGGAGCGCCAGGCTCCGAAAGGGTCGCTCCTGATCGCGGACGCGCAGAAGGCCCTCGGCTTCGCGGGCATCATGGGAGCCCGGAACTGCGAGGTGGACGAAGGCACCAAGGAAGTCCTCCTCGAATGCGCGAACTTCGGCCCGGCCCGGATCCGCCGGACGTCCCGAGCCCTGGGGCTCCGCACCGACGCCTCGGCCCGTTTCGAAAAAGGCCTTTCCCCCGAATACGTCGGCCCGGCCGTCCGCCGGGCGATCGACCTGATCCGCAAGCTCTGTGGCGGCCAGTTCGTCCAGCTGTCGGACGTGCGGAAGGGAACCGCCAAGCCGACGAAGATCGCGCTGGAGCCGCGCCAAGCCGACGCGTTCCTGGGCATGGCCATCCCGGCGGGGGAGCAGAAGCGGATTCTCGCCCGCCTGGGGTTCCGGGCCTCGGGAAGCGGATCGAAATGGAACGTTGCCGTCCCGTACTGGCGGACCGACGTCCGGCTTCCTGAGGACCTGTACGAGGAACTGGCGCGCCAATACGGATACGACAAAGTTCCAGAGACCTTGCCGGCGGGCGAGAGCGCGGCGACGAAACCGGCCGACCTGGTGCTGGCGGACCGTCTGCGCGACCTGCTGGTCGGCGCCGGATTCACCGAGGTCCTGACGCACTCGCTGGTCGGCCCGAAGCTGCTCGAGCGGAGCGGCTTCCCGCACAAGCTGCCGGAGATCGCGAACCCGCTCTCCGACGACTTCCGGTACCTCCGCGGCAGCATGGGGCCGCGGCATCTGGAGGCGGTCCAGGCGAACCTGCGCTGGCGGGACCGCGTCGAGTTCTTCGAGATCGGACGAGTGTTCGAGCCCGTTCCGGCCGGCAAGGGAGTGGCCGCGCCGAACGAGCAGCGGAAGTTGCTGGTGACCGTCGGGGCCAAGCTGCGCGCGGAAACGTTCGAGGTGCTCCGCGGCGTTTGGACGTTGCTGGCGCAGCGGCTCGGTATCCCGGAGGTACGGATCCAATACAAGGCCGTCGAGGTGGGCAAGTTCATGCCTGGCCGCCACTTCCAAATCAAGGCGGGCGGTGCCAGGGTCGGCTGGATCGCCGACTTCCGGCATCCGGACCGGTTCAAGGCCGGCAGCGTATCCATGCTTTCGGTGAATCTCGACCGGCTCGTGGCCGTCCTGCCGGACGAGCGCCGCGTCACGATGCCGCCGACACACCCGTCGGTATTGCGTGACCTTTCGGTGTACCTTCCCGAACGTTCGTCGTACGCCGAACTGGAGCGCATCGTGACGAAGAACGGCAAGCCCCACCTCCGTTCGGTCGGCACGCCGGAGCTGTTCTCGCACAAGGGACGCCGGAGCATCACGATTCCGCTGGAATTCCGCACCGATGGCCGCACGCTGACCGACGCGGAAGTGAACCACTTGATGGCGAACGTCGAAGCGGCGATCAAGTCGCACGGCTGGGAAGTTCGATAGAAAAACACTTCCGTTAAGATACTTTTTACCACTACGGTCAGTGGTCTGCCGGCCCCGCCCGCGGTATAATTGAAGTAGCTGAAACGACCTCAGCGAACGGATTATCATGGCAAAATCGAAAGCCAAAAAGAGCACCAAGAAGCCTGCTTCCACCAAGAAGAAGCTGGCGGTTTTGTCCAAGCGTCAGCCGGCTCGCAAGGCTACCGCCAAGCCGAAGGTTGCGAGAACCGCGCCGAAGGCCGCCAAGGCAAATACCGGGAAGAAAGGATACACCGCCAAATCCATCCAGGTGCTGCAAGGACTCGAGCCGGTCCGCAAGCGTCCGGGCATGTACATCGGCGGGACCGGCGTTCCGGGGCTGCACCACCTGATCTGGGAGGCGGTCGACAACGCCATCGACGAGGCCATGGCCGGCTACTGCGAGACGATCGACGTTGTCCTGCATCGGGACAACTCCGTGACCGTCGCCGACGACGGACGCGGCATCCCGATCGACAAGCATCCGGTCTCCAAGAAGTCCGCGCTCGAGACGGTCATGACCACGCTGCACGCCGGCGGCAAGTTCGGCGGCGACGAAGGCGCGTACAAGGTGTCCGGCGGCCTCCACGGCGTCGGCATCTCCGTGCTGAACGCTCTCTCCACCAAGCTGCAGACGGAAGTCGCCAGCGGTATCGACGGCCACTTATACACCCAGGAGTACGCCCGCGGCAAGGCCAGGAGCGCGGTCAAGAAAGGCAAGCGGGTCAAGCGTACCGGCACCACCCATCGGTTCTGGCCGGACGACAAGGTCTTCGAGGAAATCCGCTGGGAGCGGAAGACGATCCTCGACCGGCTGCGCCAGCAGGCGTACCTGACCAAGGGCGTGACGATCACGCTGACGGACGAGCGGAAGATGGACGAATCGAAGGACGGCTCGCCGCAATCCCCCTGGCAGTACCGCTTCCACTTCGAGGCCGGTATCCGCAGTTACGCACAGCACCTCAACAAGCAGCGCGACGCGGTCTCCAGCGTGATGTATATCTCCGGCAAAGGCGGCGACGCGGAAGTCGAAGTGGCGCTGCAGTACACTGACACGTACGCCGAGCACGGCTTCAGCTTCGCCAACAACATCAACACGATCGAAGGCGGTACGCACCTGACCGGCCTCAACCGGGCGCTGACCCGCGTGATCAACGATTACGCGCGCAAGCAGGGCTACGTGAAGAAGGACAAGGACGGCTCACTCTCCGGCGAGGACGTCCGCGAGGGTCTGACCATGGTGCTGTCGGTCCGGTTGCCGGACCCGCAGTTCGAGGGCCAGACCAAAGCCAAGCTGAACAACCCGGAGATCCGCGGCATCGTCGAGCAGGTCGTCGGCGAGGGGCTCGCGACCTATCTCGAGGAGAACCCGGCCGACGGCAAGAAAGTCATCGAGAAGGCGTACCTGGCCGCCAAGGCGCGGCTGGCCGCCAAGGCCGCCCGCGACACCGTGCTGCGGAAGGGCGCACTCGAAGGCATGACGCTGCCGGGCAAGCTCGCCGACTGTTCGTCGAAGGATCCGTCCCAATCCGAGCTGTACATCGTGGAGGGCGACTCGGCCGGTGGCAGCGCTAAGCAAGGCCGCGACCGCGAGTTCCAGGCGATCCTGCCGCTGCGCGGAAAGATCCTGAACGTCGAACGGGCGCGGCTGGACCGGATGCTCAGCTCCGACTCGGTGAAGTCGCTGATCATCGCGCTCGGTGCGGGCATCGGCGAGGAATTCGAGCTCGGGAAGATCCGCTACCATCGGGTGATCATCATGACGGACGCCGACGTCGACGGTGCCCACATCCGGACGCTTCTGCTGACGTTCTTCTTCCGGCACATGCCGGACGTCATCAAGAGCGGCTATCTCTACATCGCCGAGTCGCCGCTGTACAAGGTGGGTTCCGGCAAGCAGAGCGCGTACGCCCACACCGAAGCCGAACGCGACAAGCTGATCCAGAAGTTCTTGCAGAAGAAGGGCGCGGCCAAGGAACTGACGGCGGCGCTCGAGGCCGGTGAAGGCAAGGCCACCACGTCCGCCCAGAAGGATATCGCGGGGGTGACCGTCCAGCGCTACAAGGGTCTCGGCGAACTCAACCCGAACCAACTCTGGGAGACGACCATGGATCCGGAAAACCGCATCCTGCACCGGGTGACGGTGGAAGACGCCGGGAAGGCGGACGAGCTCTTTGATACGCTGATGGGGTCGGACGTTGAGCCGCGGAAGAAGTTCATCCAGACGCACGCCAAATCCGTGACCAACCTCGATATCTGATATGGGAGCGCGATGACAGGCAGGGGTTGGCTGATCATCTACGGGATACTGCTCCTGACGGTGTTGTACCTGTTCATCAGCATTTCCGGCCTCAGGGGCGACGTGAACGACCTCAAGGCCGACGTCTCCGAGCTGCAACAAGGCGCGGCGGAGGTATCCACGCCGGAACCGTCCGCGACGCCGTCCGCGGCCGCCGCTCCCGAGAACGACTTATCGACCGCCGCCGGCCGTGACGCGCAACGCAAGCAGGACCTGGCCGAGATCGCCGAGGCACTGACGGCCTACCGGGAGGCCGGGGGAACGTTCCCGCCCGGACTGAACGAACTGACGCCGGAGTACCTCGATGCCTTACCCGCCGACCCCAGCGCGCCGCGGTTCAACTACCGGTACCGCCGGAACGCCGAGGGCTTCGTCCTGACGTCCGTACTGGAACAGACCGGTGATCCGGACGATGCCAAGGGTGATGGCAAGGCGGACAAGGTCTTCACGATAACCGAGAACTACCGTGGCTGACATCGGACACGTAAAACCGCAGGCGATCGAAGGAGAGCTCCAGAAGAGCTACCTCGACTACGCGATGAGCGTCATCGTGGCGCGGGCGCTGCCCGACGTCCGGGACGGCCTCAAGCCGGTACATCGCCGGATCCTGTACGCGATGGGGAATCTCGGCCTGCGCTCGAACGTGAAGTATCGGAAGTCCGCCACGGTCGTCGGTGAAGTCATCGGTAAGTACCACCCGCACGGCGACGTGGCGATCTACGACTCGATGGTCCGACTGGCCCAGGACTTCGCGATGCGCTACCCCTTGGTCGACGGACAGGGGAACTTCGGCTCGATGGACGGCGACAGCGCCGCCGCCATGCGGTACACCGAGGCCCGGATGGACAAGATCGCGGACGAGATGCTGGCCGACCTGCAGAAGGACACGGTCGACTGGCAGGACAACTACGACGGTTCGCACAAGGAACCGACGGTCCTGCCGGCCAAGCTGCCGAACCTGCTGGCCAACGGAACCGTCGGCATCGCGGTCGGCATGGCGACGAACATCCCGCCGCACAACCTCGGCGAGGTCTGTGACGCGGCGATTCACCTGATGGACAACCCGGAGGCGACCCCGGGCGACCTGATGGACTTCATCAAAGGGCCGGATTTCCCGACCGGCGGCGTGATCTACGGTGCCGAGCAGATCCGCGAGGCATATGCATCCGGCCGCGGCCGGATCGACATGCGCGCCCGCGCCGAGATCGAAGAGAAGAAGGGCCAAGGGAAGGGTTCGCACCGGATCGTGGTGACCGAGGTCACCTATCAGACGAACAAGGCCGCGATGATCGAGAAGATCGCCGATCTCGTGCGCGCCAAGAAGATCGTCGGCATCTCCGACCTGCGCGACGAGTCCGACCGCAATGGCGTCCGGATAGTCGTCGACCTCAAACGCGATGCCTATCCGAACAAGGTGCTCAACCAGCTGTACCAGCACACCGACCTCCAGAAGTCGTTCTACCTGAACATGCTGGCGCTGACGCCGGAGCTCGAGCCGCACGTGATGAACGTCAAGGACGTGCTCCAGCACTACCTGACGCATCGCGAGACGGTCGTCCGGCGGCGGGCCACGTTCGAACTGGCACAAGCCAAGGATCGCGCCCACATTCTCGAAGGCCTACTCACTGCGCTCGGCAAGATCGACGCCGTGATCAAGACGATCCGCGCCTCACAGGACAAGAACGTCGCGGCGACCAACCTCAAGAAGAAGTTCAAGTTGAGTGAGATCCAGGCTAAGGCGATCCTCGAGATGCGGCTCCAGGCGCTGGCGGCGCTCGAGCGGAAGCAGGTCGAGGACGAATACAAGCAGCTCCAGAAGCTGATCAAGGAACTGACGGCGCTCCTGAAGTCGCAGCAGAAGATCAAGGGCGTCGTGAAGGGCGAACTGAAGGAAATCTCCAAGGCGTACGGCGACGACCGGCGCACCGAGGTGAAGCCGGAGCCCCTCGGCAAGTTCGGCGAAATGGACCTGATTCCCAAGGAGGACGTGTTCATCACCCTATCGAAGGAGAACTACATCAAGCGGATGCCGGCCTCGACATACCGGGCGCAAGGCCGTGGTGGCAAGGGCGTGACCGGCGGCGCGACCAAGGAGACGGACCTGGCGGCGCACCTCGTGAGCACCAACACCCACGCGAACGTCCTGTTTTTCACCAACAAGGGACGGGTCTTCTCGATCAAGGCGCACCAGGTCCCGGCGGCGTCCCGGCAGGCGCGCGGCACGGCGATCGTGAACGTGATCCAGCTTGGTCCGGAAGAGCGGGTGACGGCCCTGGTTCCGATCGAGGACTTCGCCGCCAAGGGCGAGTGGTACCTCTTCATGGCGACCCAGGACGGGTTCGTGAAGAAGACGGCGCTCTCGGACTTCGAGAAGGTCCGGGCCAGTGGCCTGATCGCGATCAATCTAACGAAAGGCGACGAACTGCGCTGGGTGCACGTCACCGGCGGCAAGGACGACGTGGTGATGGTCACCAGTCACGGCAAGGCGATCCGGTTCGCGGAGAAGGAGGTTCGCCCGATGGGCCGCGCCAGCCGCGGCGTCACCGGCATGCGGGTGAAGAAGGACGACGAGATCGTCGGCGTGGAGCTGGCCCGCAAGGGCGTGGACTTGCTCGTGGTGAGCGGGCAGGGTCTCGGCAAGCGCACGGCGATCACCGACTATCCGCGCCACAAGCGGCGCGGCGGCGGCGTGAAGACGGCGAACATCACGAAGAAGACGGGTCTTCTAGTGAGCGCTCGGGCGATCCTGCCGGATACCGAGAACGTGCTGATCGCGGCGGCCAGCGGGCAGGTGATCCGGATCGCCGTGCAGGACGTCCCGCGGCTGTCGCGGGCCACGCAGGGTGTGCGGATCATGCGGCTGGGTGACGGCGACCGCGTAGCGACGGTGGCGACGACCTGACATGGACGGGACCTGAGATGAGCGGAGCGGCCCTCGTCCTGAGCATCACGGCATTGACCTGGCTGATCGCCCAGACCACGAAGTATCTGGTGGGTTCGGCCCATCACCGGCGCCGGAAGTTCCTGGATACCGGCGGCATGCCCTCGGTGCACGCTGCGGTGATCGTCGGCGTGACGACGGCGATCGCACTGGAGTACGGCACCGACGATCCCGCATTCGCCCTCGGCGTGATCGTCAGCATCATCGTGATGCACGATGCGGTCCGCGTGCGCTGGCCGCTCGGCGAGACGGCGATCCGGGTCAACGAGCTGGCCAGACGGTCCAAGTTGCCGACGGTCGCGGTCTTCCGCGGCCATCGGACCCGCGAGGTCCTGGCCGGCGCGGCCTACGGCGGCGTGCTGGCGTGGGGTCTCTGGCAGCTACTAACTTAGTTGACAAAGGTATAAAAAATAGCTATATTTACACGCTTTCTTTGGCCTATGGCATATTGAAGGCACGGCTTACCTTACAAATCCGGACATAAGGAGTGTTGCGATGATGTCTAAGGACGTCACGAACAAACAATCGAACCCCATTCTCGGCTGGCTCGAACTTGCGCTGAGCGTGATGAACGGCATCCTGCTCTACATCTTCGTTACGAAATTGAGCCTGCCCTTTCTGTTCGAGGCGTTGATCTTCGTCGGGGCTCTCCTCGCATCAGCGCTCGTAGGGGTAACGGCCTTCAGCTTCGTCAGGAAAGCGCTCGAACGTAGGCGCGATGCCGCCGCCCAGCAATAGTCCTGGGATCGTTGGGTCAATAACCAGAGCCTCGTCGGAGGGGAGTTGGAGCTCCATACCGCCGATGGCCAGGTTCGCGGACCCATTCTCGGCGTAGAGCGTGAAGAGGATGACATCCTCTTTGAACGTGCCTGGCTGGCTCGCCACGATGAGAGCGGCTGGTCATACTGCAACCCACACGACGGAACCAACTACCGCATCGCTTCGGTGGACGTGAAACCTCCGGTGAAACGCGCGGACGGGACCATGTTCATCAACCTGCCCGAGTTCGGTTGTGCCGTCATCTATCCGAGGGAACATCCCGAGCTACTCGGCCTCCGGGCAAATGTCTCACTGGAGCTGATCGAGACTCCCGCCTCGTAGCGGACTTAACCTCACTCCACAACACCGCACGCGTTGGCTTGGTCCACCAAGACTGAATCTTTAGAGATCCAGATAGCGCGCAACGCCCTGCCTAAGAACATCATTTATGAACTTAGGCAGGGCTTTTAATTTTGTATTCCTGGAGCGATGCGGGTCTGTACTTCAGCGATTGTGTTAACGGTTCAAAGCCCATAAAATAGACCTAACGACGTAACCGCCGGAGGCATTTCCAGCAGGACTCGAACTAGCACAACCTTTCGAAAGAATTCCACTTTGTTGGTCTGTGCGGTTCCGTCGGGAGCCGTTTTTGTTTCGCAGGCGACCAAACGTTTACTTGATCGACCACCAGGCGACTCGGTTCGAATCCCGTTCCTTCACAACAGGTAGACATGCCATCCCGTCACTTCGGTGGCGGGAGCTCTAAC
>JBBDZG010000014.1:0-23510 GCA_040900285.1 Patescibacteria group bacterium | reverse complement strand
CAGGTGGGTGCCCGCAGTCGTAATCGCCACGGCGACCGACAATCTGAGGCTCCCGCTGACGAAATGAAGGTTCAATACGCGGCCGGACACCGCGATATTACACCAACCCCGCCGGGAACGCTTTGACGAAATAGCCAAAGATGCCGCGGACCGGATCGAGGATGTTCCCGAGCAGCGCCGAGTCGAACACGAAGACGAACAGGAACAGGCCGATCAGGAGCATCGGGCCGATCCGCAGGTATTCCTGGTACGCCGCCTCGAACCGCCGCGGCACGAACAGGCCGATCGCCTTCGAACCGTCGAGCGGCGGGATCGGCAGGATGTTGAACGCCGCCAGCAGGATGTTGATCTCAATCATCAGGTTGGACAGCTGGAACCAGACCGAAGTGTCGAGCGCGGTCACGACGTCGCCGCCGCTGAAGGCGACGATCCGGAACGGAATCGCGAAGATGAACGCCACGATCAGGTTGGCGACGATGCCCGCGATCGAGACGTAGAAGTCGCCCAGCTTGCCCTGGCGAAGGTTGTACGGGTTCACCGGGACCGGCTTGCCCCAGCCGACGCCGGCGAAGAGGAACAGGAAGGAGCCGGCCGGGTCGAGATGGGCCATCGGGTTGAGCGATACGCGCCCGAGGAGGCGGGCGGTCTGGTCGCCCTGCCGCGACGCCACCCAGGCGTGCGCAAACTCGTGGACGGTCACCGCCACGACGATCGCCGCCAGGAACGCGACGACCCCGAGCGGTCCGAAGGCCTCGAGCAGCCGGATCAACGCGATGTCGCTCATAGCCTCTAGTGTACCTTGTGCCGGTGTACCCGCCGACGGTGCTCACGCTATACTGGTGCGGTATGTCATCGAGCAAAAAAGACGCCCACCCCAGGAATAACCGCCGGAGCCGGAAAGTCCGCGCGCTGGCAACGCTCGGCGTCGTCGAGAAGCGGCCGACGTCCGGCCATAACGTGTCGCACGCGCTCAACCGGACCAAGCGACTCTTCCGCCCGAACCTGCAGAAGACGAAAGTCCTGGTCGACGGCAAGCTGGTCAGCGTGAAGCTGGACGCCAAGACGATCCGGACACTGACCAAACAGCGGAAGGAGCGCACGCCGGCCAAGAAGAGCGCTGTTAAGAAAAGCGCGACGAAGGGCCGTACCGCGGCCGCCGCGAAGACGAAAAAAACGGCCCCGAAGGCCGCTGCCAAGAAGTAACAGACCCGCCGTTACCGCCGCGTCAGCTCCTCGTCGGGGCGTTCCGTGGCAGCAGGCTCCGAATCGGGCTGTTCCAGGTAGCTCGGCGTGCCGGCGGCGTCTTCCGTCCAGATCCGGCCGTCCGGGTCGTCCTTGGAGAACCGTCCGGGCGTACCCTTAAGCCAGCCCCAGAGGTCCTTCACCGCCGACACCGCGCTCTTGGTATTGCTGAACGTCGGCTGGTGGCCGGCCGGCATGAACATGTCGCCGTCCGCCGGGCCGGCTTCGCCCGGCGCCGCACCCGGCAATCCTTCCGAAGCGCCCTCGATCGCCGGGACCGTGGCAGCGGCCGGTGCGGTGGGTTCGGCCGATTCGGCGGGCCCCAGCCGGCCCCGCAGTTCCTCGAGCCGCTCCGAGACGTGCTCGGCGTCGGCCATCAGCCGATCGTACGTCACCTCGGCGACGAACCCCAGGTCGCGCGCGACCAGCAGCGAGTACTTCGTTTCCTCGAGCGCCGTCACGGCATCCGCGATCCGGCCGGAGAACTCCGCCTCGTCCTTCCGGGCGTGCCCGGCGACGATGTTCGACGCCACCCAGACCGACCGCTTCCGCAGGTCCAACCCCAACGCCTGCCGCTCGTCCAGCGGCAACTGGCTGGCCACCTTATAAATGTCGAGCGTCAGCCGGTGGGCCAGCTTCCACGTCTCGACGGCGAAGTGGGTGGTGGACGGTTGGTTCATGGTTCGATTGTAGCCTTGTTCAGGGATTGGGGAAAATGACGACTAACGACTCGTTCTCCGGCAGGTCCGCCGCTTTCAGCTTGAACGTCTTCTTGTCGAGCTCCCGCACCTTGCCGCCGACCTCCTTCAGGAACGGGTCGACCGGCGCCAGCTCCTTGATCTTCAACTTCGGGACCTGGTAATGCATCGGGACGGTGATCCGAGGCTGGAGCAGCTTGACCACTTCGGCGGCCGCCTTGGCGTCGATCGTGAAGTGCCCGCCGACCGGCACGAACAGCACGTCGACATCGCCGATCTGTTCGACCGTACCCTCCTCCAGCACGTGGCCGAGGTCGCCGAGGTGCACGAGGTGCAGCCCGTCGACCCGGAACGAGTAGACGGTGTTCCGGCCGCGGTCCGCTCCCTGCTTGTCATCGTGGAAGGTCGGGATGCCTTCGATCATCACGCCGCCCGACTCGTACTCACCGGGGGTGTCGACGACGTACGGGCCGCCGGCCGTATCCGCCCCGGCTCGACCGGACACTGCAGCGATGTTGGCGTGATCGAAATGGTCGTGCGAGACCAGCAGCACGTCAGCCTCGAGCTTCGGCTCCCGGAGGCCGATGTCGACGAACGGATCGATCGCGACGACCGCGGCCTTTCCCTTGATTAGGAAGCATGATTGCCCGTACCAGGTGATATCCATCGTGCGTTCCAGTATAGCGCACCGCGACCGGCCCCCGACTGGTATCCTGGAGCGGTATGACGTTGACCAGTCCCACCACGCACGTGATCTCGGGGACCACCCGCCGCAGCGACGGCGACTGGGCCGAGCAGCGGGTACCCGCCCAGCTCGACGAGTTGAAGCGGCTGGTCCGGCGGCGGTACGGCGGCATGCCGAAGCGGATCGTCTGGGCCGAGCAAACGCACGGGGCCCAGGTGCTCCCCGTCGGCGACGAAGACGGGTTTTCCGGCCAAGCCGACGCCCTGATCACCGACCGGCCCGACGCGCTGCTCACGATCCGGACCGCCGACTGCGTACCGGTATTCCTGGAGTCCGAGACGGGGGTCGGGATCGTCCATGCCGGCCTGGCCGGGGCGCTCAAGCAGATCTTCCCGCGGGCGGTCCGGGCGATGCGCCGCGAATACAAGGTGCGTCCGGAGGATCTGCTCGTCCGATTCGGCCCGCACATCTGCGGCTCCTGCTACGACATGTCGCCGAACAACCTGGCGCTGCTCGAGAAGTACCCCGACGCGAAACGGTTCATGCAGCCGCGCGGCGACCGGCGGTTCTTCTCGTTGATCGACCTGCTGGTGTCGCAGGCCGGCGAGCTCGGCGTGCGACGCCTGGAAGCGGACCCGCGCTGCACGTACCACGACAGCGACCTGTTTTCCGCCCGTCGCGGGCACGATCACCGGCAACTGTCGTTCGTCATGCTGACCCGGCCCGGGCAAGACCACATCAAGAATGCTTGAGACGCCGCACAGCATCGTCGGCGGGGCGGTCGGGGCGGCCACCGGCAATCCGGCCGGCGCATTCGCGGCCGGCATAGGCTCGCACTTCCTCGGCGACGTGATGCCGCACTGGAACCCGGAGTTCCCCGTGCGCTCGCGGGGCTGGTACGCCGTCGCGATCGCCGACTTCTTCGTGGCGGAAGGGCTCGCGATCGCCTTCTGGTTCCTCTTCCCCGACCGGCCGGAGATCGCGATCGGCGCGTTCGCCGGCACGATCCCGGACATCATCCTCGGCATCCGGTTCACGTTCAAGGTGCGCTGGCTCCGCGCGTACGAGCGGTTCCACGGCCTGCTGCATTGGGAGGTGCCGCTCAAGTACGGACTCTGGCCGCAGCTGGTGGTGTCGGTGCTGGGGGCGTGGTACCTAATGGCATTATGAGCCGCAACTGGGAACACATATACGAGACTCGACAGGACCATCCCTGGACCGGGAGTGAATCATGCGAACGGATAACGGCACCTTTGATTGAGAAATACGACCCGAAGCCACTGCGGGCGCTTGATGTGGGATGCGGCGAGGGAGACAAGTCTCGGTGGTTAGCGCAGCGAGGATTCGAGACAATCGGAATCGATATCTCGAAGAAAGCGATCGCGACTGCTCAGGAATTGAACGCGGATTCCGAATCGCAAGTAAGATACGTCAACGGTAATCTCGCTAATCTAAGCCAACTGGACGTAGAAGGACCGTTCGGACTCATCTTGGACCGCGCTTCTTCACAGTTCCTATCGGTCGATGAGCAGAGTGAATATTGGACTACAATCGCTGACTTGCTCGGACACCATGGGTTCATGCAATACGAAGCACTGGAACTGGTCGGCGAAGATGCTCCTGATCTTGTTCAATCGCTCGCATTGGACAAGAAAGACCTGATAACGCTACTGGCAGGCCGATTCAGGATCGCTGAAGAATATTCAAGGTCATCACGACACTTACCGGACACCAACGTGTACGGCCTCGTCCTCAGCCCCGCTTGAGGATCAGACCTTCGCCGGCGTCCGGCCCTGGACGTTCAGCTCGTCGATGACGACTTTCTTGGGGTCGGAGAGCATCAGGGTCAGGAAGCGGTCGAACAGCTGGGTCCGGTACGCGAACTCGGTCTCGCTCATGATCGTGTAGCGGATCTCGCCGTGCTTCACCTGGAGCCCCTTGAGGTAATCGGAGAAGAGGTCCTCGTCCGGCTCGCCGACGACGAGCAGGTCGGCCGGCGATTCCTTGGAGTTCACGAACTTGCCGTTCTGGACGACCAGCTTGACGTTGCCGAGCGACGGCGGCGGGGTCGGCTCCCCCGGCAGCGTCCCGAGGACCTGCCGCTGCGCGACCTCCTCGGTCTCGGCGGCCTGCGGCGGCGTCTCCGTGAACAGCAATCGCATCTCGTTGATGCCCGGCGCCGATTGGTCGAGCCGGTAGTACAGCTTTCCCTGGCTTCTCTTCTTGCTCACCAATCCGGCCGTCTCGAGGTTGCCGAGCTCGTGCCGGATGGCGTTGATGTGATCCGACAGCATCCGCGTCAGCTCCCGGACGTAGTACTTCTGCCCCGGATCCTTCAGGAAGTGTTTGAGCAGCTTCACGCGGGTCTTGGAGCCGAAGAGGATGGTCAGTTGTTCGTTGGTCATGAAATCGTCGGCGGTTGTGCCGGTACTATCCGTACGACACCGTAGCATATCGAGCGTACATCGAATAAGCAAGTTGCGCGCCGCGGGGTTTCCTGAGCAATAAACTACGGCCGGATACGCTTCACTTGTTCGGTGAAGAACCGGCCGCGCTCGGTGTAGTTCTCGAACCAGCCGAAGCTGGTCGCGGCCGGGGAAAGGAGCACCGTGTCGCCGCGCCGGGCCAGTTCCCGGGCAGCGGGGACGATCCGTTCCTTGCGGCGGACGATGACGATTTTCGGAAGCGGCTTGTCCGCCCGCCGGTACGCCCGGCGGATCGACCGGACTATCGCGGTTCCTTCCGGCGGTATGGCGACGATGCCGCGCACGTCCTGCTTCGCGACCGCCGCCGCCAGCGCGTCGGACCGCAGTCCCTTGCCCCGCCCGCCGACGATCAGCACCAACGGCGTGTCGATGCTGGCAACCGCCGGGATCGCGGCGGTCTCGCTGGTGGCGTAGGAATCGTTGAAGTACCGGACGCCCCGCTTGGTCCCCAGGAACTCCAGATGATACGGCAGGCCGCGGTACGCCTTGGCGGCCTTCGCGGCGGCGGAGGGCGCCGTGCCGAACTCCGACGCCGCCAGCGCCGCGGCCAGGACGTTCTGCCGGTTGTGCTCTCCGGGAACCTTCAGCTCCGACTCCCGCAGCAGCCGCTTCCCGCGGACGACGAGCCAGCCGTCTTCGAGCAGCGCGTCCGGCTTGGGAGAGCCGCCCGCGGGCTTCCGCGTCGAGAACCACCGGACCCGCGCCGGGTCCTTCGCGAACGGCCGGCTGCCGGGATCGTCCGCGTTCAGGATCGCGACGTCGCTGCGCCGCTGGTACCTGGTGATCGGCCGCTTGGCGCTCCGGTACTCCCGGACGCTTCGGTGGTAGTCGAGGTGGTCCGCGGTGACGTTCGTCACGACCGCCACGTCCGGCGAGCACCGCAAATCCTGCAGCTGGGTGCTGGACAGCTCCAGTACGACGATGTCGGCAGGCCGGATCCGGTGCAGGAAGTCCAGCGGGGACTGGCCGATGTTGCCGCCCAGCCATACCCGCTTGCCGGCGGCGCGCAGCATCTTCGCGATCAAGGAACTCGTCGTGCCCTTGCCCTTGGTACCGGTGACTCCGATCGTCCGTCGGGCCGGGTTCCGCTCGAAGAACAGCTTGGTCATCGAGGTGACCCGCACGCCGTCCTTGAGCGCCCGTTGGATGTGCGGGCCGAGGTACCGGCGGCTCTGCGTCCGCAGCACCACGTCGAAGCCGCCGAGCCGGTCGGCATGGGTCGTCCCGAACCGCCACGCGACGGGCGCCTTCGAGCCGTCCGGCCGCACCGCCCGCGGCAAGCGGTCCAGCTCCTTGATTACCGGCGCCAACGTCTTCCGGCTCCGCCGGTCGCACATCGTCACGACCGCGCCTTGCCGGAGCAGCCACTTGGCGGACGAGACGCCTTCGACGCCCGCCCCCAGCACGGCGACCGTCCGGCCGCGCAGTTCCGTTCGTTGCTTGCGCATGTCCTCAGGGTACCGTCTCGGGCCTACCGGTTCACCAGGAAGATGACTTCGAACGCGAACGCGACCCAGGCCAGCACCATGAAGAACCACACCCACGGACTCTTCAGCGACGACTTCAGCACGGCCCGGGGGTCGTCGTCGCGGCGGAACCGCTTCAGGAAGATCAGCCCGAGCACGAACAGCGCGACCCCGAACAGCCGGCCGAAAAGGAGTGGCAAGGAGTATCCGAACATTACGTCTTCTTTTTAGCTGATTTCGCCGCGGCGCGCTTGCGCGGCGGGGGCTGCGGCCGCACTGGCCGGGCCGCGCGTCCGCGCTCCGGAACCACTTTCCCGTCGTCCATCGTCAGGATCCGGTCGGCGCGTTCCGCCACCGAATGGTCGTGCGTCACGATGACGAACGTCTGCCCGGTCTGCCGGTTGAGCTCCTGGATCAGGTCCATCACCTGGTCCGACGTCTTGTGGTCCAACTCGCCCGTCGGTTCGTCCGCCAGCACCACGGCCGGCGACAACGCGAGTGCCCGGGCGACGGCCACCCGCTGCTGCTCGCCGCCGGACAACTGGTCCGGCCGGTGGTTCTCGCGTTCCAGCATCCCCACCAGGCGCAGCGCCTCGCGCGCCTGCTCGCGGCCCTGCTTGCGTTTGCCGCGGGCGGCGTAGCGGAACGGCAGGTAGACGTTCTCGAACGCCGTCAGCGACGGGATCAGGTTCTTTTGCTGGAAGATCATACCGACCTCGTTCTGCCGGAACAGCGGGATCCTCCGGCGCTTCAGGTCGGTCACGTCCACGCCCGCGAACTTCACCGTCCCCGCGTCCGGCGTATCCAGCAGTCCGATGACGTTCAGCAGCGTCGTCTTGCCGGAGCCGGACGGTCCCATCAGCGCCACCATCTCGCCGCGCTCGACCTTGAGGCTCACGCCCCTGAGGACGCGCACCGGCTCGGCGGCCTCATACGTCCGGTGAATGCCGGTGACCTCGACCATCGGCGGCAGGTTCTTCAGGTCGTCCTGCTTGGTGAAGAGCTTGCCTTTCATCCGCTGGGGCTTCTTCTTTCGCCGTCCCCGCAATGTCCGCCCGAGCGCCATCACTCCTCCCGTAACACCTTAACCGGCTTGATCCGCGTGGCCCGCCAGGCCGGGTACAACCCGGCCAGCACGCCGAGCACCACCGCGAAGCCGATGGCTCCGGCGGCCAGCCGGGGCGTCAGGAGGAACAGCTCCAAGCCGCTCTGCCGGGTAATCGAGTTGATGATCGTCGTCAGCACCGCACTGCCGAGGAAGCCGAGGACGCCGCCGATCAGGCCGATCAGGCCCGTCTCGGTAATCGTCTCGCGGAGGATGTGCCGTGCCCGGGCGCCGACCACCCGCTTCACGCCGATCTCCTTGCGCCGCTCCGTCACGCTCATGATCATCGTGTTGATCACGGACAGGCTACCGACCAGGACCGCGATCAGGGCGCTGCCGAGGACGATCAGGTTGAACACGGCCGAGGCGTCCTCCAGCGTCCGCTTGAGCTGCTCGGGCGGCGTGCCGTCCACGCCGCTGATCCTCGACTCGATCCGCTCGGTCAGCGCGGTGGAGTCCGTGCCCGCCTTCGGGAACACATTGATATTCGTCACCAGCTCCTCGGTGCTGGTCGTGAACTGGGTGACGTTCCGGGAAAGTCCCAAGGCGTCTTCAAGGGTCACGAAATAGAACGAATCGGGCCTCGCCCCGGTCCGCGACAGGGTGCCGACCACCTCGAACCGCGCGTCGCGCAGGATCATCGTATCGCCGACGCCGAGCTTTTCCTTTTGAACGATACTCGATCCGATGACGGTCTTGCCGGTATCGCCGGCCCTCAGATTGCGCCCTTCGCTGAGCTCCAGCTTGAACCTGTCCTTGGCGACCTCTTCGGGTGGGATGCCTTGGATCGTCGCCGGCGCCGACGTGACCGAAAACTCTGCGTCCCGATCCGCCAGCAGCGACAGGGTCGGGTACGCGCGGTCCACGCCGTCGATCACCTCGATCCGGTCGGTCAGGCTGGCCGGCAGCTGCGGTCCCACCGCGAACGGCCCGCCGAACCCGCCGCTGTCCTTGGTGACCAGGATTCGATTCTTGAAGTAGTCGATGCCGACCTGGGTCGACTTGCTGAGGCTCTGGGACAGCGCGCCCATGGTGACCAGCGCGAAGATCCCGATCCCGACGCCGAAGATGGTCAGGGCGGAGCGGGCCTTGCGGCGCCAGATGTTCCGGAGCGCTTCTCTCACAAGCGTCATTGTACCAATGAAAAGAGCGAGGGGCGCGGCTGGGGATGATTGCATCATGGTCCGCAGACCATGACTCGCATCATCCCCAACCGTGCGGTCCTCGCTCAAGGAGCACCGGTCGGCTACTTCGCCGGCTGATACTCGATTGATGGAGACTCGACCGTAAGCGGCCAATGGAGTCCCCGAGTGCCGAACCAGGTCTTGTACTCGGCGACCAGGCGGAAGTACTCGCGGTACGTCCCCGGTCTCACCGTGCCAGCGACCTTGATCGGCAAGGTAATGGTTATCGTCTCGCCCGGCGGCACGGCGTGCGGCAGCGTGACCCCGTAGTTCCCGTCGATCGTCCGCGGGTCGGCGGGATCGAGGAACCGGCTTTTGCGGTCCCGCGGGTCGATGCCGCGGAGGCGGACCGCGTTCCGGCCGTCCGGATACCAGGTGGCCCGGCCGGCGTTCCGGTAGGTAACGGCGACTTCCGCGGTATCGCCCGGAGCGAGCGGTTCGCGGACGTACGTCTGGCTGATCCGGTCCGCCTGATAGGCGCCCCGGACCCGGAGCCAGATCGGCACCTGGTGCCGGGACCACGCCCGGGACTCATGCAGCGGCGCGTAGACGCCGGTCCGGTAATCCCCGTTGACCGTGTCCGGCGGGACGTGGAACCGGAGGTCCCACCGGGCCCGTTCGCCGGGGTCGAGATACCCCCGGCACCCCACCGCCGCCACGCGGTTGTTGGTGCGCCAGGTTGAACTCGGCCACCATCCGGCACGGTAGTCCGCGAACCGGGCGGGCGCGTCCCCGCGGACGCCGAGGTTGGCGAGCCCGCACGGGATCCGCCACGGTCCCAGGTACCGGGCCGTGACGACCGCGGTGACGGTACCGCCCGCCCTGACGCGCAGGAGATCCGACGCGTAGATCCGGAACGAGTCGAACGTCGGGACGGTATACCGCGGCGCCGTCCGGTTGCGGCTGGTCACCGCCTGGCCGGTCCACGGTATGCCGGCCTCGGCGAACCGCGACGGCAGGCTGACGCCCCATCCGTTGTCCAGCTGGTAGTGCAGGTGGGGTCCGCTGGAGCGGCCGGTCGAGCCGACCCGTCCGAGCAGCGCCGCCTGTCCCACCCGCTGGCCGGGGGAGACGTACTCCGCCGACAGATGGGCATAGCGGGAACAGGTGCCGTCGGCGTAACAGACGACGACCGCGATCCCCCAGCCGCCGTCCCAGCCGGCCCGGCGCACCGTCCCCGGTGCCGCCGACCGGACCGGCGTGCCGTACGGTATCGCGAAGTCCCATGCGTACCGGTTGTACCGGTCGTAGTGAGACCAACCGCCGCCGTTGCCTTGGCTGACGCGATAGGTCCTGCCGTAATCCCACGGCAGGTACGTCGGAGGTTGGGCATGGGCGTCGCTGACCAACAACGTGAGCAGCACGGCCACACCCACCATCCAGAGTGCGATCCAGAATGTGAAGCGGAGCAGCGCTCCGATCATGTACATCACCTCCTGGTGGAGTCATGGACCTCGTTATTAAGGAACCGCTTACCAGTATATATGCTTGACTGCTTGTTGGGATCAGGATATCGTGTGGACAAGGAAGCAACTATGAGAAAGCGGATCGTCTTCATCGTCGTGCTCGCAGCCGCCACCGGGATGGCCGGGGTGGTTGCCGCCGGTCGGTTGTCGGAACGGCCGGCCGGCGGCGTGGCGGCGGAGCCGGAAATCTCCGCAAACCCGTCCGGCAAAGTCCGGCCGGGTCAGCGGCAGGCGCCAGCGAACCCCGAGCAGGGATACGGGCATTTGGAAGGTCCCGTGACCTATCCCGGCGAAGGGATCCCGGGTGACATCCGGGTATGCGCGGTGAACCTCGCCACCTCGCGCGAGACGTGCACCGGGGACATCCTCAGGCATCGGCGGTTCAGAGACAGCCGGGGGTATCGGCTGAGCGTCCCTCCGGGCAACTACCAAGTCTACGCGGTAGCGCCCTCGTTCGACCCGGGATACCAGGCTTTCTACTCGGCGTTCGTGGTATGCGGCTACCGTGCCGGATGTACCGACCACTCCCCGATCACGGTCAGCGTGAAGGCCGGTCAGACCCGGACCGGGGTCGAGCCGGGAGACTTCTACGACTGAATCGGGAGTTGGTTACGACTCCGGCGTCGGACTCGGGCTCGGCGTAGGGGCCGGCGAGCTTCCGATGTCCTCGCCCGGGATCGGCGCGAACGGATCGCGGCGGCTGGACGTGGCAGGCTTCAACGGCGCGCCGTACCGGTCCCGCGAGAGGAGCTTCCGCCGCTCGTCCGGATCGAGCCGGATTTCCGGCGCCTGGTAGGCCGCGCCCTCCACTTCCGCCGCGGCCCGCTGGTTGAAGTACCAGAGCGTGCCGTAGGTCGAGGTGGCGACCAGCACGGTGACGCCGCTGACCGTCAGCGAGACGACATGCCGGGCGGCGAACTTCCGGAGCGACAGCCGGTTGTACTGCTTGAAGAAGTACAGCACCGCGCCCGGGATGAACAGGAGCGTGGTGACGAGCCGCCACTGGGTCTGTTCCACGGCAGTCGGGTAGTCGCGGCGGTAGCTGTCGCGCAGCATCCGGAACCAGAAGGCGGTCGCGGCGGCCGCCAGGGTGGCGGTGCCCAACAATAGCGTCAGCTTGAGCGGCGAGAGGGAGACGACACGGTGCCAGGCCCACCCCGGCAGTTCGGCCAGGGTTTCCAGCCGGAGCAGTCCCGGCTGCCGCACTCCCCAGTCCCGGCCGAACAGGACCAACGCCCCGGCGACCAGGACGCCGGCGGCCGCCAGCAGGACCAGGAGCTCGCGGTGCGACTTGTGGTCGGGGGTCATGGCGATCGACTCCAGGGCTTGCCGCTTCGCCCGCTTCGCGACGCGTTTGCGGATCGGGGTGGTGACCCACAGCGCGATCCGCCCGAGGAAGTGCCAGATTCCGCCGGTCCAATACGCGACGAGGGCTTCGCCGGCGCGGCCGAGACGGCCCGGGGCGCGGAAGACCGCGCCGCACACCGCGGCGACCTCGGACGCGAGCTGTCCCAGCACGGTCCGGACCGCGGAGACGGCTCCGCGGATCGCGCGGACGACCGCGTGCTCGGTGCGCCGGACGGGTCGGACGACGGCCTGTTCCGCGGCGACCGCTTTGCGGGCCGCCGAACGTTCCGCTGCCACAGCCTTGCGGGCCGCCGAGCGCTCGGCCGAGACGACCGATCGGGCCGTCCGGACGATACCCCTGCGAACGGATCCGGCGATACGGCCGGCGCCGCGTTCGACCAGCTCCACGAACCCGACGATGCCGGCGTCGGCCTTGCCGACCAGCGCCGCCAGGGCGTGGTCCGTCCGGGTGATCGCCCGCCGGGTCAGTCCGAGCAGCTGTCGCAGAGTCTTCATGATGCTTTCCCGAAGTAAAGCGATTGCGCGGTGATCGTCAGTTTCACCTCGCCGGAGCCGTCCGCCTGGACGAAGTTCAGGGCCGTGACCCGGGTGAACCGCTCCATGGTCTCCAGCCGGTTCACGAAGTCGAGGACGTTCGCGTAGCTGCCCTCCACGTCGATGCTGACCGGGAAGGCCGGGAACCCGCCGACCGTCAGGTCGGCCTGGTCCGCGGTCGGGGCCTGGCCTTCCGGCGTACCGCTGGTATCCACGGTCAGCAGGTCGACCTTGGTCAGCGTCGCCAGGTCTTCAAGCTCGGTCTGGTACCCCGCGATGTCCTGGTGCTTCGGTGCGTTCTCGATCACCGGCGCGTACACGGCCTTGGTCGCCGGCAGCGATTCCTTCAGCTCGCGCAGGGTCTCCGTCTTCTGCCGGGCGGCGGCGATGTCCGCCTTCACGTCCGTGATCTCGTCGGCGTGGTCGCCGAGCAGCCCCATCACCGGACGCAGCACGAAGACGCCGATCAGGATCAGGACGGCCACGTTCCCCGCGATCAGGTAATAGTACCGCTGCGAGGGCTTGATCCGGAAGCTGGCGAGGTCGATTTTCATGATTGCGACGCCTCCAGTTCGGATTGGTTGACCTCGATCTCGATGGTGTACTGGATGACCTTCCCTTGCTTGTCGGTGTTCAGGATCTGGGCCCGCTTCAGGAACGGGGATCCGGACAGTGCCAGCTGGAACTGGCCGAGCGCGCGTCGGCTCTCCGTGACCCCGGTGATCTGGCTCACGTTGTTCCGGCTCTGGCCGGGCTGGGCCTGGCCGGACGGGCTGTTCGCGGGCTGGCTGTTCGGCGTCCCTTGGCCCGGGGCTCCCTCGCCCTGGAACGTGACCGTCTTGATCGACACGCCTTCCGGCGTCAGGCCGCGAAGAGCCGAGACCAGCGCCGCCCAGCGCGTAGTCTCGCCCTCGGCCTTGCGGAGATTGTCCAGTTGGATCTCCAGGTCTTTCGCTTCCTTCTCGATATCCAGGTACGCCGCAGCCTGGCTTTCCACCAGTTGCTTGTCGGACCGGAGGTCGGCGAGGTTGATCTTGTAAACCTGGTCGAACACCAGGAGGAGCCCCGCCATCACCAGGGCGCCGGTTACGGTCACGATGCCCGTCACCAACGTGTAGTAGTTCAGCAAGTCCGTCCGGCGACGTTGCTGTTCCTTGCTCGGAAGCAGGTTGAGCGTGTGGGAATACATGCGAGTGGGTTTAGGAAATTGGATAACCATAACACTATTTAGCACAAATGTCAATGTTCCGACCTGCGGTACAATGGACGCGTCATGTCCGGACATAGTAAATGGAGCACCATTAAGCGAAAAAAGGGTGCCGCCGACGCGAAGCGCGGCGCGGCTTTCACCCGTTTGGCGGACCTAATTTCCGTCGCGGCGCGCGAAGGTGGCGGCGATCCGGAGATGAACGTCCAGCTCCGCATGGCGATGGACCAGGCCCGCGCGGAGAACATGCCGAACGCCAACATCGAGCGCGCGATCAAGCGCGGCACCGGCGACCTGGCCGGGCAACGGCCGCCCGAGTCGGTCACCTACGAGGCGTACGGACCCGGCGGGGTGGCGTTGCTGGTGGATTGCCTGACGGACAACAAGAACCGGACCGTCTCGGACGTCCGGGCCGCGGTCACCAAGCGGGGCGGTTCGCTCGGCGAGACGGGATCGGTGGCGTACCTGTTCGACGAGAAGGGCATCCTCAAGGTAGGCAAGGACGCCGACGAGGACGAGCTGACGCTGGCCGCCGCCGACGCGGGAGCCACCGACGTCGCGCCGGCCGGCAACGCGTACGAAATCGAAACCGGCCGGCAGAACCTGGCGAAGGTCCGTGACGCCCTGTCTGCCGCCGGCTTCCCCGTGCAAGGCGCGGAGCTGGCCAAGGTCCCGAAGTCCGAAGTGCCGGTCAGTGACGCCAAGACCGCGGAGGCCGTCGTGGCGCTGGTGACCGACCTGGAGTCGCTCGACGACGTCTCGGACGTCTCGACCAACGCGGACATCGAGCCGGAGCTGGTCGGTGGCTAGGATCGCCGGCTTCGACCCCGGCAATGCCCGGACCGGGTACGCCATCCTCGATGCCGAGGGAAACGCCCTGCGGCTGGTGGAAGCCGGCCTGCTTTCCACCGAAAGCCGCGAGACCCCGGAGCGCCGGCTGGCGAGCATCGCCGAGGACGTCGGCGCGGTATTGGAGAAGCACTCTCCGGAGTCGGTCGCCATCGAGGAACTGTTCTTCTCCAAGAACGCCAAGACCGCCATGCGGGTCGCCGAAGCCCGCGGCGTGATCCTGGCCGCGGTGGCGGCGGCGGGCCTGTCCGCCGCGGAATACGGACCCGGTACCGTCAAACAGCAGTTGACCGGATTCGGCAAAGCGCCCAAGGAACAGGTCTCGCTGATGGTCTGCAAGTTGGTCGGCCTGAAGGAAGCGCCGAAACCGGACGACGTCACCGACGCGATCGCCGTGGCGATCTGTCACGCGTCCCGGAGGGCGTTCCCCGCTAACCGCACCGGCTAGGCCGGCCTTACCGGTTGGTCGTGGCTTCCCGCAGCCAATCGACCGCCTCGGATTCGTCTTCGAACGCTTCCACCTTGTCCTTGCGGTTCGACATCTTCACCAGGAAGTGCATGACCACCTGCAGCGCCGGGTTCAGGCGGACGATCGCCATGCGCTCGTAGTCCCGGGTCGCCATCAGACGGCGCCAGGCCTGGATCTCCGGCTGTCCGAACGTTCCCAGCTCCCCGACGTCGACCATGATCACGACCGGCTCCCCCTTTTCCTGAAGTTGTTCGGCGAATTCGTCGCCCTTTTCCCCGAGCGCCCTGATTCCTTCCGCGGTCTGTGGGCCACGGTAGTACATGCGCATGATGCCGTCTCGCTCCAGCGTGATCTCGTTCTGTTTCAGGGACTTCGTCCCGGGTTGTTTCTGCTCGTCGGCCATGATCACGAATCCTGCTTCAGGGCATGGGCCGCATCCTCGGGGAATACCGTCACGACGCCCAGGCCGGTGGAGATCTCCAGTCCTCCGGGAATCGCCAGGTGCGGCAGGATGTCGATGTGCCAGCGGAACCCCCGCAGTTCTTTCTCGTCGGCGTCCGCCGGCGCCGTCCGGATGTACGCGTTGTAGGGCGGGACGCCCGCGATCCGATCCAGCCGGCGGAAGACCAGGTTAAGGACCCGTGCCAGATGCTCGAGTTGCTCCTGGGTGATCTCGTGGAAGTGCGAGCCCGGTTGCTTCGGCATGATCCGGATGTGGTAATCGGCGTACGGTGCGTACGGACAGTACACGAGAAACTGCGAATTCTCGTAGATCACCCGGGAGGCATCGTGGATTTCCCGGTGCACCTCGTCTTCGCCTATCTTGGCGCGGTGCCGGTCGTAGTGTTCGCCGGCGATCCGGACCAGGTCGTCGATGTACGGCGGGACGACCGGCAATGCCACCACCTGGGTATGCGGGTGGACGACCGACGCGCCCGCGTCCTTGCCGCGGTTGGTGAATATCTGCACGTGTTTGACATGCGGCATGTGTGAAAGGTGGTTGTACCGCTTCAGGTACAGCTCCAGCACCGCTTGGGCCTGTTCGGCCGTGAACGTGCCGAAGTCCCGTTCGGCGTCCGGCGAATGGATGATAATCTCGTGCGCACCGACGCCGTCGCGGACGTTCCCGGTCTCCCGCGGTTTCCGGCCGCCGGCCTTGCCGACGAACGGGTAGAGGTTCTTGATCGCCATCGCCTTCCAGGTACTCGGCGACTCATACTCGGTGCCGTCGTCGTTCGGGATGGTGTCGATGATGTCTTCCTCCCGGATGTTCTCCGGCGAAAACGGGTCGCGCCGGACCTTCGGCGGCGCGTGATTGACGTAGTCGTGCGGACGGTCCGCCCGTCCGGCGGCGATCAGCACCCACCGGCTGTCCAGGTGGCCGCGACGCAGTTCTGAGGGAAAATTTTCCATGGGTTTGAAAATTGCTTAACCATAACATAAAAGCGTCCAATAGTCAAGAAGTGCCCATGTGGCGGTCTAGCCAGGCTATCGTTTCGTGATCTTCTCGTAGGCGGCTTCATACCCATCGAGCATCCGCTCGACGGTGAAATGCTTCTCGACGCGTCGCCGGCTGGCATGCCGCATGATCAGGTATTCTTCCGGCGGCAGCGAACATACTTTTAGAATGGCCGAAACAATACCCGCGGTACTGGTCTGTTTCACTTCCCAAGCTCCTCGCTTGTCATGACGTGATCGATTGACCAGATAGCCCGTTTCCCCATCCTTGATGACTTCGGGCGCTGCACCCTGCGCGAAACTGATTACCGGAGTACCGCTTGCCATTGCCTCGATGAAAACCATCCCGAATGGTTCCTCCCAATTCGTCGGCAGTAATGCAGCGCGGGCGTTCCGGAGCAAGTGCCGCAGTTTCGTACCCTTTATTACGCCGAGATAACGGATATTCTTGCTGAGCAATGGCTTAATCTGGGACTCGAATAGGGATGGCGTACACGGGCCGGCGATATCCAATCCGATTCCCGCCTGCCTCGCGGCTTCGATGGCTTGGGTGATACCTTTTTCTTCGGAAACCCTTCCGAGAAACAAAAAGCGCCCGCTGTTCGAGGGACCGAACCGATACTTGCTCACATCTAGGCCGTTGTACACGGTTCGCACAGACCGCGTCCCCGGCGGACGCAGTGCCGCTTGTCGCTTCGAAATGGTCACTACGTTCAGTTTCGGGAATAGCTTCAGCAATCTCCGGTCTTCATCAATGAATCGGTTGTGGTTAGTTATGATTACGGGAGTATCCACGCCGGTCAGAAAAGGCGCTCCGAGGTAGTACGGTTCCGTATGCAAATGAATCACGTCGTACTCGTCGGCCCGCCGGAACAGCGCCGTCAGGTATCGCAGCTTGGACGCGACTACGCGGTTAATATCGGCTTCACTCCGATCAACGTAATCAAAGGGTCCTGATCCCAGATCGATGAGTTTCGCCTTGGTCCGTGATCCCTGGGGAGCGTACAACGTTACTTGATGTCCCCGCCGGCTCAGGCCATCGGCCAGGATTCCCACGATATCCGCACTGGCCGCGATGGAACTGCCACTGGAAGGCACTGTTGAACGACTCGAGCAAAATAGGGCGATTTTCATCAGTGTTTGAGTAATTTGCGATAATAATCGAAATAATCTCGTGCCATGCGCTCGACAGTATAGTGGTTTTCGACTCGTGCGTGTGCAGCCGTCCGCATTCCGCGGTACTTATCGGGGGATAGGCTCCGAATCCGCTTGATCGCCTCGACGACTCCCGGGATACCCGACCGGCGGACAGTGAATCTACCCTTCGTAGCAACACCGTCCGGCTTCACGACAAATCCCGTGGCGCCGTCCTTGATGACTTCAGGAGCGGCGCCCCTGGCAAACGCGATAACCGGCGTCCCTGCGCGCATGGCTTCCAGAAAGACCAGTCCGAACGGCTCTTCCCACTGGATGGGATACAACAGGAACGCGGCATCACGATACAGTCTGTTCTTTTCCTGTAAGCTGACGTTCGAGCGTATCGTGACCTTGGGCGAAAGCTCCCGCTTGATCGACTCCTCGTAAAACGCTTCGTCGTCTATCGTGGCGATCGCAATCAATCGGATCCGGGCTCGTTTGGCCGCGATAACCGCTTCCCGTAATCCCTTGTCGTGCTTCCGGCTGACCCTGCCGACCCACAAAGCGTATGAGCTCGAGGGAGTCGAGAAGCCTGGTCGCGCCGATATCTCAACGCCGTTTGGAACAACCGGGCCGGTCACAATGCCTAAGCGCTTCGCTTTCCGGATCTGATGGCGAGAGATGGGCACGAGGCGTTGGTTCTTGCCAAAGAGACCCAGTTTCTTTGGAATGATCACGCTGGGACTTTCCGGATTCGTATGCATGGTGGTCACGACCGGTTTCCCCAGCCCACCCAACAAAGCGTTGAATGCGTAGGAGGTCGAATTGTTCTGCAAGATGTCGAATGGGATGTCTTTCAGCGTCTGGTAAGCCCGGATACCCAGTGACCCTTCGACCTGGCTGAAAAAATCGGCGCGCGCGGCATTCAGGGTCCGTAACGTCCTGTCCTGGCGGATGAACTGCCGAGAACCGACCGGTAAGACCGAATGGAAGCGAACCTTTGGTAATCGAATATGGTCCTTCCCTACACCAACGACGCGTACGCCGGAAACGCCGCGAATCCGGCTAAGGTGCTTGGCAAGCAAATAGGTGAAGAGTTCCGAGCCTCCAGTGGTGTTTGCTCGTACTTCCTTGTCGAAGTTGGCCGTAATCGCTATTCTCATGCGCTGACTTCCTCATACAGTCCCTTAAACTCCGCGCTAATCTTGTCCCAAGCGTAGTGTTTGCGGATGGTATGGGCCGCGTTATCGGCGACCTTGGCACGCTTCTTCTGGTTCCGGAGCAGGACCTTGATCGTGTCCGCCAACGCCGCGCGGTCACCAGTGTCCACGATGAACCCGTTCAACTCGTCGACGACGATCTCGCGGCTCCCGGCGACATCCGAGACGATCGGCGGCGTGCCGCAGGCCATCGCCTCGATCGTGGTGAGTCCGAACGGTTCGTACCGCCCCGCCAGGACGAATACCTGCGCCTGCCGGTAGTACGATGCCAGTTGCTTCCCGTGGGGGACGTTTCCCAGGAACGTCACCCGTTTTTCCAACCGGTACCGCTTAGTCAGCCGGTTCAGCCTCCGCTCCGTCACTCGCTCTTCCTCGCTTTGGAAATCGTCATGGACCGATCCGCCCATGTAGAGATGGAACGGCACCCGCTTGATCTGCGCGAGTGCCTCGATGACCCGGTCCAGCCCTTTGGCCGGGACCATCCGGCTCATCGTCAGGATGGCGTTCGGCTCCAGACGATGCTTCCGGTCGATGGCCTGCGGCTTCGGATTGAAGACGGACGTATCGACGCCGGGATAGATCACGTGGAGGCGTTCATAGTTCACGTCGTAATACTGGAGCAGTTGGATCCGGTTGGTCTCGCTGAGCACGATGGTAGCGTCAGCCTGTTTGAGGATCCGTTCCTCTATCTGGTTACGGACCTGGAACCGGTAGATCGACCGCAGTTCGGCCGGCGGCGTTCCCTCGGCCCGCATCTCAAGATTCTTGACCTTGCCCGACGAGTGCGGCGTGTGGACGTGCGGAATCTTCTCCGAACGCGACAGCAGCATCCCGGCGTAGCCGCCGTCCCAATAGTGGGAGTGGATGACGTCGTAGCGTACCCGTTTCTTACCGATCCATTGGCGGATGCCCTTGGCCAGCGTGGGAATGGTTTCGTAAATCTTCTCCTTCGGGATGAACTCGGTGCCGCAGGCTTCTATGCGGATAATCCGGACGTCCTTTCCGACGGCTTCTTCCGCCGGCAGGTCGTCGAGCTGCCGCGTGAAGATATCCACCTTGATCCCATGCTTGGCGAGTGCCTGGGCCAACTGTAGGACATAGATGGTCTGGCCGCCCGTATCGGTCTTGCCGAGCGGCGGCGGGTACTCAACATGCCCATGCGGATGCAGCATCAGCACCCGGCGGAACCGTTTATGTTTCGTTTTCGCAGGCATCGCAGTGCCGTCATTCTACCTTGGCCTCGGAACCCGGTACACTGGAAACGTCCTGACTATGAAGAAAACAAATGACGAGCTGCGGAAAATCGCCTCCCGGCTTGCCGGAAAGCGGATCCTCCACCTTAACGCCACTAAAAACGGTGGTGGCGTTGCGGAAATTCTGCGGTCCGAGGTGCCGAGACTGCAGCGGCTCGGCATCAAGGCCGACTGGCAGGTCACCGAACCGCCGGCCGGGTTCTTCGAAGTCACGAAGAAGATCCACAACGCCCTGCAAGGCGAGCACAGCGGCTTGTCCCCGACCGAATGGAGGTATTACGAAAGCGTCAGCAAGGACCTGGCCAAGAAGGTCACGCCCGCGGATTGGGACGCGGTCGTCGTCCACGACCCGCAGCCGGCCGCCATCCCGTACTTCCGGCTCGACGCTTCGGACACACGGTGGATCTGGCGCTGCCACCTCGACAGCTCCGCGCCGCACGCCGGGGTGGCGAAACGGATGACCAAATACCTGATCCCCTACACCGGCGGGGTCTTCAGCACGGAATCGTTCCGGTTGCCGGGGTTCTCGCCGGAACAGCTGGCGATCATCCCGCCGGCGATCGACCCTTCGTCCGACAAGAACCGCCCCATGAGCGAGGACGAGGCGCAGGAACTCCTGCGCGCCTACCCGCTGGACCTGTCGCGGCCCTTCGTCGTGCAGGTATCGCGGTTCGACCAGTGGAAAGATCCGCTGGGCGTGCTTGAGGCCTGGCACCTGGCGAAACAGAAGGTACCGGAACTGCAGCTCGCGTTGATCGGGGACACCGCCGACGACGATCCGCAGTCGCCGATGATTCTCAAGGAACTGCGGGCCGCTTCCGAAACGCAGGACGACGGGCTGCTGATCCTGGCCGACGAGGCGGAGGACCGCACGGTGAAGGCGTTCCAGACGCTGGCCACCGTCGCGATCCAGAAGTCACTCCGGGAAGGATTCGGGCTCACCGTCACCGAGGCGCTCTGGGCCGGCACTCCGGTCGTGGCCAGCAACGTGGGCGGTATCCCGCTGCAGGTGCAGGACGGCAAGAACGGCTATCTCATATCGACCATCCCGGGCGCGGCGGACCGGATCGCGGAGCTAGCAGCCGACCCGGCCAAGGCGAAGCGGATGGGGAAGGCCGGCCGGAAGCTCGTCGAGGAGAAGTTCCTGATGCCTCGGCTGGTGCGCGACGATCTCAGGCTCATCGGCTCTATACTGGAACCATGATCGCCCGACTGACAGGCACGCTGATCAGCAAGGAACCGGCCGGGCTCGTCGTCCAGGTCGGCGGCGTCGGCTACCTGGTCGTGGTGCCGGTCTCGACGCTGACCGCCCTCCCGGAGGCCGGCGCGGAAGTCACGCTGCACACCCACCAGTACGTCCGCGAGGACGTGCTGGCCCTGTACGGGTTCGCGACGACCGCGGAGCGGCGGTTGTTCGGCCAGCTGCTCGGCGTATCGGGCATCGGGCCGAAGGTCGCGCTGGCGATCCTGTCGTTGTCCTCGCCGGACGACATCCGCGCCGCGATCGCCGGCGGCGACGGGGAGTTCCTGGCTTCCGTGCCGGGCATCGGCAAGAAGACCGCCGACCGCGTGGTGGTCGACCTGCAGGACAAGATGGAGATGGTGACCAGCGAAGGCGCCCCGCGCGGCCAGGACGAGGCCGTCGAAGCGCTGGTCTCGCTCGGCTACTCGAACGCCGAAGCCCGTAAGGCGGTCTCGTCCGTCGCCGCAGGAAGCGACACGACCGAGGCGGCGATCAAGGCGGCCCTCAAGGAGCTGGCGCGATGAAGGAACCCCGATGAGTGACGAAAGGCACGCCGAGGACCGGCTGCTGTCACCGGCGACCACCGAGACCGACGTGGCGCTGGACGTCGCGCTGCGGCCGAAGACGCTGAAGGAATACGTCGGACAGGGCGACATCAAGGAATCGCTCGGGATCATGATCGAGGCGGCCAAGCAGCGCGAGGAGACCGTAGACCACCTGCTCTTCTACGGACCGCCGGGACTCGGCAAGACGACGTTGGCCGGGGTGATCGCCCACGAGACGGAAGCGTCCCTTACCACGACCAGCGGGCCGGCGATCGAGCGGGCCGGCGACCTGGCCTCGATCCTCACCAACCTCGGCCCGGGCGACGTGCTGTTCATCGACGAGATCCACCGGCTGCCGAAGGCGGTCGAGGAGATGCTCTACCCGGCCATGGAAGACCGCAAGATCGATATCGTGCTCGGCAAGGGTCCCGGTGCCCGGTCGGTGCGGCTCGACCTGGAACCGTTCACGATCATCGGCGCCACTACCAAGATCGGGGCGCTCAGCTCGCCGCTGCGGGACCGGTTCGGAGCGACGTACCAGCTGGCGTTCTACTCGGACGACGAGATGCGGAAGATCCTCGGCCGGTCGGCCAAGATCCTCGGTGTGCAGGCCGCAGCCGCCGCGCTCAAGACGCTGGCGGGCCGCAGCCGCAGCACGCCGCGCGTGGCGAACCGGCTCCTCAAGCGTGCCCGCGACTGGGCACAGACCCGCGGCACCGGCACGGTCGACGCCGGGGCCGCCGAGGAATCGCTGAAGCTCGAGGGCGTGGACGAGCTCGGCCTGGACGCGACCGACCGCCGGCTCCTGGAGACGATCATCAAGAAGTTCAAGGGTGGGCCGGTCGGCCTCGGCACGCTGGCGGCTGCCGTCACCGACGAGCAGGAGACGATCGAGGAGGTCTACGAACCGTTCCTGATCCAACTCGGGTTGGTCGAACGCACGCCGCGCGGCCGCAAGGCGACGGAGCGCGCGTTCGCCCACCTGGGCATCGCGACATCTGCCGGTCGGGCGGCCGGGCAGAAGAAGCTCGTTTAGGTTGCTAATCGCGCCGGTCGGCGGTACGCTCGAAAAACCATGACAACTGTCATAATTTCCTACCTCGCCTACCTGGTCATCGTGGCCGGATTCGCGATCGCCGGTATTTACCATACCCGGCAATTCGGGTTTCCGGGAGACAAGACCCGGATAGCGGCCGGCCTGTACCTGTTCACCGTGATCGTGATCGTGATCGGCACGTTCGTCACGCTCGGCGGCATCGAAGTCACGGGAGGCGGCTGATGGAGTACTTCCCCGGCCAGCGTCCCGACGAAGACATCCTGACCATCACCCGACCCCACTGGCTTACCCTGCTGTCGGCCATCGTGGTGACCGGCATATTGGCACTGGTGCCGATCGGCTTCTTCGCGGCAACCCCGGCCGCGGGCTTCGAGATCTCGGGGCTGGGCAGCGCGATCGCGACTGCCGTCGCGTCCGGCTACTACCTGGCGCTCGTCACGTACTTCTTCATCCGCTGGATCGACTTCTACCTCGACGTGGCGATTGTCACCTCGGACCGGATCGTAGATATCGACCAGCACGGGCTGTTCCGGAGGACCGTGGACGAGCTCGACTGCAAGATGATTCAGGACGTCAGCGCCACCAAGCACGGCATCCTGCAGACGTTGTTCAACTTCGGCACCGTGGAGATCCAGACCGCCGGCGAGCGACGGAACTTCACGTTCGTCGGCGTGCCGAATCCCAGCCGCGTGCAGGAGTTGGTGGCCAAGGCCCAGGGCATGGGCGAGGCCGACCAACAGGAAAGCACCGCCGAGAAGCATGCGGAAGCGGCGGCGAAGCAAGCCAAGGAAGCCGCCGGTGCGGCCGCCGAGGCGACGAAGGCGGAAGCCGCGGCCAA
>JBBDZG010000013.1:0-23570 GCA_040900285.1 Patescibacteria group bacterium | reverse complement strand
GAGCGTCTCCTTGCCATGGAGAAGGTCGTCGGTTCGAATCCGATCACCCGCTCACGGACATTACTCGACAGGATTCGGAGCCGCGCCCCTGAAGGGCCTTCTTCCGATCATGCACGCAGCGCACAGCTCGTCGCTACCTTTTTCGAGCGCCCGATACATGCCGTCCTCCGAGAGATAGGCCAGCGAATGCGCGCCGATGTGTTGCCGGATTTCCTCTACCGTTTTGTTGACGGCGATCAACTCTTCTTGTGTGGGGATGTCCACGCCCAGGTGGCAGGTATCGATTAGCGGCGGCGAGCCGATCCGTACGTGTACTTCGGTGGCGCCGGCATCGTGGAGCATATCGATGATCGGCGGCATGGTGTTTCCGCGTACCAACGAATCGTCCACGACGCACACACGCTTGCCGCGTACTACGTCGGCGAACGGATTCAGTTTCATCTCCACGATCCGGCGGCGGTCTCCGGGTTCGATAAAACTCCGTCCGATGTAGGCATTGCGGGCAAAGGCCATTTCATGATGCAGGTCCAGTTGGTCCGCGAAGCCTTCCGCGAACGGGCTACCGGATTGCGGAACCGGCGTCACCACGTCGACATCCACGGGCGCTTCTTTGGCCAGCTCCCGGCCGAACGCCTTGCGCGTCCGGTTGATGAGCCTGCCCTCGAGCTGGCTGTCCGGACGGGAGAAGTATATGTACTCGAAAACGCACAGGGCTTTGCGGTCGGCAGGGGAATGACTGACGTATTCGAGGCCTCCCTGGTGCAGGCGCACTATTTCGCCGGGAGCGACGCTTCGCTTCGGGTGATAACCGAGCGTCCGGAACGTAAGCGTTTCGGAAGAAATCGCCCAATTGTTGCCCCGGAATCCGAGTTGCAGGGGGCGGACTCCATGAGGATCCCGGAAGCCGTACACTTCCCGGCCCGTCAGCAACGCCATGCTGTATGCACCCTCCGCCCGTTCCATGAAGGCCTGGATATTTTCGCTCCAGCTTCCGCCGCCGGCGCTGGCGATCCATCGCGCGGCAAGCTCGCTGTCAGTCGATCCGGCAGCCCGGATACGGCGCTCCTCCAGATCCTTGCGGAGGTCGTCGGGGTTCGTCAGGTTGCCGTTGTGGGCCAGGGCCATTTCCCCCAACGGCCCCTTGTCCATGAAGGGGTGCTCGTTCTCGGCGGAGTTTCCGCCCGTCGTCGAGTAACGGTTGTGGCCGATAGCCAGCTCTCCCTGGAGTAGATCGAGGGTTTCGCGGTCGAACACTTGGTCGACCAGACCCGGCCCCGAATGTCTCCGGATCGAACCGCCTTGGCTTACCGCGATACCGGCGGATTCATGGCCGCGGTGTTGCAGCGTTCGTAATCCCAAATATGCTTCACGCGCAACGTCTATATCCGGCGCGTACACACCGAACACTCCGCATTCGTGCCGCGGTTTTTCGGACTCGAGCACCAGGCTTTCACGTTCCGCTGGTTGGGGTCGTTCGGTCGCCACATCTCATCGTACACCAACCAGTCCAGTACAATACGAACTATGGCGACGTGGCCGAGTGGTTAGGCAGGGGTCTGCAAAACCCCGTACGGCGGTTCAATTCCGCCCGTCGCCTCAGGGCAGAGGGTTAACAACATGCCGGGATGGCGGAATTGGCAGACGCAGCGGACTTAAAATCCGCGGCCGCAAGGCGTGCAGGTTCGAGTCCTGCTCCCGGCACCTCAAGGATTGATGTAGATCCTCGGGATGAGGTTCGCCCGGTCGATCCGGGACCAGCATTCCGGCTTGTCCAGCTTCTCGAGCAGGTAGGCGACGTGGTTATCGATGCCGGCGATCCGGTCGTACCGTTTCATGTCTTTGAGTGTCTTGATCCAGACGTATTCATCCCCGTCGAAATGCGTGATGTTCTTACCGGTCACCTTGACGCCGAACGCGATACCGACCGACGTTCCGAATTTGTACGAATCCAGGAAGCAGATCTCGCCGCCCGGCTCGAGGCTTGTCTCTTCCTCGAGTTCCCGAAGCAGCGTCTCGACGAGAGTCTCGTCGTGCTCGACCTTGCCGCCGGGAAACGCCCATTTCCCGGGATAGTGTCTCTCGTGGGAGGGCCGCTTGATCAGGAGGATGGAACCGTCGTGTACGGGCAGGAACGTCACTACGGAATTCGGGAAATCAGCCATCCATAGCCATACTAACCAAGACCGGACGGTGCGCTAGACTGGGCGCATGGGGGACGAAGACCGACAACAACCACCGCCGCGGCAACCGTCGCCGCCCGGCCGCCCGAATTTAGACAAGCTCGGATCCGAGGAAGCCGGCCTGCACGAAGCCGCCGGGTCCGCCGTCAGCATGCCGGAGTGGGCGGACAGCCTGAGTCACGTCGCCCAGGCGCCGCCGGCCAGGCACTCCAGGGTCAGCGTCGACCTGGCCAAGCGGCTGCGGGAGGAAGAAGCGGCCCGGATCGCCCGTAAGAAGGCTGAAGAAGAAGCGCGCCGCCGGGCGGCGGCCGAAGCTGCCCGGCGGGCCAAGGAAGAAGCTGCCCGGCGTCAAGCGGCCGCCAAGCAGGCCGCACGGGACGCCGCCGCCCACCGCAAGGGAAAGAGGGTTTCCAAATGGCCGTCGATCCTGGCCGCCCTGGCCGTCATCGCACTCGGTGCGTTCGTGGGGCAACGCATCATCGGTTCCGAGACCGCTCCGCAGGAGGGCCCCACGCCGTTCCCGCTGGCGACGGCTGAACCAACCGTTTCGGCACCCCCCGCGGCTACTTCACCGCCGCCGAGCACCACGGCCCAGAGCGACCGTCTGGACACCTACACGGTCAAGCCCGGTGATACACTTGAATCGATCGCCGAACAGTTCGGGCGGACACCGGAGGAGATTTCCCGGGTGAACGGCGCCCACGGCGGACTGATCCGGGTCAAACCGGGCCAAGTGATCAACATCCCCTGATGGTCAAAGTACGAATCAGCCAGGACGGCAAGGGACCGGATCGCCCGAAGCGCGAACCGGAGTCCGACGTCGTCATTCGCGAGGAAGGCGAGCGGCATGCCAAGGAACCGGCCGGTCCCAAGGTCGGCGCCTGGCGCGGCATGTCGGAACGGCAGTGGTTCATCAGCCTGCTGGTGGCGTCCGGACTTCTCCTGCTGATCGCGTTCCGCGGGTGCGTGCTGCCGTCGGGAATCGGTCCCAAGCCGGAAACGGACGAAGGTGCCAAACAGGAACAGGCAGCGACGCCGACGCCGCAAGTGACCGGGCAGGGCTCGGAGGGTACGTACACGGTCCAGGCGGGTGACAACCTCGGCAAGATCGCCCAAAAGACCGGAGCGTCCGTCGACGCGATCGCCGAGGCGAACGGCATCACCCGGAACACCATCCTGCGGGTCGGCCAGGAACTGAAGATTCCGTAGCCGAAACGCCTCTGTACCGGCCGCAAACTTCGCGGTACCCTGGGGTGGCTATGGAACCCGTCACCATCCTGCTGATCGTCGTCGGCGTCCTCGTGGTCGCCGTCATCGTGATCTACAACTCGCTGGTCCGGCTCAAGAACCGGACGGACGAGGCCTGGTCCGACATCGACGTGCAACTCAAGCGGCGGTACGACCTGATCCCGAACCTGATCGATACGGTCAAGGGCTACGCCAAGCATGAGAAAGAGCTGTTCACTAAGGTGACCAAGGCGCGGACGCAAGCGATCAACGCCGGCGGCGTCCAGGAGCAGGCCAAGGCCGAGAACATGCTGACCGACGCGCTGAAGTCCGTCTTCGCGGTGGCCGAGAATTATCCCGACCTGCGGGCGACCGAGAACTTCCAGAAGCTGCAGGACGAGCTGTCCGACACCGAGAACAAGATCATGGCGGCCCGGCGGTTCTACAACGCCAATGTCCGTGACCTGAACACGAAGATCGAGACCTTCCCGACCAACCTGATCAACGCATTGTTGCGGTTCAAGAAGCGCGAGTTCTTCGAGCTGGACGACTCCGAGGCCGCCGCGGCCAAAGAACCGGTCAAGGCGAAGTTCTGATGGGATTCCTACGCCGCAGCAGGAGGACGGAATCGACCGGTGCGGAACCGGCACCCGAAGCACGCCACCTGCGGATCGTTCGCCCGGAGGATGAACGGCAGCCCGCCTGGGACATACTCGGCATGACCGAGGAGCAGAAGCTGGCATTCCTGACCGTCGACCCGGAGTCGGCAGGGGAGCGACTGGTCGCGCTGGAAGATGCCAAGAACGTACTTGAGCCGTTCCTGTCGGACGTCGCTATCGGCCGGTGGTTCAACGCCAGGAGCGCCATGCATGGAATGCACCACGAACGGCCGACGGAAATCATGTACCGTCCGGACGGACCGGTCCGGATCAAGCAGGCGGCCGAGGAGTACGTCCTGACGCACTACGAAGAAGCCGGCCGGGTTCCGAACGTAGCCTGATGGCGACTCTCTACACCCAGGCTTCGCGTAACAAAGCGAAGTCGCTGTTCTACCTCCTGTTCTTCGCGCTGCTGATCATGGCAGTGGGCTGGTTCGCGTCATACTACTTCGGCGATCCGAGCATCCTGGTGATCGCAGTCGGCATCTCGATCGCGATGTCGTTCTTCTCGTACTTCGGCGGGGACAAGGTGGCGCTGGCGGCCTCGCGCGCTAAACCGATCCAGAAGAAGGACAATCCGTACGTCTGGAACTTGGTCGAGAACCTGGCGATCACGGCAGGGCTCCCGATGCCGAAGGTGTACGTGATCGACGATCCGGCACCGAACGCGTTCGCGACGGGGCGGAGCCCGCGGCACGCGTCGATCGCGGTGACGACCGGAATCGTCGAAAAGCTGGAGAACGAGGAACTGGAGGGCGTGATCGCGCATGAGTTGGCGCACGTCGGCAACTACGACATGCGGTTGATGACGATCGTGGTGGTCTTGGTCGGCATCGTGACGCTGCTGGCCGACTTCTTCCTGCGGATGGCGTTTTGGGGCGGAGGGGGAGACAGCCGCGAGGGCGGCCAGGCCCGGCTGATCCTGATGGTCGTCGGGTTCGTATTAGTGCTGCTGTCGCCGATTTTCGCGGCGTTGATCCAGATGGCGATCTCGCGAAAGCGGGAATACCTCGCGGACGCGACCGGCGCGCTGCTGACACGGTATCCGGAAGGACTGGCCAATGCACTCGAGAAGATCGACAAGGACCACCGGCCGCTCAAAAGCGCCAACAAGGCGACCGCGCATCTCTATATCGAGAACCCGTTCAAGGACCGCAAAGGCGCCACGTCCTGGTTCGCGGGACTCTTCAACACGCACCCGCCGACCGAGAAGCGCATCAAGGCGCTGCGGGAAATGAGCGCGTAGCCATAGCAAACAGGGACCGGGTGCCGAAAAGGCGGGATCCGATCCCTGGGTGCTCTTTGGCGAGCTGGTTCAGAGGCGCCTGAGTGCGAAGATGACTCCGAGTCCTCCGTCTTGTCCCGACGTGAGGACCCGTTTCGCCAGCAGCTCGAGTTCGGGTTGTTTGGGACAGACGATAAGGTGTGACCATTCGTCGAATTTCAGGCCGGTCTCCAGCTCCGCGACGCTCCTCAGCAGTCCTGCGTCAATACCGAGCTCCTGTTCGCCGAGTTGGTAGAACTCGTGCTGCTCGTTCTCATCGAGTTGACGGTGTTCGCCGAACATCGTGCTGGGGGTTAGCTGGGCGAACCCCTGGCTTAGTGCCTCGTTGAGTAGTCGGTTGAATCCGAGCTTCAGATCGCCCGGCAACGTTTTGGTCATGTCTTCCTTTCTCTCGTGCGCGGTAGGTGAAGTACGCGATTCGCTACAGGCCTCGTGACTGGTGGCAACTACACTGATAAAGAGCAACAGCCAATCCTGCCACGAACGATATACTGGACGCATGGCACACCCGTCGAAAGCCGAGGCGAGAAAGCGTGTCGAGAAACTCCGCAAGGAAATCGATCATCATCGGTACCTGTACCACGTCGAGGACCGGTCGGAGATCTCGCCGGAGGCGCTCGATTCGCTGAAGCACGAGCTGGCGCAGCTCGAGGAACGGTATCCCGATCTGGTTACGCCGGATTCGCCGACGCAGCGGATCGAAGGCACCGTCGCCAAGGGGTTCAAAAAGGTCACGCACTCGCAGCCGATGCTGTCGCTGACGGACGTGTTCGATCCGGGCGAGTTCCGGGCGTGGGAAGGTCGGATCGAGCGGCTGCTCGGCAGTCCCGAGCGCCCCGTGAGTCCCGAGTACTTCACGGAGCTCAAGTACGACGGCTTGGCGATCGCGATCCGTTACGAGAAGGGCCACTACAAGCAAGCCGCGACCCGCGGCAACGGCCGGGTCGGCGAGGACGTCACGACGAACGTCCGGACGATCGAGAGCGTGCCACTCCGGCTCCGCGAACCGGCCACCGTGGAGGTCCGCGGCGAGGTCTACATGCCGTATGCGGATTTCGAACGGGTGAACGAGCGGCAGAAGAAGGCGGGCGAGCCGACCTATGCCAACCCGCGTAACCTGGCCGCCGGTACGCTCCGGCAACTCGACCCCAAGCTCGTGGCGGCCCGGCCGCTGGCGTTCGTCGCGTATGCGCTGCTCGACGACTCACTGCCGAGCCATGCCGACGAGCACGCCCGGGCGCGGAAGCTCGGGTTCCCGACGGGCCGGTTCGACAAGGTCTGCAAGGACGCCGACGCGGTCGTCGCGTTCTGGGAAGAGATGGAGCGAAAGCGGAAATCCCTGCCATACCAAATCGACGGGATCGTCGTCACGGTCAACGACCGCAAACTCTACCGCCGGCTCGGGGTGGCCGGCAAGGCCGCCCGCGGCAACGTCGCGTTCAAGTTCGCGCCGGAACAGGTGACGACGAAGGTCAAGGACATCCGGGTCAACGTCGGCCGGACCGGCGCGGTGACGCCGTTCGCGGTGATGGAGCCGGTGCAGGTTGCGGGGACGACTGTGAGCCGTGCGACGCTTCACAACGAGGACGAGGTCGCGCGCAAGGACGTCCGCATCGGTGACACGGTGATCCTTCAGAAGGCCGGCGACATTATCCCGGAGGTGGTGGAGCCGCTTCCGAAGCTCCGGACCGGCAAGGAGAAGAAGTTCAGGATGCCGAAGACGTGCCCGAACTGCGGGACGAAGCTGGTCCGGCCGGAAGGCGAGGCGGTCACGCGCTGTCCGAACCCGGATTGCTTCGCGTTGGAAGCGGGCCGACTCGAGCACTTCGTCTCGAAGGACGCGATGGACGTCGACGGTATCGGCGAGAAGCTGGTCCGTCAACTCCTCGAGGAAGGCCTAATCCGCGACCCGGCGGATCTGTTCGCACTTAAGGTCGGTGATTTGGAGCCGCTGGAGAAGTTCGCCGAGAAGAAGTCGCAGGGCGTGATCGACGGCATCGACGCGGCGCGCGAGGTCCCGCTCGGCCGGTTCATCTACGCGCTCGGGATCCGACACGTCGGTCTGCAGACCGCACTCGATCTGGCGGACGAGTTCGATACGCTGGCCCGGTTCCGTAAGGCGACCGCGGAGCGACTCGAAAGCGTCGAGGGGGTCGGCGACGTCGTCGCGGCGCAAGTCGAACGGTGGCTCAAGGAACCGGCCAACCGGAAGCTCCTCGACCGACTGGGCAAGGAAGTGAGGATTACTAAACCGAAACGGACCGACGAACTGGCCGGGTTGACGTTCGTGGTTACCGGAACGTTGGCCGACATGAGCCGCGAGGAGGCGCAGCGGCTAATCCGCAGCAAGGGCGGCAAAGCGACCGGGTCGGTATCGAAAGAGACCGACTATGTGGTCGTCGGCGACAACCCCGGATCGAAGCTGGCCAAAGCGGAAAAGCTCGGCGTGAAGGTTATCGACGAAGCGGGACTGCGGAAACTGCTCGGCTTCTGATCAACTGGGAGAAACGCCGCCCGTTTCCGAGTCGTTTTCGGCACTAATCCCGCCGGTTCCGGTCGGCGAGGTCATGTCGTCAGGGTTCGGACTGTCCAGCTCTACGGAACCGGTCACGCCGGCTTCGCTGACGTCGATCTCGCCGCTTTGTCCGGCGGCAGCTTCCCGCGCAGCCTCGGCGGTCGCGTGCTCCTGTCGATTCCGTTCCGTGCCTTTCCGGGCGTCGTCCACGGTCACCCCTTCCACGCCATAGGGGCCGTGTTCGGCGCTGAGCGAACTTCCGCCTGACGTCATCTTGCCTATCTGGTAGCCGACCCGTTCGGCGCCGCCACCTGCGGTGCCTACGAACCCGGCTCCGATTGCTGCACCCGTGGCTATGCCTTTGCGTCGTTTCGAGCTTGGAGGTGCGAACCGGTCCAGCACCCTGCGGAATCCATGCGACTCTTGCGGTGCAGGCTGTGCGCCGGTTGGCCGGGCTGCTTCGCCTTCTCGCAAAGGATACGTACCGCCTTTCACCTGGCCGCGGCGGTCGGTTCCGCTTGCCTGATCGAATGGCGCTGCGCCTTCAGAATGTCGTCCTCGTTCCCTCATAATCCCATCTCCTCGTCAGTTTCCTCGTGCTCCGCGATTTCGTCCGCATGCTGCAAAACGTCGCTAAGCGGGAGTGTATCCTGCTCGTCGTCGAAGTCAAATGACTGCTGGTTTCGTTCGTTCGGTCCCATGGCTAGTAATTTACTGATTGACGAATAATAGCGTAGTTAAGCGCTTTTGTCAAGGCGCCGGCGAGGCGCTAAGCTGGAAGGGTGGAAATCGACAGGCAGGCAGTGGAAAAGGTCGCCCGACTGGCACGGTTGGCATTGAGCGACGAAGAAACCGTGAAGTACCAGGATCAGCTTTCCTCGATCTTGCACTACATCGGGCAGTTGGACGAAGTCGACACGAAGAACGTCCCACCGACGGCGCAGGTGACCGGAGCGGCCAATGTCTTGGCTGACGACGAAATCAAGAACGAACGGCAAGGCGAGTTGCCCGTCGACGTACCCGTGCACGACGGGACCAACATCAGGGTGAGGGGGGTCTTCGATGGTTGACGCCGCTACTACCAGCCCGTATCTCGGCGACGCGCCGAAGCCGGCGGATTCGGCTGCGGCCCGCCAAGCGCTCGATAAAGGCAGCCTGAAGGACGTTCCGGTCGCAGCAAAGGACATCATGGTCACGGCGGACGGACGGAAAAGCACCGCCGCCTCGAAGATGTTAGAGCGGTACGAAAGCCCGTACGACGCGACCGTGGTCCGGAAAGTGCTGGATGCCGGCGCCAAGGTGGTCGGCAAGACCAACCTGGACGAATTCGCGATGGGTGCCTCGACCGAGAACTCGGCGTTGGGCAAGACGGTGAACCCGTGGGATCCGGCACGGGTGCCCGGCGGCAGCTCGGGCGGTTCGGCGGCGGCGGTCGCGGAGCGTTCAGTGCCCGTCGCACTCGGCACGGACACCGGCGGTTCCGTCCGCCAACCGGCGGCGTTCTGCGGCGTAGTCGGGATGAAGCCGACGTACGGCCGCGTCTCGCGGTACGGCTTGATTGCCATGGCGAGCTCGCTCGACCAGGCGGGGACGCTGACGACGACGGTCGCCGACGCGGCGACGGTACTCGGGGTCATCGCCGGCCCCGACCCGTTGGACGCGACCAGTGTCGATCGTGAAGTGCCGGATTACCGCAAGGCCCTGACGGGCGATGTAAAAGGTCTGAAGATTGGCCTGCCAAAGGAGTATGCGGAACTCCTGGCCATTCATAGGGACGAAGACGATGAAGACGAAGTGTGGAATGCCGTCAAGGCAACATGGAAAACCCTTGCCGATGCCGGTGCAGAATTCGTCGATGTCAGCCTGCCGCACACCAAATACGCGGTCTCTGTGTATTACCTAGTGATGCCGGCCGAGGCTTCGTCGAACCTCGCGCGGTACGACGGCATCCGGTACGGTCATTCGGTCGAACGGGACACGGGCTGGCAAGGCTCGCTGGAAGACGTCTACTTCCAGAGCCGCACCCAGGGTTTCGGCCCGGAGGTGAAGCGCCGAATCATGCTCGGTACGTACGCTCTCTCCGCCGGATACTACGACGCCTACTACAAGAAGGCGATGCAAGTCCGGACGCTGGTGACGCGGGATTTCGAGAAAGCGTTCAAAGAAGTCGACCTGATCCTGACGCCGACCACCCCGACGACCGCCTTTAAACAGGACGAAAAAACCGACGACCCGCTGGCGATGTACTTGGCGGACATCTTCACGGTACCCGCGAGCTTGGCGGGCCTGCCGGCGATTTCCGTCCCGGCGGGATTCGACAAAGGGAACTTGCCGATCGGTCTGCAACTCATCGGCAAGCACTGGGGTGAGGAAACGGTCCTGCGGGCGGCCCACGCCTACGAACAAGCACACGACTGGCACGCGAAAAAGCCGCCGGCCGCGAAGGAGCTGCCGCGATGACGACGCTGCTGATACTCATCATCGTCCTGGCTGTCGTGACCGTCTTCATCCTGATGATGCGCCAGCACCGTGCGCTGCCGAAAGTGCTGTCCGCGGACGACAAGGGGTTCGCCCACGTCCGCTGGCATGAGATCCAGCAGCAGGTGCAGCGCGGCGGGCCGGCACACCTCCGGCAAGCGGTGATCTCGGCGGACAACCTGATCGACCATTGCTTGAAAGCGCTGGGCGTACCCGGCGACACGATGGGCGAGCGGCTCAAGGCGGCCGATCGTCGCAGGTTTTCCGACTACGACGGTCTTTGGTCGGCCCATAAGACCCGGAACCAGATCGTCCACGAGGCGGACAAGGAACTGCTGAGTTTCGAGGCGAAGGGCGCCTTGGGCAAGTTCGAGCGGGCGTTGAAGGATCTGGGAGCGCTGTGAAGGTCGCAATGAACTACGAAGCCGTCATCGGCCTGGAGATTCACGTCCAGCTGCGGACGAAGTCGAAGATGTTCTGCCGGTGCGACAACCGCGCCGACGGGGCCAAGCCGAACGAGCTGACTTGTCCGGTCTGTCTGGGCCTGCCGGGCGCCTTGCCGGTCCCTAACCGGACGGCGGTGGAATGGGCGCTCAAGGCCGCGCTGGCGCTCGGCTGCGAGATCCCTGACGAGTCGAAGTTCGATCGCAAGCAGTATTTCTACCCGGATCTCCCGAAGGGGTACCAGATCTCGCAATACGATCAGCCGTTCGGCGGGCCGGGGACGTTCGAGTTCGACATGGCGGAGGACGGCGCGGCGTCGGGCGGGCAGCCGGTCACGAAGAAAATCGGCATTACCCGCCTGCACCTTGAGGAAGACGCCGGCAAACTGACCCACCCGAAAGGCGCCGACTACTCGCTGGTCGACCTGAACCGGGCCGGGACGCCGCTCGTCGAGATCGTCACCGAGCCGGACCTGCGCAGCCCGGCGGAAGCCAAGCGGTTCCTGCAAGAGCTCAGGCGCTTGATGCGGTACCTCGGCGTGTCGGACGCGGACATGGAGAAGGGTCACCTGCGGGCCGACGCCAACGTCTCGCTCCGGAAGCCCGGCGGCAAGAAGCTCGGCACCAAGACGGAGCTCAAGAACCTCAACAGCTTCCGGTTCGTGGAACGGGGCCTGGCGGCCGAGATCGAACGGCAGGCGGGCCTGCTGGAAGAAGGCAAGAAGGTCAACCAGGAGACCCGCGGCTTCGACGAGAATCGCGGCGAGACGACCAGCCAGCGGGGCAAGGAAGAAGCGCACGACTACCGGTACTTCCCCGAGCCGGACATCCCGCCGCTGGAACCGAAGAAGCTTGGTATCGGAAAGCTGCAGGCGGATTTGCCGGAATTGCCGGTCGCCCGGACACGGCGGTATCGGAAGAAGTTCGGCTTATCGTCGGAAGGCGCCGTTTTCCTGGCCGAAGAACCGCTCAACGCCAACTATTTCGAGGAGCGGATCGAGGAAGCGATCACCGGCGAGGACGCGATCAAGGACCCAAAACAGGCGGCGGACCTGGTAGCGAAGATACTCACCGGTCCCTACGCGGCTGCGTTGAAGAGCGAAGGCAAGACACTTTTCGACGACCTGCGCGTCTCGGGAAGCGTCGCGAGCAGCCTCGCCCAGCTAGTCGTCGGGGGGTATCTGAACTGGCAGGGGGTCAAGGAGATTCTTAGTACCGACGACGCGGTCCATTTCGAAGAACGCAAGTCGGCGATTCTGAAAAAGTACCGGCCGGTCGGCGCCGTCGACCTCGGCGCGATCGTCGCCCAGGCCATCAAGGACAACCCGCAACCCGCCGCCGACTTCAAGGCCGGCAACGAGAACGCCAAGCAGGTGATAGTCGGCGCGGTGATGAAGGCCACCAAGGGCGCGGTGGACGCTCGTAAGGTTGCACAACTCATCGCCGAAAAATTGTCGTAAGTTGTAGGGCGGTGAGTTGACAGCATCCTCGCCTGCTGTGAGAGAATAGGGGAGATGCCGTCCTTGGGCGGTACAAGTCGTAGCAACTAACATGGAGGGCAACGTTATGTTGATCAACCTTCTGGACGACGAGGGTGCGAACCCGACCCCCGGTGCCGACGAGAACGGCGGCAGCGAGGGTGGCGAGGGCGAAGCAGCCCCTGCTACGGAGGAGACTCCGGCCGAAGGCGGCGACTCTGACGAGTCCGGCGACGGCGGCGAGAACCCGGCTGCGTAGTCAGCCCCCTCGCTTCGAAAAGCCCCGCTCGCGGGGCTTTTCCTTTTTGTAGGATTGCACTTGTGGCTCGCTGCAAACCCGCTACGCTAGTAACTATATGACGGAAGTGCCGAACACCATTCTCTGGATCGCTTCCATCGGGCTGATCATCATCACCGTCCTGATGTGCCTGCTCCTGCTGGCGGTCCTGGTGTTGATTCGCCGGACGCGGAAACTGGTCGATAAGCTGTATGAGATCGCGGAGCCGCTCAAGGGCGCCGCCGAAAAGGCCGGCAACACCGTGGATGCGTATAGCAGCAACCTGCTGCGGCCGCTGGCGACCGTAGCCGGCGCGTTGGCCGGGTTCAACAAGGGCGTGAAGACGGTCGGGCGCAAGAAGAAACGGCGGCGCTGATGGTCCGTACGGAGACCGAGGAACGGAAGGAAGTCGAGGAAACCCGGAACGACCCGGGCCGTTCCGAAGACCGGCGGGTCCGCAAGGTCGAGGACGTCGTCTGGTTCGTCATCGCGGTGATCGTCTCGGTCGTCCTGATCCGGTTCGTGCTGCTGCTCTTCGGTGCCCGGACCGGCGTGCCCTTCGTCGATTTCTGGTACAACATGACGGCACCGCTGATCGCGCCGTTCGCCGGCATCTTCGGTAGCCTCGATACGTACAACGATTACACCGGACAGCGCATCGAGCTCGAGGCGCTGGTAGCGATGCTGATTTACGGCGTGCTCGGGTACCTGGTAGTCTGGGCGACGCGGTTGTTGCGGCACGAGCCGACATCGCAGTAAGTTTCTAAGGAGGAATCATTCATGGCGAAACGCGGAAAATTCGTACGCGGAACGTTCCTGGGAGCGGTCATCGGCAGTATCGCCGGGTTGTTGCTGGCGCCGAAATCCGGCAAAGAGACGCGCCAGGACATCGAGCGGAAGGCCAAGGACATCGGCGATGAGGCGGGTAAGCAGGCGGAAGGCGTGAAACGGACGGCCCGCCGGAGCGCCAAGCGGGCGAAGCGGGAGGCGGGCAAGACGGTACGCCGGGCCAAGCGGACGGCTAAGAAGACCGCCCGGCAGGCCAAGCGCCGGACGAAAGCCGCCACCCGCCAAGTGAAGCGCGGCCAGGCGAAACGCGCGTCCCGCCCGCCCGCCCGTAATGCGCGGCGGAGCCGATAAATGACGGGAAGGAAGGACCGGCCTGCGAAGGGCAACGAAGCGACGGCCAAGCTGGCCCACGCACTGGAGCGCGGCCGGCTGGCCGATTACGTCGAGCAACTGCAGGACACCCGGACGCTGCTCTGGCGGAACCTCCTGATCGGCCTGGCCCGCGGGTTCGGGGCGATCGTCGGCGCGACGCTGGTGGTCGCGCTGGTGGTCGGCATCTTCGGACTGCTCGGCGAGAACCTGCCTGGCGCAGTGGGAGAATTCTTCAAGGAAACCGGCGAGCAGATCCAGCCCAGCCCCTAAGCCTACTAGCCGAAGGCCATTGGCGATAAGCTAAGGGTATGGCCACCATCGACTGGACCTCGGTAGAGGAAGCGGAAAAGGAACACACGGTCAGCGCGTACAAGCTGGCGCTGCTTGAGGCGGCCAAACTGTTCGAAGGCCGGATGTCGGACGAGCACATTCCCGGCCGCACGCCGGCCGAGCGCTTGGAGGCGGTGAAGCTGCACCTGACCCGGCCGTCGGACGTGACCAAAGCCTACGCGTTCGTCGAACGGCTACGCCACGGTTCGACGGGCGCGCTGACCAAGGCACGGGCCAAGGACTACTTGCAGGCGTTCCGCCAGGGCGTCGCCGATCTCAACGACCTGACCCGCCAGCGCGATTCGCTCGGCGCACAGGTGAAGCTGTACTGGGGCCTAGTCCGGGCCCGGCAGCGTTGGTTGATCCGGGCGTTGATCGGGCTGGGTGGGTTCTTCCTATTGGTCCTGTTTCTCGACGGCACCGGCGTCGGCCGGGCGATCGTCGGCGGGGTCGTCGACTTGGTCCGCGGGTTCTTCAGCTGGATCGCGATCCTATTGGTGGCGTTGGCGGCGGTACTGCTGGCCGTGATCGGGTCGGCGGTGTATCTCGACCGGCGAGGCGGGACCGTACGGGGCGAGGATGAGTAAGTTCGTCCACCTCCACGTCCACTCCCACTACAGCCTGCTCGACGGACTGAGCAAGCTGCCCGATCTCTCCGAGACGGTAAAGCGGCAGGGCATGGACGCGTTGGCGCTCACCGACCACGGCGTGCTCTACGGCGCCGTCGAGTTTTACCAAGCCGCGACCAAGGCCGGCATCAAGCCGATCATCGGCTGCGAGACGTATGTCGCCCGGCGCGGGCGCAAGGATAGGGATCCGGCGAAGGACGCGAACCCGTACCACCTGATCCTCCTGGTGCAGAATCGGACCGGGTACCAGAACCTGCTGAAGCTGATCACCGCGGCGCACCTGGAAGGCTTCTACTACAAGCCGCGGATCGACTGGGAGCTCTTGCAGCGGCACCACGAGGGGTTGATCTGCACCTCGGCATGTCTTCAGGGCGAGGTCGCGAACGCGCTGCGGGACGGCGGGGAAGCGCAGGCCAAGAAGGTCGTCGAAAAGTTCGCCAAGCTGTTCGGCGACCGCTACTACCTGGAGCTGCAGCACCATCCGAACATCCCCGAGCAGGGCGAGCTCAACACCGCGATCAAGCGGATTGCCAAGGAGAAGGGCTTGCCGCTGATCGGCACCAACGACGCGCACTACGTCCGGCCGGACGACTCCGAGGCGCAGGACGTGCTGGTCTGCATCCAGACCGGCAAGCTGCTTGAGGACACCGACCGGCTTAACATGACCGACGAAGACTTCTCGCTGCAGCCGCCGGAACGGATGGCGGAGCACTTCGCGGATACGCCGGAAGCGGTCAGTAATACGGTCGCCATCGCCGAACGCTGCGACCTGGAACTCGATCTCGGCAAGATCATCTTGCCGAAGTTCGAAGTGCCGAAGGGCGAGACGGAGCGCGGCCGGCTTCGGAAGCTCGTGGCGGAAGGGGTCGGGAAGCGATACGGCGAGGATGCCGGCAAGGAAGTCGCGGACCGCGTGCAGTACGAGCTCGGCGTCATCGAGAAGATGTCGTACGAATCGTACTTCCTGATCGTCGGCGATCTTGTGAACTGGGCCAAGGACCAGGGTATCTTCGTGGGGCCGGGTCGCGGCAGCGCGGCCGGGTCCATCGTGGCGTACGTGCTGAACATCACGAACATGGATCCGCTGGTCCACGGCCTCCAGTTCGAGCGGTTCCTGAATCCGGATCGGATCAGCATGCCGGATATCGACATGGACTTCGCCGACGACCGCCGGGGTGAGGTGATCCAATACATCACCGACAAATACGGCCACGACCGGGTGGCCCAAATCATCACGTTCGGCACGATGGCCGCCCGGGCCGCGGTGCGCGACACCGGACGGGTGATGGGCATGACTTACGGCGAGGTGGACCAGGTTGCCAAGCTGATCCCGTTCGGTATGACCCTGGCCGAAGCCGGCAAGCAGCCGGAACTCAAGGAATTGGCCCGGCAGAACCAGCAGGTCGAGCGGCTTCTCGACCTGGCGGCGCGCATCGAGGGATCCGTCCGGCACGCGTCGACCCACGCGGCCGGCGTCGTGGTCGGCGACAAGCCGCTGGTCGAGTACGTGCCGATCCAGCACTCCACGCGCGGCGACGAAGACGCCGTCGTGACCCAGTACTCGATGCGCCCGATCGAGGACATCGGGCTGCTCAAGATCGACGTGCTCGGGCTCTCCAACCTGACGATCCTCCGGGAGGCGGTCGAGATCATCGAGGCGGTGTACGGGGACACGGTCGACATCGATACGCTCCCGCTCGATGATGCCAAGACGCTCGAGCTGCTGTGCGCCGGTAAAACGCACGGCATCTTCCAGTTGGAGTCCGAGGGGATGCGGCGCTACATCAAGGAGCTGCAACCCACCAAGTTCGAGGACATCGTGGCGATGGTCTCGTTGTACCGGCCGGGACCGATGCAGTGGATCGATTCGTTCATCAAGCGGAAGCACGGCCGGGAACAGGTGACCTACATCCATCCGAAGGTCGAGGACGCGCTCAAGGAGACCTACGGCGTGATCGTCTACCAGGAGCAGGTCATGCAGATCTCGAAGGACCTCGCCGGATTCACCGGCGGCGAGGCGGACACGCTCCGCAAGGCCGTCGGCAAGAAGATCGCCTCGCTGCTGGCCGAACAGAAGCAGAAGTTCATAGACGGGGCAGTCAGTCACGGCGGGATGGACCGCGGCCAGGCCGTGAAACTCTTCGGACAGCTTGAGGACTTCGCGCGATACTGCTTTCCTAAAGGACACGCCGCGCCCTACGCGCTGATCGCGTACCAGACGGCGTACCTCAAAGCGCACTACCCGAGCGCCTTCATGGCGGCGCTGATGACCAGCGAGCAGGAGAACCTCGACAAGCTCGCCGCCGCGATTACCGACGCGGAGTCGCTCGGCATCAAGGTCCTGCCGCCCGACGTGAACGAATCGTTCGAGAACTTCGCGGTGGCACCGGACAAACGGAACATCCGGTTCGGGCTGAATGCGATCAAGAACCTGGGCAAGAATACGGCGGCCGCAACCGTACAAAGCCGGAAGGCGGACGGGCCGTTCACCGACCTGCATGACTTCCTGTCGCGACTGCCGGACGGTACCGCCAACAAGAAATCGCTGGAAGCCTTGATTAAGGCCGGCGCGCTGGACGAGCTCGCGGAGACGAAGGATGCCGGCGAGCCGGCCGGACGCGGCCGGCTGCTGGCCGGGCTCGAGACGATGAGCCGGTTCGCGGCGGCGCGGGCGGCGGAGCACCGGAGCGGCCAGACCAGTCTGTTCGGCGGCGCGGAGGGCGCCGAGACCGGGTTCGCGTTGCCTCCTGGAGCGTCTGCGGCTTCGGTGGACCAGCGCCAGAAGCTCGAGTGGGAGCGGGAGCTCCTGGGGATGTATGTCTCCGAGCACCCGCTCACTTCCTACGGCGACGTGCTCAAGCGGTTCGCGGCGATCAGTTCCGTACAGGACCTGCCGGACAAGCGGCCGGTCGAGATCGCGTGCCTGGTCACCGTGGCCAAGCGGATCAATACCAAGAAAGGCGATCCGATGGCGTTCGTCACGGTCGAGGACCGGCAGCGGAAGATGGAAGTCATCGTCTTTCCGAAGCTGTACCTGGATGTCCGTGATCACCTGGTCCCGGGAGCCATCCTCAAGATCAGCGGTAAGATCTCGCGCAAGGACGACGAGCCGAAGATCCTGGCGGATACCGTCGAGCCGCTGGACGAGAACGCCGCGCCCCGGCCGGTCCGGCCGCCGGCCGCCGAGCCGTCGGCGGACGTCGAGATCGAGGACCTCGACGCGATGGTGTCGGGAGCGCCGAAGGCGCCGCAGCCGTCACCGGCCGGCCCGCCGTCACCGATTGCCGATTCCGAGACGGCGGAAACGCCGGACCGTGAGAACGCGACGATCAAGTACGAAGCGTTGACCGTCAAGCTCGGCCCGAACACGACACTGGCCGTGCTGGAGCAAGTGAAGCAGGTACTCTCGGAGCATCGCGGCGAGTCGCCAGTGTACCTCATCCTTACGCACGGCGAGAGGGAAAAGAAACTCAAGCTCGCCCACGGCGTGCGGTACTCCAAGGGCCTGATCGACGACCTCGAGGTCGTGGACTGGAACGTTTCAGTCGAGACGAGGTAAGCTAGAGCGTATGAGCCAAGCGCTGATCAGAAAGATCGCAGCCAAGCAGGTTAAGCCGATGTTCACGGATGTCGAGTCGGGTGATCGTGTACGCGTCTACACGACCGTCAAGGAGGGCGGCAAGGAGCGCACCCAGTACTTCGAGGGCCTGGTCATCCGCCGCCGCGGCGGCATCGGACCCGGGGCGACATTCACCGTCCGGCGGATCAGCTCCGGCGTCGGCGTGGAGCGGGTCTTCCCGCTGCACTCGCCGAAGATCACCAAGATCACGGTTCAGCGGGCGGCCAAGGTCCGCCGCGCGAAACTGCACTATATGCGCGACCGGGCCGGCAAGGCGGCGCGGATGAAGGAGGTACCGATCAAGCAGGCGGACCGGGAGGTTATCCACCCCTGGGCGGCAGTGAAGGCGAAGCCACCAGCGGCCGCGGAGTTCGCTAAAGCGGAGGCTAAGAAACCCGATGCCGGCGACGACACGAAGCAAGCCGAGAAGAAGTAAGGCGCCCGGCCGGAGCCGGGAACGGCACTGGTCCGGCACCGGCGCGGTCGTCTGCGGCGTGGACGAGGTAGGACGAGGGGCCTGGGCCGGTCCGCTCGTGGCCGGCGCGGTCGTGTTAGACACGGAATCCCGCCTACACGGCATCCGGGATTCGAAACTGCTACTGAAGCCAGATCGCGAACAGGTCGCGGCGTACGTCCACCGCCGGGCCGTCGCCGTCGGTATCGGGACCGTGGACATCGACGAATTCAACCGGCAGGGCTTTCCTTGGGCGCTGCGCGAGTCCGGCCGGCGGGCGGTCGATGCGCTCGGGGTCGAACCGGGACACGTGCTGCTCGACGGCCGTCACGATTACTTCGCGGGCAGTTATCCGTGCGAGACGATTGTCAAAGGCGACCTGACCGAATTGTGCATCGCCGCCGCTTCCGTGATCGCGAAAGTGCATCGCGACGGGCTGATGCGGGAGTTCGCCGAAGCGCACCCGCAATACGGGTTCGCCCGGAACGTCGGCTACGGTACGCCGGACCACCAGCGTGCACTCCGGGAACACGGGCCGTGCGGACTGCACCGCCGGGACTGGGTGCCGATCGCCGAGCTGCTGCAGCTCAAGCTGACCGTCTGACAGCTGCTATACTGGAATCGTGCTAAGCAAGCGACAGTACGGTATCATCGGCGAACGTCGGGCGAAAGCGTACCTGATCGCGAAAGGATACCGGTTCGTCGCGTCGAATTACCACACCCGGTACGGCGAGATCGACCTGGTCATGCGGGATCGTCGGGAACTCGTATTTATCGAAGTAAAGACCCGGCGCGACGGCCTGGCCGGACATCCTGCCGAATCTGTCACCAGGACGAAGCTCCGGAATGCCGTCCGGGCTGCCGTGCTATTCCGGCGAGAACACGACATCCGATTGCCATGGCGGATCGACGTGATCGCGATCACCGGAAAGGATATCGAGCACTATCGGAACGTCACGAACTGACGCCGCCAAGCTTTTTGACTTGTTGGACCGTATGTTCGGCGAACTCGATGACTTCTTCCGTACGTCCGACACGGCACAGCAACTCCGGAGTTTTACCGTCGAGAACTCCTTGGGGTGCTTTGAACCAGCCACCGTAGCTGTATTCACGCGGGTCCATCCCTGACTCCTCGAACATCTGGCACACGGCTACCGACGCAGCTATCCCTCTATGGGAAGTCATGTAGGGCACGGTGTAGCCGTACCGTCTCTCCAGTGCCTGATTGATATCCTCAAGAGGAATAAGCGACAGCACCTCCCTGGTCTCGGGGTCTTCCGGCGATTCCAGAAATCGCTCGACAATCTTCGCCTTGGCGGAATGTGACTTTTTCGCCATAATGAAGCGCTTAGTTAGCGGTCCAAGGTAGCACACCGGGCGTCCGTTTGCTATACTGCACCCGTATGGAGCCTCAGGCTCCTCTTTTTTATCGATTATGAAACTTGACATCGACCCCAAGGCGTTCTCGGAAGCGATCGAACAGATCGCCTACGACCGGAAGATTCCCAAGGAGCGGATCTTCGAGACCGTCGCCTCGGCGATCGCCGCGGCGTACCGGAAGGATTATGGGTACCCCGAGCAACACGTCCGGGCGGACTTCAACCCGAAGAACGGCGAGACCAAGCTGTTCATCGTGCACGAGCTGGTCGCCAAGAAGGACGACGTCGAGAACGAGCACGTCCAGATCACCGTCACCGAGGCGCGCAAGCAGGGTGTGAAGAGCCCGAAGGCCGGCGAGAACTGGGAAGAGCCGGTGGAACCGCCGTCTGGGTTCGGCCGGATCGCGGCGCAGACCGCGAAGCAGGTGATCATCCAGCGCATCCGCGAGGTGGAACGGGAGATCGTCCGCGAGGAGTACTCGGACCGCACCGGCGAGCTGATGACCGGCTCGGTCCAGCGGATCGAAGGCCGGAACGTCTTCGTCGAGGTCGGTCGGGCCGTCGGCGTGCTCGGGCCCGGAGACCAGATCGAACGCGAGCGGTACTACATCGGCCAGCGTCTGCGGGTGATGCTCCGCGAGGTCGACCCGGAGGGCCGGGCGGCGCAACTGCTGTTGACCCGGGCGCATCCGGACTTCGTGCGGCGACTGTTCGAGCTGGAAGTCCCGGAGATCCACGCCGGTACGGTCGAGATCAAGTCGGTCGCCCGGGAGGCCGGCGTCCGCAGTAAGGTCGCTGTCGCGTCCAACCAGGAAGGCGTCGACCCGGTCGGCACCTGCGTTGGCCAGCGCGGCACCCGCGTCCAGGCGATCATGGCCGAGCTCGGCGACGAGAAGATCGACATCGTGCTGTACGACGAGGACGCGAAGACGTACATCGCCAACGCCCTGAGCCCGGCGAAGATTTCGAAGATCGATCTCGATGAAAAGACGAAGACCGCTACGCTCAAGGTAGCGGACGACCAGCTGTCGTTGGCGATCGGCCGCGGCGGGCAGAACGTCCGCCTGGCGGGGGACCTGACCGGCTGGCAGATCGATATCGACAAGTCCGAGGCCCAGCAAAAGGCGGGCGAAGCGGCGGACGGCGCTGCCGACGACGAAGCTGCCAAGGAAAGCGTCGCCGGCGTGGTTGCCAGCATCCCGATCGGCAAGGTGGATGGTGTCACGGCGGATGAGACCAAGGCGTTCGAGGCGGCCAAGCTGGATTCGGCCCAGAAAGTCGCGGCCGCCGAGGAAGCCGATCTTACCAAGGCCGAGGGAGTCGAGCCCGATCGCTGCAAGGAAATCCAGCAATTGGCTGCGCAGGCGGTAAGCGAAGCGAGCGACGCCGCTCCGGCCGACGAAGCGCCGGACAAAGCAAAGGATAAGGATTCCTCCGAGGGCGACGACGATGACGACGGGGGAGCCAAGCCCGAAAAGCCCGCTCCCGAAGAAAAACCCGACGGTTCAAACGAAAAACCAGATTCCTCTGGCGACGATCCCAAGGCTGAATAGCTCAGTTGTGCAGGAGGGGAAGAAAACGCTTGACTCCTGGCGTACTTTCGATACTGTAATGGCGCGACCAAAAACGGTTCGCTTGAACAAAAACTACAGCACGACAATTTTTGGTCATCCTTCCAACGAAGGGATTTCGCGCACCACGCATACTTAAGACGAGGACCCATGCAGAACGAACACTTCGAGAAATTCACCAAGAACGCCAAGCTTTCGTTGACCGCCGCGCAGAAAGCGGCGCGGGCGATGGGCGAGGCGTACATCGGCACCGAGCACATCCTGGTCGGCCTGGTTTCCAACCCGGAGGCGCTGGCGGCCGAAATCCTCGAAGGGCATGCGGTTACGCTGGAAAAGGTCCAGTTGGCGCTCAGCTTCTCCTCGAAATCCCGCTACGATGCCGGCGGCGCCGGCCTGACCGACCCGGCCAAGAAAGTGATCGAAAAAGCGGTCGCCACCGCGGCCCGGCACCAGCATTACTACGTGGGTACCGAGCACCTGTTGCTCGGCATCCTCGGCGACAAGAACACCAAGGCGTACTCGATCCTGGAAGAGCTCGGCGCGGATCCGGAACGGATCAAGTCGCAGGTCCTGAACCTGTTCCGTCACACCGGCAGCACGGCGTCCGGCGCCGGCCCGGCACCGGGCCAGCCAAACGCCCAGCCGGTGACCCCGGGCGGCGGCGCGCTCAAGAAGCCCAGGCCGGACAAGGACAAGACGCCGGCGCTCGACTACTTCTCCACGGACCTGACCGACCTGGCCAAGCAGAACAAGCTTGACCCGGTGATCGGCCGCGACGAGGAAGTGCAGCGGGTGATCCAGATCCTCGGCCGACGCACCAAGAACAACCCGGTCCTGATCGGCGAGCCCGGCATCGGCAAGACCGCCATCGTGGAAGGTCTGGCGGAACGGATCGTCGAAGAACGCGTCCCGGACGCGCTGCACGGCAAGCGTGTGCTGGCGCTTGACCTGCCGCTGATGGTCGCCGGCACCAAGTACCGCGGCGAGTTCGAGGAGCGCGTCAAGCAGGTGATCGAGGAACTCAAGAAGCTCGAAGACATCATCCTGTTCATCGACGAGCTGCACACGATCGTCGGAGCCGGTGCGGCCGAGGGCTCGATGGACGCGGCCCAGATCCTGAAGCCAGCACTGGCGCGCGGCGAGGTCCAGACGATCGGCGCCACCACGCTCGACGAATACCGTAAGCACATCGAGAAGGACGCGGCGCTGGAGCGGCGCTTCCAGCCGGTGCACGTGAAGGAACCGTCGCCGGAAGAGACCGTGGCGGTCCTGAAGGGCCTGCGTAAGAACTACGAGGACCACCATGGCGTGGAGATCACCGACGAGGCGATCGAAACCGCGGTGCGGCTCTCCACTCGCTACATCGCCGACCGGTTCCTGCCGGACAAGGCGATCGACCTGGTGGACGAAGCGGCGTCGGCCGGCCGGCTCCGCGAAGGCGGCCTGACGCCGGAACTTAAGAAGCTCCAGGAGGAACTGACCGCGCTCAACTCCGAGAAGGAGCGCGCGATCGACAACCAGGACTACGAGAAGGCGGCGCAGCTCCGCGACAAGGCCAATAAGATCCGCGAACAGCTCCGTGGCAAGGGCCCGAAGACGGTAAAGGTGCAGTCCGAGGACATCGCCACCGTGGTGGCGCAATGGACGGGCGTGCCGGTCACGCGGTTGGTCAAGGCGGAGGCCGAGAACCTGGCGAACCTGGAACAGAAGCTGAAGCGGCAGATCGTCGGTCAGGCCGAGGCCGTCTCGGCGGTGTCCCGCAGCATCCGGCGCGGCCGGGTCGGCATCGGGAACCCGAAGCGCCCGATGGGATCGTTCATCTTCCTGGGGCCGACCGGCGTCGGCAAGACCGAGCTGGTGAAGGTCCTGGCGCGCGAGGTGTTCG
>JBBDZG010000012.1:0-24135 GCA_040900285.1 Patescibacteria group bacterium | reverse complement strand
TCGTGTTCCTGCCGGCGGACCACTTGATCCAGGAGGAATCCGAGTTCCGGCGGACCCTGAAGGCCTGGACGACCGCCGCCGCGCGGGAAGAGCGGATCATCGCACTGGGCCTCAAACCGACGTATCCGTCGACCGGCTTCGGGTATATCAAGCGCGGCCAGGACCTCAGTCAAGCGGAAGGATTCGACCTGTTCGAAGTCGATCAATTCGTCGAGAAGCCGAACGAATCCCGGGCCCGGGAATACCTGCGCAGCGGCGATTATTTCTGGAACGCTGGCATGGCGGCCGCGCAGTACGGTGTCTTTCTGGGCGAGTTCGAATCCCTCCTGCCGGAACACGCGGCGCTGATCAAGGGGGAGGCCGGCCGCAGCGAGATGGAACGCAAGCGGGCGTATCTGGCGCTGGAAGACGAGACCATCGACTACGGTATCCTTGAGAAGTCGAGGCGACTGGCAGTAATACCGGCCTCGTTCGACTGGGCGGACGTCGGGTCCTGGGCGGACTTGCATGACGTACTGGAGCACGACGCCAACGACAATGTCTTCGAGGGCGAGTACGTCGACATCGACACCAAGGACTGCTTCGTGTACTCGCCGGACCAGCTGGTGGCGACGATCGGACTCAAGGACCTTGTTATCATCAATACTAAGGACGCCGTCCTGATCTGCCCGAAGGACCGCGCCCAGGACGTCAAGAAGATCGTCGAGAAACTCAAGCAAAGCGGCCGCAAGAAGTTTCTCTGAACGCGTAACCCCGATGGCAATCACTATCAAACGAATCCGACTCGCCTTCGCAGGCATCCTGGCTCTGGCCGTGCTCGTCGGGTTGGTGGTCTGGCCGGGCGGCCCCGACCTGAGGCTGTTCGGCCTGGACAAGGAACTGAAGATTCACGAGGGTCTTGACCTGGAAGGCGGTTCGCACCTGGTCTACGAGGCCGACATGTCGAAAGTGCCGGACAAGGAGCGCTCGGAACGACTGGACGGCGTCGTGGACGTCATCGACCGGCGCGTGAACGCGCTCGGCGTGTCCGAGCCGCTGGTGCAGGCCAACCAATCCGCCGGCAAGTACCGGACGATTGTCGAACTGCCGGGCGTGACCGACGTCGAACAGGCGTCGAAGATCATCGGCGCCACGGTCAAGATGGAGTTCCGGGAACAGAACCCGAAGGCGAAACCGGACCCGGCCGATCCGCTGTCGGGGTACAAGCGCGAGTCGGACCTGACCGGCGCCGACTTCAAGCGGGCCAACGTCGGCTTCAACCAGCAGACCGGCGAACCGGAGATCAATATCACATTCAACGCAGAGGGTGCCAAGAAGTTCGCCGGCCTGACCCGCCGTAACGTCGGCAAGCCGATCGCGATCATCCTGGACGGGGCGATTATCTCGGCGCCGCGCGTGTCCCAGGAAATCAACGACGGCAACGCGGTGATCACCGGGGGCTTCCAGGTCGAGGAAGCCAAGAACCTGGCACTGCAGCTGAACGCCGGCGCGCTTCCGGTGCCGGTCAAGCAGGTCGAACAACGGACCGTCGGCCCGACGCTCGGGCAGGATTCCGTCCAGAAAAGCCTGGCCGCGGGACTGGTCGGATTGATCCTAGTGGCGGCGTTCATGATCCTGTACTACCGTCTGCCGGGCGTGCTGGCCGTGCTGGCGCTCCTGCTGTACACGGGCATCATGATTGCGCTGTTCAAGTTGATTCCAGTGACATTGACCCTGGCGGGAATCGCCGGCTTCATCCTGTCCATCGGTATCGCCGTGGATGCCAACATCCTGATCTTCGAGCGGATGCGCGAGGAACTGCGCGACGGCCGCTCGCTGCCGACGGCGCTGGAGGTCGGGTTCTCTCGCGCGTTCACGTCGATCCGCGACTCCAACGCCGCCTCCCTCCTGATGTCCGTCGTGCTGTACGCGTTTGGGTCGGGGACTATCCGCGGGTTCGCGGTCGTCCTGGCCCTCGGCGTCATCGTCTCGCTGTTCTCGGCGATCACCGTCACGCGGACGCTGATGCGGCTTGCGGTCCGGACCGGTCTGGCCGAGAAGCGCGGGTTGTGGGATACCGTCCGACCGGGCACTCCGGCGCCGAAGGGAGGCAAGGATGCTTAAGCTTAAGCACCTCGCCGATTATCGGAAGTGGTGGTACGCGCTCTCGCTGCTGCTGATTATCCCGGGCACGATCAGTCTGGTGCTGTTCGGACTCAAGCTCGGCATCGATTTCACGGGCGGCTCGTTGATCGAGATCCGGGCTCCCGCGGGGACCGCGGCCGCGGAAGTGCGCGATGCCTTCGGAAACGAATACGGCGACCCGGTCGTGCAGTCCACGTCGGCCGGCACTTACCAGGTGCGGGTCAAGCAGCTGGATCCGACCGAACACAACGACTTACTGGCTACCGCCCAAGAGGCGTTGGGTCCGCAGGCGGAAGAACTCCGGTTCGAGACCGTCGGGCCGTCGATCAGCGAGGAGCTGCGGGACAAGGCGTTCCTGTCGGTCAGTCTCGGCGCGCTCCTGATTCTGCTATATATCGCGTACGCGTTCCGCAACGTGCCCAAGCCCGCATCCAGCTGGCGCTTCGGCACGACGACAATCCTGACGCTCTTGCACGACATCCTGTTCGTAATCGGCGCGTTCTCGCTTCTCGGGTACTTCACCGGTTTGGAAGTGGACGCCACGTTCGTCGCGGCGCTGCTGACCGCGGTCGGCTACTCGGTGCACGATACGATCGTGGTCTTCGACCGGATCCGCGAGAACCTGGTCAGGCGAGTGGGGCGCGGCTTTACCGAGACGGTAAACTATTCGATCGCCCAGACGCTGGTGCGCTCGCTGAACACCTCGCTCACGTTAGTGCTGGTCCTGATCGCGATGTACCTGTTCGGCGGCGAGTCGCTGCACGGCTTCGTCCTGGCGCTGCTGCTCGGCACCGTGATCGGAACGTACAGCTCGATCTTCAACGCCGCGCCGCTCCTGGTGAGCTGGCAGCGGTGGACGGAGAAGCGATCGTCGAAGCGTCAGACGGGCAGGGATTCCTGACGATTGGCGTCGGCCGCCAGCCGCTCCCGCCGCTCTTTGAGCCGGGCCGTGAACCGATCTACTTGTTGAGGGTGCTCGGAGTGCATCCGGTAGCTTGCCAGCTGACGGATGGTCCCACGTTCGGCCTGCGCGAACTCGCGCCGCACCCGTCCTTTCCGAGCCCCTTTCGTCTCACCCTTTCCCAGGTCCGTGTCCACGCGCTTCATGGCGAGCTCGTAGGCGACGGGCAAGACGTCCTCTAACGACGCATCGGGACCGATCCCCATCCTCTCCGCGTAAGCCCGGTTGGTCGCAGCCCAGTGGCGCACTTGGTCGACCAGCATCGCTCCTGCCTGCGCCTCGACCAGCAACGTCGTCAACCGTCCGGTCACCCGGTCGGCTTCACGCACCGAGCCGACCGAAAGCGCGTCCGGATCGAACGAGCCCCGTAGCTCGGCGACTCGGGCGTCGATGCGCTCGGCCGGCGTAAGCTTCCGGCCGGTTTCTGCCTGAGGTAGTGATCGCTGTCTTTCTGCGCCCATGGGACCGTATAATATCGAATAAGGAACTATACCCCGAATGGCACAAGAAATCAAGTCAACCGAGCCCAAAAAGACCCACCAGCGGACCTGGCAACTTGCTGAAAACGCACCGGCGTCCCACCTTGAACGGTTCAGGAAATACCCGCGCGCGGTCGCGCAGCTGCTCTTGAACCGCGGTATCACCGACCCGAAGGAAGCGAAGGCGTTCCTCGACCCCGACTACGCGAGCGGCCTGGAGGACCCGGCCGGACTCAAGGACCTGGCGTCCGCGGCCGGGCTGCTGCATGGCGCCATCGCCAAGCGCGAGCCGGTTATCGTACACGGCGACTATGACGCTGACGGTCTCACGGCCACGGCTCTCTTGGCGGACGTCATCACGCGGCTGGGCGGGACGGTCGATACGTTCATCCCCGACCGGTACCAGGACGGTTACGGCGTCACGACGGAGACCCTGAAGAAACTCAAACAGGGTGGTGCGGCCGTGGTGGTAACGGTCGATTGCGGCATTTCCTGCGCGCCCGAGATCGCCGCCGGCCGGAAGGACGGGCTGAAGATTATCGTTACGGATCACCACGAGCCCCCGCCGCAGGTTCCGGAAGCGGAAGCGGTCGTCAATCCTAAGCGTCCCGGCGACGGGTACCCGAACAAGGAGCTGACCGGGGTGGGGGTGGCGTTCAAGCTGGCCCAAGCACTGATCGGGCGTTCCGACCTCGACGAGCGGGAGCGGGAAGCGACCGAGAAGTGGCTGCTGGACCTGGTAGCCATCGGCACGGTGGCGGACCTGGCCGACCTGCGCGGCGAGAACCGGACGCTCGTCCACTTCGGCCTCACGGTACTCCGGAAGTCCCCGCGCCCGGGCCTGCGGGCGCTGCTCACCGCGGCGGGCGTGAACCAGGAGGGCGTCACTGCCGGGACGCTCGGATACGTCATCGCCCCGCGGCTCAACGCTGCCGGACGGCTCGGCGGGGCGGACGATGCGTTGCGGTTACTGCTGGCCAAGGATCTGGTCGAAGCGAAGCGCCTGGCGGACGCGCTAGAGGACCGCAACCGCGAACGCCGCGAACTGACCGAGTCCGCCGTGGCCGAGGCCCGGGAGCGCCTGGGTCGGGTCGGAGACGACCGGGCGATAGTCATCGTCGACGGGCCGTGGAAAAGCGGCATCGCCGGACTGATCGCCGGGCGGCTCAGTCAGACCTACGGCCGGCCGGCGCTGGTGCTGGGCCGGGAGGGCGACGTCTACACCGGCTCGGCCCGGTCGACGGCCGGATTCCACATCACCGACGCCCTCCGCGCCCACGAGGCGCTGCTGGAGAAGTTCGGCGGACACGCGCAAGCCGCCGGCTTGACCGTTTCCGCGGGCAAACTGGCGAAGTTCAAGCGATCACTGGAGGAGTTCGCGGGACAGCGGCTCGGGCCCGACGACTACGCGCTCGTCAAGGAAATCGACATGGAGATCGAGGCGAAGGAAGTGACCGAGGAGCTCTGTCGCTACCTGGACCGGTTCGAACCGCACGGGCGGGGCAACCCGCGCCCGTCGTTCCTGCTCAAGGGGGTGGTAGTGGAACAGGTGTCGACCGTGGGAGTCGACCGCCGGCACCTGAAGAAGACTCTGCGTTTCCCGGACGGCCGGTCCGTTCCGGCGATCGCGTTCGGCGAAGGTGAGCGGGCGGAGGAGTCGGTCCCCGGCACGACACTCGACATCGTGGGACGGCCGATGATCAACGAATGGAACGGAAGGGCCAGCCTTGAGTGGCGACTCGACGATTTCCGCGGCGCATAGGCGCCTGCACCGCCGACTCGACCGGTTTACGGACGGACAACGGGACCAGATCGAGCGGGCGTTCCGCCTGGCCCGGAAGAGCCACGACGGCCAGTACCGACGGACCGGCGAGCCGTACGTCTGCCACTGCCTGGAAGTGGCGATCCTGTTGTGCGACTGGCGGCTGGACGCTCCCACGGTAGCGGCAGCCTTGCTCCATGACGTTCCCGAGGACACGGCCGTCACCATCGGCCAGGTCAAGGACGAGTTCGGCCGCGACGTCGCGAACCTGGTCGAGGCGGTCACTAAGCTGTCTTCCGTACGCCTGCCCAAGACGGACGTGCCGGTCGAGACCGAGAACCTCCGGCGGCTGTTCCTGGCGATGGCCGAGGACCTCCGGGTGATCCTGTTGAAACTCGCGGACCGGCTCCATAACATCCGGACGATCGTCGGCATCCGGCCGGAGAAGCGCAAGCGTTTCGCGGTCGAGACGATCGAGATATTCGCCCCGCTGGCGGACGGGCTCGGGATGGGGGAGGTGCGCGCGGAGCTGTCCGACCGCGCGTTCGAGTACGCGCACCCGCGCGCCTACCGCGAGCTCACGGGCGAGGTCCAGGACGCGATCAAGGAGGGAGAACGGTATCTGTCCCAGGTGAAGCGCCGCTTCGCGGCGGTCCTGGCCGAGGAGGGTATCGAGACCAAGGTCGACGCCCGGACGAAAACGCTCTACAGCCTGTACCGCAAGCTCCAGGAAAAACAACGGGACATCGACAAGGTCTACGACCTGTTCGCGGTCCGGGTGATTGTGGATTCGGTGGCCGACTGCTACCGCGGCATGGGAATCATCCACCGGACCTGGCAGCCCCTGCCGCACCGGATCAAGGACTACATCGCCGTTCCCAAGTCGAACGGCTACCGTTCGCTGCATACCACGGTCTTCGGTCCCCAGAACCGGCTGCTCGAAGTCCAGTTCCGGACCTGGCGGATGCATGACGAGGCGGAACACGGCGTGGCCGCGCACGTCGTGTATGCCGACGGCAAGCGGCCGAAGCGGGCCACCGACGAGCAGAGCGCCATGATGCGGCGCCTGAAGAGCTGGCAGGACGAGGTCGCCGAGTCGGCGGATTTCGTGCAGCGCTTCAAGCTGGATCTCTTCACCAACCGGATCTTCGTGTTCACGCCGAAGGGGCAGGTCCACAGTCTGCCGGCCGGCAGCTCTCCCGTGGACTTCGCGTACAGCGTGCACACGGAGGTGGGACACTCCTGTCGCGGCGCCAAAGTGAACGGCGTGATCGTTCCGCTGGACAGCGCGCTGGCGAACGGGGACGTCGTGGAAATCCTGCGCGGCGACGCCAAGCCGAACCGGAACTGGCTGAAGTCGGTCCGGACAGGGCATGCTCGCTGGGCGATCCGGCGGTACTTCCGGCTTCATGACCGGGGTGCCGTGGCGGCGGCCGGTCGCAAGGAGTTGGCGGCCCTCCTGCAGCGGCACCGCCGCTCCGGTACGCCGACCAAGGCGGAGTGGCGGCGTCTGGCCGACGTACTGCCCGGCACGCCGGACGAAGCGGGCGTGCTGGCCGCCATCGGCGAGCGGCGATTAAGCGAGGCAGCCGTTGTCCGGACCCTGGGGCTTGCCAAGGCCGCCCCGCTGCCCCGCCGGCCTCGCCGCCGTCCCGCCCCGGGAAAGGTCATCGTTGCCAACCAATGGGGGTTGCCGACCCGGCTGGCCCGCTGCTGTACGCCGCAGCCTCCCGGTCCGATCATGGGGTACATCACGCTCCAGAAGACCGTCAGCATCCATCGCGAGTCATGCCCGCAGGTCCGACGGAGCAGCGACCCGGCCCGTCTGGTCGCGGCGCGCTGGGCGTCCTGAGCCCGGGACTGGCCGGCGCATTGTCCCGGCGGCGACCCATCCCTAAGCTTAAGGAGTACCCTATGAGCGATTCGAAGCAACCCGCCGGACGATACCAGACGTTACGCGGCATGCGGGACATCCTTCCGGAGGATGCCGCGGCCTACCGTCTGGTCGAAGAAGCGTTCTGGAACGTGGCCCGGGCCCACGGGTTCTTCGAGGTTCGGACGCCGGTCCTGGAGCCGACGGACCTGTTCACCCGGTCGGTCGGGGAAGCGTCCGAAATCGTCCGCAAGGAGATGTATACGTTCGACGACCGGTCGGACAACTCCGTTAGTCTGCGTCCGGAAGGCACGGCCGGGGCCGCGCGGGCCTATGTGGAGCACGGCATGAAGTCGCTGCCACAGCCGGTGAAACTGGCGTATTGCGGCAACATGTACCGCTACGAGCGCCCCCAGGCCGGCCGGTTCCGTGAACACGAACAGTTCGGGTTGGAGACGTTCGGTTCGGCCGATCCGGCGATGGACGCGCAAGTCATCCTGGCGTGCTGGCAGGTACTGTCCGCGTTGGACCTGCCGAACCTGGGCGTGCAGGTGAACTCGCTGGGCAGCGCCGAGTCGCAGAAGAAGATCAAACAGCTGATCGTCAATACCGTCAGTTCGCACCAGGAACGCATCTCGGACGACGCCCAACGCCAGCTCAAGGAGAACCCCATGCGGATTCTCGACACGAAGGACCCGGCGACGCGGGAAGTCGTTGAGCAGATCCCGCCGCTTATCGACCAGCTGACCGACGACGACCGCGACCATTTGACAGCGGTGCTCGAATACCTGGAGCAGGCCGACATCCCGTATGAGCTCAATCCCCACCTGGCCCGGGGATTCGACTACTACACCCGCACTGTCTTCGAAATCTGGGGCACGGCCGGGGCCGATGCTTCGCTAGCGGGCGGCGGCCGGTACGACGGCCTGGTCGGCCAGCTCGGCGGCCCGGATACCCCGGCGGTGGGGGCCGGTTGCGGCGTCTACCGGATCGTCGAGGCCCTCAAGGCCAAGCGGGCCAATAAATCGTTCCAGTCGAACCCGCAGGTCTACCTGATCCAGCTCGGCGACGCCGCCAAGCGGCACGCCTTCGAATTGCTGGCGGGACTGACGGGGGACGGCATCTCAGTCACCGCCGCGTTCGGCAAGGAGGGCATCAGGAGCCAGCTCCGCCAGGCGGACAAGCTGGGCGTCTCGCTGGCGCTGATCATCGGGCAGAAGGAGGCGATGGAAAACAGCATCATCGTTCGGGATATGTCGTCGGGCATGCAGGAAACCGTCTCGCTGAAAAAAGCGGCCGAGGAAGTGAAAAACCGCTTGCCGAAGGACGTGAAGCCCGCCAACTAGAGTCGGCAGGGGCTACAGGATATACTGCAGGTATGGCGGATGCATGCATCTTTTGTGACATTGTGGCGAAAAAAGCGCCGGCCGACGTCGTTCATGAAGACGACGACGTGCTGGTGATCAAGAATATCGAACCGCAGGCGCCGGTCCACTTGCTCGTGCTGCCCAAAGACCACCATCCGAGCCTCGACTCCTTGTCCGACTCGACCCTCTTTACGCGGATGATCTGGGTCGCCAAGGAAATCGGGCACCGGCACAGTCCCGAGAAGGGGTACCGGCTGGGAATCAATTCCGCCAAACAGGCCGACATCAATCATATCCATGTCCATGTCCTCGGTGGGCTGGACCGGGAGACCGCTTTGTAGGGGGTGATTGATTTGACCGTCGTACAGAAGAAGGACAACGAATCCACGGAGAACCTGATCCGGCGCTTCAACCGAAAGGTCGTCCAGAGCGGCGTGCTCTCACTGGCGAAGAAGAAGCGCTTCCATCAGCAGAAGCCGAACCGCCGCGCCCGTCGTGCCGACGCGATCCGTGAGGAAAAGCGCCGCCAGGCCCGCGCCAAACGCATGGGGTGGTACTGATGGGTATCCTCGAACGGCTCCAATCCGACCTGACGGACGCGATGAAGGCGAAACGGGAGCCGGAACGCACGGTCCTGCGCTCACTGACCGCCGCGCTCAAGAACGCCGCGATCGAATCCGGCGGCGCGCTGGACGACGCCAAAGAGGCGTCTGTCGTCGCGAAGCAGCTCAAACAGCGCGAGGAATCGGCCGCCGCCGCCAAGGGCCGTCCTGAGCTGGCGGACCGTGAGCGGGCCGAAGCCGAGATCATCAAGCAGTACTTGCCGGAGCGGCTCAGCGACGAGGAGGTTGACGCGGCGATTGACGCGGCGATCTCCGAGACCGGGGCGGCCGGCCCGGGTGACATCGGCAAGGTCATGGGGGCCCTGAAGGGCAAGACCGCCGGACGGGCGGACCAGGGTGCGGTCGCCGCGAAGGTTAAGGAGCGCCTCGGCGCCTGAGCGCATGCTGCGACGGCTCCGGCGCCTGGCTCCGTTTGCCGCATTGATCGGTGCGGTATCGATCATTCTGACGTTGGCCATCACCCAGCCGACGGCCGGTGTCGGCGGTCTCGAGGAAGGAGACGTGGCGGACCGGACGTATAAGGCGCCGCGCACCCTCACCTATCAGAGCCAGCTGAAGACCGAAGAGGCCGAGCGGCGGGCCCGGGACCAGATTTCGCCGGCCTACCGGAAGGACCTGACGGCACCGAGTCAGCAGAGCGGCAAGCTGGACGGCACGGTGGAGGCGATCAACAGGATCCGCGCCGCCGACGATCCCGAGAACGAACGGATCGATCGAATCCAGGAGGTCCTGCCGAACGTCCGCGACGACGACGCACGGACGATCCTCCTGCTTTCGGACGAGGCCTGGTCCCGGACCGTGACGGCGACGCGCCAGGCCCTGACCGGCCTGCAGACCGGTCGGATCACCCAGTCGGACCTGGCTCGCGCGGACCGGCTCGTTTCCTCGCGCCTATCCGTTGACTTGCCGCCACCCGTACGCAGCAGTGCCGTGGTGCTTGGCCAGCGCCTGTTGGTGCCGAACTACGTCATCGATGAGGATGCCACCCGACAGGCAAGGGACGAAGCCGCTGACGCGGTCCAGCCGATCAGCTACACGGTCGAGCGGGACCAGGTCGTGGTCGGTGAAGGGGAGCCCGTCACCGCCTTCGACGTCGAGCGGCTCGGGGCGCTGGGACTGACCCGCGCCTCGTTCGACTACCAGAAGACGCTGGCGGTATTCCTGATCGTCCTGCTGTCCGTCGGGGCCTTGCTTGGCCTGGCGCCCCGGTTGGTCCAGTCGCGGCGGTACTTCCGCCGGCTGCTGGCCGGCCTGAGCCTCGGCGCCATCGGGCTGGTCCTGGTCGAGACCCTGATCGTGCCGCCCCAGCCGATCCTGGCGTATGTCATACCGGTGGCCACGCTGCCGCTGCTGGTTTCGATCTTTTACGGCAGCCGCCCGGCCCTGGTCGCCGGGATCGGTTTCGTGATGCTCTACGGGTTGGCCGGCGGGGCCTCGTTCGAACTGATATTCATCCACCTGGCGGCGTCGGTCGCCGTCGTGGTGACCCACCGGCGGATGACGGACATCCAGTCGTTCCTGCACGCCGGCGCCACCGGGGCGGCCGTGGTATTCCTCGGCATGCTGGCCTTCAGCCTCTTGGCGGCGAACTTCGACGTGTCGAACGTGCCGAAGTTCGCGGTGGCGGCGGCCCTGAACGGCGCCCTGCTGGCCACCGCCGCGTTCGCCGGCGTCGCGTTCCTGGCGGGTCCGCTTGGCGTGGTTACGTTCCTCCAGCTGCTCGAGCTGGAAAATCCCCGCCGCCCACTGCTCCGGCGATTGGCGGCCGACGCGCCAGGGACGTACTCTCATTCCGTGCGGATGGCGGTCATGGTCGAGAACGTGACCAAGCGCCTGCAGGGAGCGGATCCGCTTCTGGCCCGGGTGCAGGCTCTCTATCACGACCTCGGCAAGGTCCAGATGCCGGAATACTTCGTCGAGAACCAGCAGGACCAGAAGAGTCCGCACGCCTCCCTGGAGCCTAAGGAGAGCGCTGAGATCCTGCGGGCGCACATCTCCGAGGGGCTCGCCCTGGCTCAGGAAGCCCGCTTGCCCGAGCAGGTCGCGGCGGCGATCCCCGAGCATCACGGAACCACCCGGATGGAACTCTTCTGGCAGGCCGCCAAGGAGAGGTACCGGAGCCCCCGGGAATCGCAGTACCGCTACATCGGTCCGCGGCCGCGCAGCAAGGAAACCGCCGTGCTGATGCTGGCGGACGCCGCGGAATCGGCTTCCCGGACGATCACGAACCCGGATGAGCAGAAGATCCGCCAACTGGTCGGCGAACTGATCAACGCCCGCGTCACCGACGGGCAGTTCGACGAGGCGCCGCTTTCCACCCGGGAGCTCACGGTCATCAAGGAAGCGTTCGTGAAAGGACTGGTCAGCGACCTGCATAAGCGGATTAAGTACCCGAAACGGTCATGACCGACCTGGTGATCCTCGGCGACGTCTCGGACGGCCTGGACGAGCCGGAGGTCCGCCGGGTGGCGCGGGCGGCGTTGGCGTCGGAGGACGGGAAGCCGGCGGCCGTTTCCGTCACCTTCGCTAGCAAGGCGACGATCCGCGACCTGAACCGCCGGTATCGTGGCCAAGATACGCCGACCGACGTACTCAGCTATCCGTTCGACGCGTCGTTTCCACAGGGCAGCGGCGGGGAAGTGATCGTCTGCGCCGACGTCGTCAGGGAGCTGGCTCGGACGGACGGACGGGACGCCGCGACAGCCCTTAAGGAAGCGGTCGTCCACGGCTTGCTGCACGTCCTGGGTTACGAGGACGGGACGGAGCAAGGAGCACGGGAGATGGACCGGCGGACCCGGCGTATTCTGGGGACAGTCGATGGTTAAGGATCTCAATCCCAAACGACTGCACCGCAGCTTCCGCTACGCCGCTCGCGGCATCTGGCATGTCTTGCGGAATGAATCGAACATACGGCTCCACGTGGGAGCGACCGCGGTCGTGATCGTGGCCGGCATCATCCTGGGGATATCCGGGGCGGAATTCGCGATCATCCTGCTGGCCATCGGCCTGGTGCTCACCGCGGAGGTCATCAACACCGTCGTCGAGGACTTCCTGGATATCCTGCACCCAGGACATCACGACGCCGTCCGGCGCATCAAGGACGCCCTGGCCGGGGCGGTCTTGCTGGCGGCGTTCGTGGCGATCGGCGTCGGCATGCTGATCTTCGGGCCGTATCTCCTTGCGACCCCCTGACGCACGCCCTAAAGTGAGAGGAGATCATATAAACGGGTCACCGAACAAGTTTTTTTATGCCTCGTGAACACATAGTCGTCGGTCTCGACATCGGCACCGAATTCATCCGGACGACGATCGGACAGCTGACGGCCGACGAGCCGCATCCGTCGATCATCGGCGTCGGCATCGCGCCGGCGTCGGGGATGCGCCGGGGTAATGTCATCGACGTCGACGAGACGGTAAAGTCGATCGCCGCGTCCGTCGAAGAGGCCGAGCGCACGTCCGGCGTCAGCGTCGGCAGTGCGTACGTGAACATCTCCGGCAGCCACATCGAGTCGCAGAACTCCCGGGGAGTCGTCGCGGTCTCACGCGCCGACTCGGAGATCGGGCCCGAGGATATCAGCCGGGCCGTCGAAGCCGCCAAGGCCGTCGCGGTGCCGTCCAACAAGGACATCATCCACGTCATCCCGCGAGAATACATCGTCGACGGACAGGAAGGGGTCAAGGATCCGATCGGCATGAGCGGCATCCGCCTGGAGGTAGAGACGCACATCATCACCGCCGCGACCCCGCAGATCAAGAATCTCAGGAAATGCGTCTACCAAGCCGGTATCGAGCTTGACGATCTGGTGTTTTCCGGACTCGCGTCCGCTCAGGGCGTGCTTGGTAAGCGCCAGAAGGAACTTGGTGTCGCGATCCTGGACATCGGTGCCGGGGTGTCGGACCTGGTCGTCCTCGAGGAAGGGGACGTGTACGCGTCGGCGGTCCTGCCGGTCGGCGGCAGCCACGTCACCAACGACCTGGCGATCGGGCTGAAGACCGACACGGACGTCGCCGAGCAGGTGAAGCTGGAATACGGCCACGCCCGCCCACCCGACGTCAAAGGCAAGGAGACGGTAGACCTGGGCGAACTGACCCAGGGCGAGGAGAACAAGGTTGCCAAGAAACTGATCGCCGAGATCATCGAGGCCCGCATGACCGAGTTGTGTGGGCTGGTGAAGAAGGAACTGAAACGGGTCGACCGGGACGGGAAGCTTCCAGCCGGCGTGGTCCTGACCGGCGGGGGAGCGAAGTTGCCCGGTGCGATCGACCTGGTCAAGGACCGGCTGGGACTTCCAGCCCAGGTCGGTTTTCCCTCGGAGCTCAAGGGCATGATCGACAAGGTCGACGACCCCTCGTTCGCGGCCTCCATCGGTTTGATGCTCTGGGGTCTGGAGAGTGACCAAGGGCTAAGAACAACAAATAAGTTCGGCAGTTTGCCCGGTGCGCAATATCTTGATAGCGTGAAGTCAGTTGTCAAACGGTTCTTGCCGTAGTACACTGGCCAGTCATTAAACGAGGCACTCAAATTGATGGAAGTAAAGCCAGAAATTGAGACTTTTGCGCGTATCAAGGTCGCCGGCGTCGGTGGTTCCGGCAGCCAAGCGGTCAATCGGATGCTCCAGTCCCAAATGCGGGGCATCGAATTCATTGTGATCAACACTGATGCTCAAGCTCTGCACAACTCGCAGGCTCCCCTAAAGATCCATATCGGTAAGGAGACCACCCGGGGGCTCGGCGCCGGCGCGGACCCGGAGATGGGCCGCAAGGCCGCCGAGGAAGACCGCGGCGAGATCGCCGAGGCGCTTCGCGGCGCGGACATGATCTTCGTCACGTACGGCGCCGGCGGAGGCACTGGTACCGGCGCGGGACCGCTGGTCGCGGACATCGCCCGTGAGGTCGGTGCGTTGACGGTAGGCGTCGTCACCCGCCCGTTCGCCTTCGAGGGCCAGCGCCGCCGCCGCGTGGCGGACGCCGGCATCGAGGAGCTCAAGGATCGGGTCGACACCCTGATCACCATCCCGAACGACCGGCTCCTGCAGGTTGTCGACAAGAAGACCTCCATGTTCGACGCCTTCTCGGTCGTCGACGACGTCCTACGCCAAGGCGTACAGGGCATTTCCGACCTGATTACCCAGCACGGCATGATCAACGTGGACTTCGCGGACGTGAAGGCCGTGATGGCCAACGCCGGCTCTGCGCTGATGGGTATCGGCCACGGCCAAGGCGAAAACCGGGCGATCGAGGCTGCCACCGGCGCGATCGACTCGCCGCTCCTGGAGCTGGCCATCGACGGCGCGCAGGGTATCCTCTTCAACATCACCGGCGGTAACGACCTGACCATGCATGAGATCGACGAGGCTGCCAAGGTCATCACCGACGCCGCCGACCCGGACGCCAACATCATCTTCGGCGCCGTGATCGACGAAGAGCTGGCCGGTGAGATCAAGATCACCGTCATCGCCACCGGCTTCAAGGGCGAGACCCGCAAGGCCCCCGGGCGCGATGCGGCTGAAGAGCCCGCCCAGACCCCGGCGGACGATCAGTCGCAGCCGGTCGGCGCCACCGCGGACACCGTCGATTCCGACGAACTCGACGTGCCGGCATTCATCCGGCGCAAGATGGGCTGACCCACCCGACGAACGAATTGAGAGACACCGCCTTTGCCCGGCGGTGTTTTTCTCGTATTAACCCGCACTGCTATTTAGAACGTTTGTTCAGTCAGTCAGGAAAAGATGCGGACAAACCACATGGACGAACAAACCAGCAGGTCAGTGCGTTGACCTGCCCAACATCTAGTAACTATGGTGGAGCAAGTTGTCCAACGGGTTGTGGTCCAGGCACGCTTGATGTTTCAGTGCCTGGCGTGCTCGAACGGACTCCCTGTCAAGCGACGCCATGGAATGCCCGCAATGCCAAGCAGATTCTCTTCGCGTGATCGATTCGCGCGACGTCGACGCCGAGCCGGCCATCCGCCGCCGCCGCGAGTGCGAGCGCTGCGGGTTCCGGTTCACGACCTATGAGCGCATCGAGGCGCCGGCTCTCACCGTCGTCAAGAAGGATGGCAGCCGGGAGCCGTTTTCGCGCGAGAAACTGTCCCGCGGCATCCGGCGGGCGTGCGAGAAACGGCCGATTCCCGAATCCGACATCGACCGTGTGATCGCCCAGACCGAACAGGAGATCCGCAGCTGCGGCGACGGCGAGATCGGCAGCGAGCGCGTCGGCGCCATGGTGATGCAGCAGCTCAAAGAGCTCGACCAAATCGCGTACATCCGGTTCGCCAGCGTCTACCGTGAGTTCGCGGACCTTTCCGAACTGGACGCGGAAATCAAGAAGGTGCTGCTCAAGCAGGAACAAACGAAACGACGGATCAAGCGGGACCGACAGCCCGCGTAATACGCACACTTAAACAAAAGAAAGGAGCCTTGTGCCCCAAGCCACCACCCAATCCCCTCCGAAGAACCTGAAGCAGATTGCCCTGAAGAAGCCCATAGCGGTCAAGAAGGGCACGAAGCTCGACGGGATCCGGAAGAAAGTCTTTCTCGACCGGTATGCCTGGAAGGACCAACAGGGCCAGCCGATCGAAGAGTACCCCGAGCAGATGTGGGGGCGGGTGGCCAAGGCCCTGGCCGCGGTCGAGGCCCCGGAGCACCAAAAGAAATGGGAGGAGAAGTTCTACAAGTCAATGGAAGGCTTCAAGTTCGTCCCGGCGGGCCGGATCCTGTCCGGGGCCGGTACCGGTCACCAGGTCACGTTCTACAACTGTTTCGTGATCCCGTCGCCGGAGGATTCCCGGGACGGCATTCTCGACAACCTCAAGGCGATGACCGAGATCATGTGCCGGGCCGGTGGCGTCGGCGTAAACGTCAGCTCCCTCCGGCCACGCGGCAGCCACATCAAGACGGTCAACGGCACCAGTTCGGGGCCGATCCCGTGGGCGGAACTCTACTCGGTGGCGACGCACGAGGTCATCCAGCAGGGCGGTAGCCGGCGCGGCGCGCTGATGCTGATGCTCGACGACACCCACCCGGATGTCGAGGAGTTCGTTTCCGCCAAGCGCGACCTCAAGAAGCTGGTCGGGGCCAACATCTCCGTCTGCATCTCCGACGGCTTCATGCAGGCCGTGAAGGACGACGCCGATTGGGACCTGAGGTGGGGTGGCAAGACCTACAAGACGATCAAGGCGAAGAAGCTCTGGGACTCGATCATCGAGAACGCCCACGCGTCCGCCGAGCCGGGCCTCCACTTCATGGAGCGGTCCAACAAGCGTTCCAACACCTGGTACTACGAGAAGCTGATTTCCACCAACCCATGCGGCGAACAGCCGCTCGGCGAGTGGGCCGTCTGCAACCTGGGCGCCCTGAACCTGTCAGCGTTCGTCACTGAAGAGGGCGAGATGGACTACGATTCGCTGGCCGACCACTCCCGTACGGCGATCCGGGCGCTCGACAACGTCGTCGACGCCAACTACTACTTCTACAAGGAGAATGAGGAACAGCAGATGGGCACCCGCCGCACCGGCCTCGGCACGATGGGCCTCGGCGACGCGCTGATCAAGATGAAGCTCCGCTACGGCTCCGACAAGTCGCTGGACGTGATCGAGAAGATCTACCAGACGATCCGCGACGCAGCGTATGATGCCTCGGCGGACATCGCCAAGGAGAAGTCGCCGTTCCCGATGTTCGACCGCAGCAAGTACATGCAGGGTTGGTTCATCAAGCGGCTGCCGAAGGACGTCCAGGCCAAGATCGGCAAGTACGGCATCCGGAACGCGGTCGTCTTGACGCAGGCGCCGACCGGCACCACCTCGCTGGTCTCCGGCGTCAGCTCCGGCATCGAACCGGTCTACGACTTCGCGATGAAGCGGACCGACCGGACGGGCGAGCACATCATGTACCATCCGCTTTTCAAGGCGTGGAAGGACGAGCATCCGGAAGAGGCCGAAGCGGGCGATATCCCGGATTACTTCGCGACTTCCAATGACCTGGCACCGATGGACCACGTGAAGGTCCAGGCGAAGATCCAGGACTACACCGACAGCTCGATCAGCAAGACGGTGAACGCGCCGAACAGCTACACCGTCGACCAGGTGCGGGAACTCTACGAAGCCGCCTACGACATGGGCCTCAAAGGCGTCACGTTCTACCGGGACGGCAGCCGGGACGCGGTGCTGACGCGCGTGAAGGACGAGGAAAAGGACGAACCCGGGAAGCAGGAGTCGGAAGAATCAGGAGAACGGGTCTCCGCCAAGCCGCGGAAGGTGCGCGAGCCGGGCGGTACGCCGACAGCCCGCCCAAGCGTCCTGCGGGGCCTCACGGTCAAGCAGGTGACCGCCTACGGCAACATGTACGTCACCATGAACACCGATGAGCACGGGGATCTGGTGGAAGTGTTCGCCTCGCTCGGCAAGGCCGGCGGCCTCGGCGCCTCGATGACCGAGGCGATCTGCCGTCTGGTTTCGATTTCGCTCCGCTCCGGCGTCTCGCCGCGGGCGGTTATCAAGGAACTGCGCGGCATCACCGACCAGCCGTTCGGGTTCGGTGACAACAGGGTCACGTCCGTCGCGGACGCGATCGGCAAGACGATCGAGGACTACCTCTACCCGAAGCTGGACCTGCCGGAAGCGGCCTCCGGCGAAGGCGCCGGCAGTGCCGGCAAACAACCGACGCTCGGGGGTGCCCGGGCCGCCGCGGCCGAAGCCGACGCGAAGGCGCGATTGAAAGCGGCAGCCACGGCGGCCGGTTCGGCGATGGCGGAGTCCGCCGCCAAGCTGGCCGGCATCTGCCCGGACTGCGGCGGGCCGCTCGAGTTCGCCTCGGGATGCAAGACCTGCCACGCCTGCGGGTATTCAGCCTGCGGCTGACGCCTGGGGCGGTCGCCTGCGGCTGACCCGCAACCGATTAACACGTACGAAACGACGAGTGGTGCCGGGGAAGCGCCGTGCGAATCGGCCGCGGTCCCGCCACTGTGATTCCCGACCCGTCGGGATCAGCCAGGATACCGGCCCGCTCGCCTGTCACGTCCGACCTACGGTCGATAGGTCAGGGATCATCCGTGCCCTGATGGGCACATTTTTATGTCAACCACCACAACACCAGAACAATCATCGGGATCCGTCGCGCAGTCGCACGACCCGGTCATCGAGCGGCTGGCCGCCGTGCTGGATGAGTACCAGCTCGAGGAAGTCGAACGCTACCACGCGTCGAACCCGATCACGGACCTTGAATATTACCTGAACGGCGTGAACGGCGCGGCGACCGAAGGCGCGTTCATCTCCGACGAAACCGAGCTCAGACGGACCATCGCCCACGGGGACTTCGAGGGGCGGAGCCTGGCTGCGCTTGAGACATACCACCGGGTCCGCGCCAGCACCGGCAGCCATGAACTCGGCATGGGCGAGGTTGAGAAGCTTCGCAAGAAGCAAGATAGGGAAAAGAAGAAACGGCGGAAGGGTAAGTTGCCCGGCGGCTCCCCCGTGAACGAACCGGATCTCGGATACGGCTGGGATATGAACGCCGTCCCGGGACGGATTGAACGGGCGGGCGACGAGCCCATCCGGGTCGCGCGGTCCGTGCCGTCAGCCTGGCTCGATCGCGAGGAGTCGTCCCCGGACCGCGACAAGGGGGCCGGGACGGAAACCGCCGGGGAAGGCGGCCGGAAAGCGGCTGCCGAGGCCTGGAACGTCGTCGCGGCGGTGCTGCTCAGCATGCGCGCTCGGGAAGTCGATGCGTCGAAGCGGGTTGCGGTGGGTTCTGCGTTGGAACGCCGGGAGGCGGACCCCGAGCGGATCGTGGCGACCAGCCGGGAGGCGATCGAGGCGCTCGGCCACCCGGACCTCGAAGGTCCGATGACCGCGGTCGACCGGATTGCAACCGACCGAGAATCACGCGAAGATGAAGCGCGTACCGTCGCAACAGCAACCCATGACCAACCTCTTCCTGATACAGTTCATCGAGATTCTAAGCTTCGCGCTGCAGATCCTGATTCTGGCCCGCGTGCTGATGAGTTGGATCCGGCCGCACCCGAGCGGGGCGATCGGCCGGTTCCTGATGGACGTGACCGACCCGGTACTGAAGCCGTTCCAGAAACTGATTCCGCCGATGGCGGGAATCGACCTGAGTCCGATCGCCGCCCTGGTGACGATCCAGGTGCTGGCGAACCTGGCGATCCGGTCTCTCGGCTGACCGCCGCGGAGTACGCGCGCCTCGAGGGATTCCCCGAGCCGGATGATTCGGAACGCGCTAGAATAGAACGCGATGACGGATCTCTTGACGAGCCTCGGGTCGAGGCTGGCCGACCTCGGCGAGCGACTTTGGGACAAGCTGCCGGATCTGGCGGCCACGCTGGTAATCGGCTTACTGCTGGTGGAACTGACGATCCTGCTGCTCGGTTACGGCTTGCGGGTGGCGAAGATCCCGAAAGCGCTGAAGCCGCTCCTCTTCTCGCTGGCGAGGGCGTTCCTCTGGATCGTCTTACTACTGGTGGTGATCCAGACGTTGGGGTTGAACGACGTCCTAGTGGCGGTGACCGGCTCGTCGGTGATCCTGGCGTTGATCCTCTCGACGGGGGTGGCACCGGCGGTCACGGACACGCTGGCCGGTTTGTCGCTGGCGGCGGACCCGAACTTCCAGCCGGGCGCGAAAGTGCAAGTGGGCGAGAAGGGGACCGTCGGCGAGGTGATGAGCATGGACACCCGCAAGACCCGGGTCCGGACCGCGGACGGCAAGATACACGTGCTCCCGAACTCGGCGGTCGACAAGACGGAATGGGTGGTACTCGAGCCGAGCGGCTATCGGGAGAAACGCCGGCGGAAGTCGATTCTGAAGCGAAAGTAGTTTACCCTGGACTTGAAGCGCCCGATCCCGGCCATCACCGGGAGACGCTTCCGGAAGAACCCTTAGCCGGCCTGATCCGAGGTGACGGCGAGGTAGTAGACCCGGACGATCCGGCCCGCCGGCCGGCGATGAAGCGCCCCGAGGCCTTGGCGGCACACGCGGAGGACTGAGGGGAACCGAGGTGGTACCGCCCGGCAGGGTCCTCGCATAACCGCGGGTTTTTCATGCCGAAGAAGACCACCACACGCGCCAAGAAGATCACCACGCTCAGCAGGCCCAAGCCGGTCGGCTCGTTCCCGAAGCTGGAAGAGTCGCTGCTCAAGCTGTGGGCGAAGGAGCGGACGTTCGAGCGGTCTCTCGAGCGCACCAAACGCGGCAAGCGATTCGTCTTCTACGACGGTCCGCCGTACGCTACCGGCAAGCCGCACACCGGCCACCTGCTACCCGGCACGCTTAAGGACGTCGTGCCGCGGTTCAAGACGATGCAGGGCCGGTACGTCGAGCGCCGGTTCGGCTGGGATTGCCACGGCCTGCCGGTCGAGTACGAACTTGAGAAGGAGCTCGGCATCAAGCGGCGGCAGGAGATCGAGGAAATGGGCATCGGGACGTTCAATGACAAGTGCCGGTCGATCGTCCTGCGGTTCACTAAGGAATGGGAGAAGGTCACGCGCCGGCTGGGGCGCTGGGCCGACTTCGAGAACGACTACAAGACGATGGATCCCGACTACATGGAATCCGTCTGGCACGTCGTGAAGGCGCTGTACGAAAAGGACTTGCTGTATGAAGGACGCCAGAGCATGCACATCTGTCCGCGCTGCGCGACGCCGCTGTCGAACTTCGAGGTGGCGCTCGGCTACGCCGACCGGAACGACCCGGCCGTGTTCGTGAAGTTCCCGTTAGCGACGGACCCGTACACGGCGTTCGTGGCGTGGACGACCACGCCGTGGACGCTGCCCGGCAACGTCTTGCTTGCGGTGAACCCCGAATTCCGATACGTCGAGGTGGAGCACGACGGCGAGAGGCTGATCGTGGCCAAGTCCCTCCTCAAGGCCACGTTCGGCGAGCACGCGAAGGTGCGGCGGACGGTTCCGGCCCGCGAATTGGTCGGCAAGAAATACGCGGCGCCGTTCCCGGTCGCCGGCCTCAAGGGGAGGCATTACCAAGTGGTCGCGGACGGTTCGGTCACCGCCGACGAAGGCACCGGAATCCTGCACGTGGCGCCGGCCTTCGGCGAGGAGGACATGCGGATCGGGAAGCGCGAGAAGGCGCCGCTGGTCCAGCACATCACCATCACCGGCGAAGTGACGGACCCGTTCGACCGCTACCATGGCATGCCGGCGCTCGAAGCGAACGATCCGATCCTGCGCGACCTCCGGCGGGCCGGGCGGCTGCTGCGCAAGGAATCGGCCACGCACTCGTACCCGCACTGCTGGCGCTGCGACACCCCGCTCCTGAACTACGCGACCCGCTCCTGGTTCGTATCCGTCGGGAAGCTTAAAAAGCGCTTGGTTAAGGAAAACAAGTCGGTCAACTGGACGCCGGAACACGTCCGGGACGGACGGTTCGGCCAGTGGCTCGACGGCGCGCGCGACTGGGCGATCTCGCGGTACCGGTTCTGGGGCACGCCGATTCCGATCTGGCGCTGTGGAAACGGGCACCTGGAGGTGATCGGTTCGCGCGCGGAACTGAAGCGGCGGTCCGGCCAGGCCCCCAAGGACCTCCACCGGCAGCACGTCGACCCGATCACGTTCAAATGCACGGAGTGCAAGGAGAAGATGCACCGGATCGAGGACATCCTCGACGTCTGGTTCGACTCGGGCAGCATGCCGTTCGCCCAACGGCACTACCCGTTCGAGCATAAGCGGGACTTCACGGACAAGTACTATCCGGCTGATTTCATCAGCGAGGCGGCGGACCAGACCCGCGGGTGGTTCTACACGCTCCACGTGCTCGGCGTCGCGATGACGAACCGGAAAGCCTACCGCAACGTAGTCCTGCTCGGTCTGATCCTGGCGGAAGACGGGCGGAAGCTCAGCAAGCGGCTCAAGAACTTCCCGGAGCTCGATCCGTTCTTCGCCGAGTACGGTGCCGACGCGATCCGGCTCTGCCTGATGATGCAGCCGATTGTCCGCGGGGAGGCGGCGCGCTTCTCGGAGCGGGCGGTCGGCGAGGTGCTCCGCAACTTCACCGGGACGTTATTCAACGCGTACTCCTTCCATGCGACCTACGCCGCAATCGACAAATGGAAGGTGTCCCCGCCGCCGGCCAAGCCGAAACACTTGCTGGACCGGTGGGTGCTGGCGCGACTGGACGGGCTGACGCGGGACGTCACCGACGCGTTGGAGCGCTACGACATGCTGGCCGCCGGCCGGGAGCTCTACGGCTTCGTCGACGAACTGTCGAACTGGTACGTCCGCCGCAGCCGCCGCCGGTTCTGGAAATCCGCGGATGATCGGGACAAGCGGGAGGCCTTCGCGACACTGCATCACGTCCTGGTCACGTTCTGCCGGCTGGCGGCGCCGTTCACGCCGTTCATCACCGATCACATCCACCGCAAACTCACCGGGGAGAGCGTGCATTTGGCGCAGTGGCCGTCATCCGGCAGCCAGCCGCGTGACGCGGCGCTGCTGCGGCAGATGCAACAGGCCCGCCGGGCGGTGCGGCTCGGCCTGGCGGCACGCAGCCAGGCCGAGGTCCGCGTGCGCCAGCCGTTAGCCGCGGCGTACGGGCCGAAACTCGCCAGCCCGGAGATCGTCGAGATGGTCAAGGCGGAATTGAACGTGAAGGACTACCGGACGTTCGACGAAACGGACGGCTCGTTCGGCCGGACCGCCCGTCCGGTGCCGAAGGAAGTCGCCAAGGTCGCGGGCGACCGGACGCAGTCCGTCATCAAAGACATCAAGGCAGGGGGATACCGGCGGGGCAAGGACGGCACGTATGTAGTCGGAACGGTCGCGTTGCCGGCGGAAGCGGTCGAGCTGCGGTACGAGAAGCGCGGCCACGTGACTGAATCAAGCGGCGCCTTGACCGTCTCGCTGGATACGAACTTGAATCCGGCCTTGGTCGAGGAGGGCCTGGCCCGCGAGGTGATCCGCCACGTGCAGGAATTCCGCAAGGAGTCCGGCCTGAACGTCGAGGACCGGATCACATTGATGCTGGCCACGGACGCGTCAGAGCTGAGCAAGGCGATCGAGGAACACCGCGACCTGATCGCCGGCGAGGCGCTGGCTCGGTCGCTTGCGTTCGGCGACCCGTCCGGCAAGGTTAAACGGGTGGACATCGGCAAGCACGCCCTGCGCATGGCACTGAAACGGGCTTGATGGAGCCGGCCTGATGGAACGATTCCGGCATTTCGATTGGTTCCTGCTGACGGCGGTCGGGTTGTTGCTCGTGATATCCGTGTCGGTGATTTTCACCACGACGTTCGGCGACTCCGGCGGAGCGGGCGACGCCGTCCAGCAATTCATATTCGCGCTGCTCGGCATCGGCCTGGTGCTGGTGATCGGCGTAACGGATTACCGCGTCTTCCGGCGGACGGCGGGGGCGCTGTACCTGGCCGCGCTGGTGTCCCTGCTGTTGGTCGAGCTGATCGGCTCATCCGCCCTCGGGGCGACCCGCTGGATCGACCTGGGGTTCTTCCAGTTCCAGCCGTCCGAGTTCGCGAAGATCGTGATGGTGATCGTCCTGGCGAAGGTGCTGGCGGACAATCAGAAGACGCTCGGCACGCCCCGGACGTTCTTCAAGACGCTCGGCTATACGCTCGTGCCGACGATTCTGGTCGCTTTGCAGCCCGACCTCGGGACCGCGATGGTGTTCCTGGGGACGTGGCTGGGACTGATTATCGCCGCCGGGATGCCGAAACGGCTCTTGGCCGGCACGGCAGGGGGCCTGGCGGTACTGCTGCCGGCGGCCTGGTTCTGGTTCCTGCAGGATTACCAGAAAAGCCGGGTCCTCACGCTCGTGGACCCGAACGCCGATCCGCTGGGAGCGGGTTACAACGTCAAGCAGGCGCAGATCGCGGTCGGATCCGGCGGTTTCTTCGGACAGACCTTGGGCGGCGGCTCGCAGAGCCAGCTCAACTTCCTGCCGATCCAGCACACCGACTTCATCTTCGCGG
>JBBDZG010000011.1:0-25861 GCA_040900285.1 Patescibacteria group bacterium | reverse complement strand
CCGGAACGGTCGTCGAGGAACCCGTGCGTTCGGTGACCGTCCCGACGACGGACGGTGAGATCACCGTCCTGCCTGACCATGTGCCGCTGGTCTCAGTGATTCGCCCGGGCGTATTGACGATCCGCGGTGCCACGGGCGAGAAGGGTGAACAACACCTGGCGGTCTCCGGGGGGTTCCTGAAGGTCGCCGGTGACTCGATTGCGGTGCTGGCCGACACCGCCGAGCGGGCGGACGACATCGACAAGCAGCGAGCCGAACAGGCCCGGAAGCGAGCCGAACAGGCGATGGCCGGGAAGCTTGAGCGGGAAGAGGTGGCCGAGACACAGGCCGAACTCCAAAAACATCTGGCCCGGCTGCGGGCGGTGGAACTGGCCGGAACCCGGCGGCGTTCGAAGGACCGGAGGAACCCGTGAGGAGCGACGCGTGAGCAAGTTCATCATCGACGGTCCGGCGAAACTGAACGGGACCGTGCGGGCGAACGGGAGTAAGAACGCGGCCCCCAAGCTCCTGGCGGCCACGCTGCTGGCGACGGAACCGGTCACGCTGACCAACGTCCCGAATATCAGCGATGTGGCGTCCCTGATCGAGATCCTGGAGACATTCGGTATGCGGGTGAAGCGTTCGGGCAAGACCGTCCGACTCGATCCCGGCCGTCTTCGCTCCACGAAGGTACCCGACCGGTTGGCTCGCCAGCTGCGATCCGCGGCAGTGGTGCTGGGACCGGCATTGGGGCGGTTCGGTGCGGTCAGCATGCGTCATCCTGGCGGAGACATCATCGGTAAACGGTCGATCGACGTGCATTTGAAGGGATTCGCCCGGCTTGGCGCGGACGTCACCGCGGACGATGTCCGGTATCGATTGCGAGCGCCACATCGCGGCGGCATATCCCGTCTCCGGGGGGCGGAGATCTTTCTGGAAGAAGCGTCCGTCACCGCGACTGAGAACCTGCTCATGGCTGCGGCGGTCGCCGACGGTACCACCGTCATCCATAACGCCGCATCCGAGCTGCACGTGGAGGACCTGGCCGACTTCCTGAACGAGATGGGAGCCAGGATTACCGGTGCTGGCACGAACCTGGTCACGATCGAGGGGGTCGAACGGCTCGGCGGTGGCAAGCACGCGGTCCGCCCGGACGAGGTCGAAGCCGGCACGCTGGCCATCGCCGCCGCGATCACCGGCGGCGTCGTGCGGATTGAAGGCGTGGATCCGCAGCATTTCGGCATGGTCCTGATCAAGCTCCGCGAAGCCGGCGTCCGGTTGAAGACCGAGCGGGACGCGATCGTCGTGACCGGCCCGCATCGGCTCCGGGCGACGGACCTCAAGACCGAGACCTGGCCGGGATTCCCGACCGACCTGACGTCGCCGTTCACCGTCCTGATGACCCAGGCCAAGGGCATGAGCCTGATCCACGACCACATGTACGAGGGGCGCTTCTTCTATACCGACAAGATGGTCGCCATGGGTGCCGAGATCACCATGGCGGATCCGCACCGGATCATCGTGTTCGGTCCGACGCCCCTGATGGGCCGGGAGCTTGAATCACCCGACATTCGGGCGGGTATCACGCTGGTCATCGCCGGGTTGGCCGCTCGGGGCCGTACGGTCATCGACCACGTGGAGCATATCGACCGCGCCTACGAGCGTATCGACCAGCGACTGCGGGCGCTCGGGGCCCGGATCCGCCGTGTGCGCTAGGTAGCCCGACCCGAAGTCTGCGTGGTAGCATGAGCGGTGCACTCCAGTTCGGAGTATTGCGCAAAATCATCGGTTTAGCAGTCCAGAAACTTGTTCAGCAAACGCATCGGCATCGACCTCGGTACTTCGAACGTCCTCGTATACGTCGAGGATAAAGGCGTGGTTATCAACGAACCGTCGGTAGTGGCGGTCTCCACCGAGGACAACCGCGTGATGGCCGTCGGCCAGGAAGCCAAGGACATGGTGGGCCGGACGCCTGAACAAATCGTCGCACATCGTCCGTTGGCGGACGGCGTAATCGCCGACTATCGCGTCACCGAAGCGATGTTGCGGTACTTCATCAATAAGGCAGTCGGCAGCGTGCGGTTCTTCCGGCCCGACGTGATGGTCTGCGTGCCCGCGGGCGTCACCTCGACCGAACGCCGGGCGGTCATCGACGCGGCCACCGCGGCCGGCGCCAAGAACGCCTACATCATCCGCGAACCGTTGGCGGCGGCCATCGGCGCGGACATCCCGATCGGTTCGCCCTCGGGGAACATGGTAATCGACATCGGCGGCGGCACGTCCGAAGTCGCGGTGATCTCGCTGGGCGGGATCGTGGCCGTGGAGTCCGCCCGCGTCGGCGGCGACAAGTTCGACCGGGCCATCGCGGCGTTCATCCGTCGCCGGCACAATCTGGCGATCGGCGACGTCACGGCCGAGCAGGTCAAGATTCAGATCGGCTCCGCCATGGCGTTGCCGGAAGGCGAGGAGATGAGCATGGAAGTGCGCGGCCGGGACATGGTCGCCGAGATGCCGAAGACGATCACGCTCAAGACCAACGAGGTCGTCCAGGCGATCCAGGGCCAGCTGGCCGAGGTGATCAACTCGGTGAAGGGCGTCCTTCGCCAGACTCCGCCGGAGCTGTCCGCGGACGTGATCGACCGCGGCATGGTCATGGCCGGCGGCGGCTCGCTTCTGCGGAACGTCGACCGGGTGATCACGCACGCCACCAGCGTGCCGTGCCACGTAGCCGAGGACCCGATGTTCTGCGTCGTGCGGGGTACTGGCGTGGCCGTCGAGAACCTGGATTCGTACAAACGCGCCGTGGCCGTCCGTTAGGGCCGCCTGCGACGCGGCGCATGGTCGCGGGAGGATTGGCTGGCCGGTAAGCTAAAGGCATGGTCATCGGCATAGACGCCTCGCGCGCCAACATCACCGAACGCACCGGCGTCGAGACGTACGCGTACCACATCATCCGCGAACTGGCCCGGATCGATCGGAAGAACAACTACCGGCTCTACACCCGCGAGCCGTTGGTCAAGGACCTCCAGGGACTGCCGGATAACTTCGAATCCGCCGTCGTTCCCGGCCACCGGCTTTGGACCTACTGGTCGCTCAGTCGGGAGCTCCGGAAGCACCCGGTGGACGCGCTGTTCGTGCCCTCGCACACGGTACCGCCGGTCCATCCGAAACGGACCGCAGTGACCGTGCACGACGTCGGGTTCAAACGGTTCCGGCGGAATTACTCCTGGTACCACTATCTCAGCCTGGCAATCGGCACCAGGCTGTCGGTCCGCCGGGCTTCCACGGTCATCGCGCCGAGTCGGGCGGTCGCGCTCGAAATCGGCAGCGAGTACGACGTCCCGGCCAACAAGATGCGGGTAATCCCGAACGGGTTCGACGCGAAGCCGTTCGTCGGCCTGACGGCCAAAAGCGTGGCGGCCGTGATGAAGAAGTACCGGATCAATGACCCATACCTGATTTACACCGGCCGGCTTGAAGCCCGGAAGAACGTCAGCCGGGTAGTCGAGGCCTTCTACCGGTTACGGGACTCGGGATTGTTCGGCGGCCAATTGGTGCTGGTCGGCAACCCCGGCGCCGGATACGAGGATATCCGCCGGATGATCGGCAAACGCCCGTCGCCGGAATACGTGGTCCATACCGGATACGTCGACGACACCGAACGATCCGCGCTGCTCAAAGGGGCCCGAGCACTGGTGTTCCCGTCGCTGCACGAAGGGTTCGGGATTCCGGTGCTTGAGGCGTTCGCGGCCGAGACACCGGTCGTGACCGCGAACCGCGGCGCGACCAAGGAAACGGCCGGCGGAGCGGCGCTGCTGGTTGACCCGGAAAGCGTCGGCGGCATCCACCGCGGCATGGAGCGGGTCCTGTCCGACCAGACGCTGGCCAAACGGCAAGCCGCGGCCGGCCGGGAACGAGTGAAGCAATTCGGTTGGGCGAAGACGGCCCGGGCCGTCCTGGAGACGTTGACGGCATGAAAACTGACGGAACGGACGGTCCGGTTCGCCGAAAAGACCCGGTCGACGTCCTGGGGGTCGAGCTTGACCCGGTGACCGCGCCGGAGCTGCTGGTCGAATTGCGGGAAGCCATCGAGCGCGGCGAGCGGCACCAGGTCGTCACGGTGACGACCGAGATGATCGTGAGCGCCCGACACCGGACTGGGCACCGCACGTTAATCAACGGCGCGGGCTGGCGGATTCCCGACACCATCGGCGTGGCCTGGGGAGCGCACTTCCTCCACGCCCCGCTACGCGGGCCGTTCAAGACGCCGCGCGTCTACCTGCGCGCCGTGCGGACCGGCATCTGGGCGTTCGTCCGGCCGCGGTCGGTCAAGCGGACGCTGCCCGACGTCGTGCCCGGGTCGGACTTTTCGGTCGACCTGGCCGGGATGTGCGAGGAGTTCGAATACGGCTTGTATCTGCTCGGCGGGGCGCCCGGGGTGGCGGAAGCGGCCGCCGCGGAACTTAAACGGCGATTCCCCGAGCTCACGGTCACTGCAGACGGCGCTGATCCGGAAAAGCGGTTTGAGTCGGACATCCGGCGCCGGATCAAGCGGGCGAAGCCGGCGGTGCTGCTGGTGGCGTACGGTGCTCCGGCCCAGGAAGCATGGATCAAGCGGAACCTTGCGAAACTGCCGAAGCCGCTCATTGCCGTCGGCGTGGGTGGCACGCTCGACTACCTCGGTGGCGGTCGTTCGCTGACCGGCGGCGGGGAAGTCGCCAAACGGCCGCCCAGAGCGATCCGCAAGCAAGGCCTGGAGTGGCTGTGGCGACTCTTCACGCAGCCCTCGCGCTGGAGGCGGATCGTAACCGCGTTGCCGGCGTTCGTCTGGGCGGTGGTTCAGGCTAAAAAAGACTCGACAAAATAGTAGTTTTAGGCTATACTTAGCGATTAAATCGCCATGTTTAAGCCTGAAAACAATCCGAGCCCCTACGATTACCTGGAAGATCCGGCTGCCGCGGAGGATATGCGTGATGAGGAGGCGAGCCTGCTCGAGCAAAAGCTTCGGGCCGAACGACGGGCGGAAACCGCCGAACAAGAGAGTAGGACCGATCCACGTACCGGATTGCATAATGAGCGTGCGTTCGACGAGCAGGTGGATTTGCTGGAGTCCCTTGCCCGGCATAACCCAGGTATGGCGGTTCGAATAGATTTCATTGATCTGAGGGGGCTTGGCGACTTTAACGACCTGAGTCCGGAGACGGGAAACCAGGCGTTGCGTGAGGCTGCCGACGGATTGCGGGAAGTATATCGTCGGAAAGGCGACTTCATTTCGCGCTGGGGTGGCGACGAATTCGTGGTCTTGCGGGTGAACGGCGATCCCCGTGAAAATGTATTGGCGAAATTGCACCATGAGATGCAGGGCCGTTCCGTGGCGGGGCGGGAATTGGATGTCTATGTCGGCACCGCGCACTGGAAACCCGAAGGACCGCGTTCGAATCCGACCCTAGCGGAGGTGGTGGACGAGGCTGGGAAAAAGCAGTCGGTGGCGAAGCTTGCACGGAAAAAGCAGCGGAAAAACGCTTCCTGACACCCGTATACTGGGTGCATGGCTCGAAAAGTCATCACCCGGTTCGCGCCGTCGCCGACGGGCTACCTCCACGTCGGTGCTGCCCGCACGGCGTTGTTCGCCTGGCTGTGGGCGAAACAGAACGACGGTGAGTTCCGGCTGCGGATCGAGGACACCGACCGCCAGCGGTTCGTCAAGGACGCCGAGGCGCAGATCAAGGAATCGCTGGAGTGGCTCGGGCTCGGGTGGGACGGGGAAGTGTTGCGTCAATCCGAACGACTCGACGAATACCGGCAGCAGGCCGAACGGCTCGTCAAGGCAGGATTCGCCCGGGAATCGAAGGAGAAGGCCGGTACGGTCATCCGATTCAAGTGGCCGGAACCCAAGCGGCCGGTGACGATCGAGCCGTTCCACGGCCGTCCGCCGGTCGTCGTCGACCCGCAGACCGTCTCGTCCGCGTTCGAGGACTTCGTATTGATCAAGTCGGACGGCTATCCGACATATAACTTCGCGCATATCGTCGACGACTTGGAGGCCGGCGTGACCCACGTGATCCGCGGTGATGAGTTCACCTCCAGCCTGCACAAGTACTCCGCGCTGTACGAAGCGCTCGGTCGGGCGGACGCGATGCCGAAGTTCTACCATGTGCCGCCGATCCTGGGGCCGGACAAGGCGAAGCTCTCGAAGCGCCACGGCGCGAAGGACGCGTTGGACTACCGAGAGGCCGGCTACCTGCCGGAAGCGCTCGCGAACTTCATCGCGCTGATCGGCTGGAGCCCCGGCGACGACCGCGAGTTTTTCGCGTCCCTGGACGAACTGGCCGGAGCGTTCGACTTGGCGAAGATCCAGCGATCGCCGGGCGTTTTCGACCAAGAGAAGCTGACCTGGCTGAACGGCGAACACCTCAGGGCGCTGGACACCGGCGAACTGCTGGACCGGGCGATCGCCGGGGGATTCTGGAAGGAGGGGGGCGACCGGGCGTATGACGAACGGGTGCTCGAACTGGCGTCAGAGCGCGTCCGGACGCTGGCCGACCTGGCCGACGTCCGGCAGGGATACTTCTACAAGGTCCCGAAGGTCACGCGTAAGCGGCTGGTCGGGAAGGAGAACCCCGAGACAATCGGCGTCTGGCTGGAGCGGGTCCTGCGCGACCTGACGAAACTGCCGGGAAACGAGTGGAACGCGGAGCGGATCGAGAAGCTCCTGACCGACATCCGGAACGAGCTCGACCTCGAGCCGAGGCAGCTGTTCCCGCCGCTCCGGATCGCCGTCACCGACGCGGACCGGACGCCGCCGCTCTGGGACGTGTTCGACGTACTGGGCAAGACGGAAGTCGTCTCGCGCCTGGACGCCGCCCAGAGCCTCGTCGCCTGAGGTATCATAAGGACGATGAATTCGGCTGAGAAAACACAAAAACCGGTCCGGCGAGGTTATCGCCTATGAGCTTTACGATCAAACAACGGGAGTTCGAGGGGCCGCTCGACCTGCTGCTCCAGCTGATCGAGGAGCGGGAACTGGAGATCACGGCCATCTCGCTGGCCGAGGTGACCGACCAGTATCTGGCGCGGGTGCGGGAGCTGACGCGCGAGAGCCTGACGGAGATTTCCGACTACCTCGTGATCGCCGCCCGTCTCGTGGTGCTCAAGTCGCGGGCGCTCCTGCCGGACGAGGAGGAGGCCGACGAGGAACCGGACGACCTGGCCGCACGCCTGGCGGAGTACAAGCTGTACAAGGAACTGGCCGGATCGCTCCGCGAGCATCTGGACGAACGGGGCATCAGCGTTGGGGGACCCTCGTTCCCGATCGAGCCGCCGAAGGAGATGGTCGCCGACGGGGTCACACTCTCGGCGCTGACCGACGCGTTCCAAGCGGTCCTGGAGGAACTGCCGAAGCCGCAACGGCTTCCGGAAGAGACTCTCGACGACAAGGTGACGATCGAGGAGTGCATCGACGAGGTCAGGCAGCGGTTGACGGGCGGACCGGTCGGCTTCGCTTCGTTGTTCAAAGACGTTCGCGGGCGGGTCCGGATGATCGTGACGTTCCTGGCGGTCCTCGAACTGATCAAGCAGAGCGCGCTGACCGTCCGGAAAGAGAAGGAGTTGACGCTATGTCCGGCGTAGATCGGCCCGGGGGGAGCGGGCCCAAAGTTGGTCCCCGGCTGGCCGTCGAGAGCATTCTCTTCGCGGCCGGCGAACCGGTGAAGATCAGCGACCTGGCCTCGCTCGTCGGGCTTCCGCGCGGGGAAGTGAAGCAGCTGTTGGCCGACATCCGGAAGTCGTATTCCGACCGCGGCATTCGCCTGGTGATCGGCGAGCAGGAAGCCCAACTGGTGACGGCACCCGAGACGGAAGCGGTCGTGGGACGGTTCCTCAAGCAGGAACTGCGCGGTCGGCTGTCCAAGGGGGCGCTCGAGACATTGGCGATCATCGCGTACCGCGGGCCGGTGACGCGCCCGGAAGTGGAATCCATCCGCGGCGTGCAGTCGTCCGCACCGCTCCGGACCTTGGCGATCCGCGGCCTGATCGGCGAAGTGGGCCGCAGGCAAGAGCCCGGGCGGCCGATTCTCTATGACACCACGATCGAGCTCCTGAAGCATCTCGGGGTGGGCGGCAAGGACGAACTACCGGCAGTGCCCGATGAGCTGACCGAGCGCCTAGCCGTCGCGGCCAAGACGGAGCAGTGATGGATTGGCTCGCCCAACTGTCGTTGGCGGCGCTGGTCCTGGCCGGCAGTGTCGCGCCGGGAATCGTGCCCGAGAATGCCCCCCGGATCGGCACGACGCATACCGACGTTGAGGCGCCTCCCGCCTATCCGTTCCCGGAGAAGCGGCCGTCCGCCGTGGCCCCGGTCGTGGGGGCCAAGAGCGCCCTCGTGACCGATCTGGGTAGCGGGGCGGAGCTGTTCGAGAAAGACGCTTCCGTGGAACGGCCGATCGCCAGTATCACCAAGTTGATGACGGCGCTGCTGGCCGTCGAACGGCTGGAACCCAAGCAGGAGATCGTCGCGCCGAAGCTCGACAACGGTCCCGAGGAATCCTTGATGGGACTTGAAGAAGGGGACCGGCTGTACGCGATCAACGTGCTGGCCGGCGCGCTGATCGTCTCGGGTAATGACGCGGCGGAAACATTGGCGGTCGCGGTATCCGGATCCGAGGAGAAATTCGTGGACCTGATGAACCGCCGGGCGGAAGCCCTCGGCATGCGGGATACCAACTTCGAGAACGCCAGCGGCTACGGCAAGGGGGAGAACGTCAGTTCGGCCCGGGACCTGGTCATCCTGACCAAGGCGGTCCTGGAGGAACGGGAGATCCGCGACCTGGCCAAGGACCCGGAACGGACGGTAAAGGCGCTTAACAAGCGGAAGCCGACCCCAGAGAATCCCGACCCGGAACGGACGGAATACCGATTGTTCAACACCGATCTCTTGCTCGACTCCTATCTGCCGATCGCGGGGCTTAAGACGGGAACCTCGGACGCCGCGGGGCCGTCCCTGGTGAGCGTGCTCGATGACGGCAAGCGGCGCCTGATCGCGGTCGTGCTGAATTCGCCGGACCGATTCCAAGAGAACAAGGCGATGCTGGACTGGTCGCTGCGGTCGTTCCGCTGGTGAGGGTCGCCGCGAGTGAAAAACCCTTGCCTATGCGACAATCCGTCCGTACAATGGGCGTGTCAGACGGCATCCGAAGCCGCCCGGCGCATCAGACTGTGCACACCCGCGGGCCGTACCGGCTCCGCTCGGCTTGTGCCCGCCCTGTCCGTATTTAGATGTCTCCATCCCAACCCATCGTAGCCATCGTCGGCCGACCGAACGTCGGTAAGTCGACGCTGTTCAACCGTCTGGCCGGCGGGCGGCGGGCGATCACGGCCGACGTGCCGGGAACGACCCGCGACCGGGTCTACGGCGAAGCGGAGTGGCAAGGCCGTACGTTCACCGTGGTCGACACGGGCGGCTTGACGGCGGACACTGAACAGCTCGGTCGGGCGGTGAACGAACAGGTAACGGCCGCGGTGGAGGAGAGCGACCTGGTGTTGTTGGTCGTTTCCGCGCGGGACGGGCTGACTGGCGAGGATCGGGAAGCCGCGGCTCTGGCGCGGAAACGCTCCAAGCGGGCGCTGCTCGTTGTGAACAAGGCTGACCAAGGCACGGAGCCGGGCGACGAATTCCGTCGGCTCGGGTTCGACCAGATCGCGATCTCGGCCCTGCACGGCAAGAGTACCGGCGACCTGCTGGACCGCATCGTGTCATCGGTCGGCCCGGCCACGGCGTCCGGCGGCGACCGTCCGCCAGCCTTCACCGTTGTCGGCCGACCGAACGCCGGCAAGTCCACGCTGGTGAATCGTCTGGCCGGTGATTGGACGGCCGTCACGAGCGAAGCGCCGCACACCACCCGTGACGTCACGGAGCGGCCGCTGAAGACGTCCGAGCGAACGTGGCGCCTGGTCGATACCGCCGGCTTGGCGAGGAGCGGCCGGCGGAGCTCAGGTATCGCGTATTGGAGCTTGCTGCGGACGCTGCGGGCGATCGCCGAATCGGACGTGGCCGTGTTGCTCATCGATGCCCAGGAAGGACCGACGCTCCAGGACGCGCATATCGCGGCGCACATCCTGGACTCCGGCACCGGGTTGGTGCTAGCGGTCAACAAGTGGGACCTGGTCGAAAAAGCCCCGGATGTCCAGGAGCGCTTCTTCGCGAAACTGCGCCGGCGCTTGCCGTTCCTGCCGTCGCCGCCGGTCGTGTTCACGTCGGCGTTGACCGGGGAAAAGACCGATCGGGTGCTGCGGGCGGTCGAAGACGTCTACGACGCCGCGAGCACTCGGGTGGGGACGCCCCGGCTGAACAAACTCGTCAGGACCCGGCTGGGCGAATACGCCGGCGGCCGCCGGAAAGCACGCCTCTACTATCTGACGCAGGTGCGTACGCTGCCGCCGACGTTCGTCGCGTTCGTCAACCAACCCACGCTCTGGGGCGGGGACCAGCGCCGCCACCTGGCCGGCGTGCTGCGCGACGAGTTCGGGCTGTACGGCGTGGCCCCCAAGCTGGAGTTCCGGAAAAGCGCCGGGAAGCGGGACGGCGGGAAGCGGGATACCGGGAATCGTACCGCGCGGGAGGCGGCATGAACCCGTTCGGAACGCTAGTCGCGGGACTGGGCAATCCGGGAAAACGGTACGAACGCACTCGGCATAACTTCGGCTGGCTGGTCACCGACGCCCTGGTCGATGCCCTGGCCGCGGAGCCGCTCCGGAGCGCCACCGATCGGGAGCCGTCCGACCAATGGCGGAGCGACGACACCCTCTTGATCAAGCCGACCACGTTCATGAACGCCTCGGGCCCGGAGGTGCGGCGCGTGCTCGACTATTACAAGATCCCGGCCGGCCGCTTACTGGTGCTGGCCGACGAGCTCGACTTGCCGTTCGGTACCGTGCAACTGCGCGAGGGGGGCGGCAGCGCCGGACACCAGGGAATCGCCAGCGTCATGGAAGCGGTCGGCACCGGGGATTTCGCGCGCCTTCGGCTCGGCATCGGCCGCCCGCCGGCCGGCACGGATCCCACCGACTTCGTGCTGGCGCCGTTCGGTAAGGAGGAGGCCGAGGACCTTCCGGGGATCGTGACCGCCGCGGCCGACACGGTCAAGGAGTGGCTCGGTGTCTAACGGAACGTTCTTCGCGAAAGCGCTCGGCCTGTCGGAGATCGAGGACTATGCCCGGCGGCTGGCCGGGGGCGGACTGCGGGTTTCGGATACCAGCCGAGGGGTCCGGGAGTTCCTGCTCCTGGCATTGGCCCGAAAAGCCAGCCGGCCGTTCGTCGTAATCACGTCCGAACACCTGTTCGCACCGGGCATCGCGGTACCGTGGCCCCGCGAGGTATCCGGCGATTCTTTGGAGGTGGCGGTCGGCGTCGCCCAGATCCTGGGCAACAAGTCGGGCCTGCACCTGGTCCCGCCCGACCTGCTGTCCGTGCCGCTGGTCGGCGTGCGCCGCTACGACTCCTTGACCAAGACGTACAGCAAGGGACAGGACGCCGAGCCGGAGGAAGTGACCAAGGCCCTGGTCGCCGCCGGCTACGATCCCGACCCCGACCTGGAGCGGACCGGCACGTTCCACCGGGTCGGCGGCACGCTGCAGGTCTGGGGCGTCGGCGACCGGTATCCGCACCGCCTGGAGTGGGTCGGCGACGCGATCGAGTCGATTAAGCGCCAGGAACACTCGCACGCGGTGGACCTGCCGCACGTCCGGCTGTTCCCGGCGTCCGTCACCGATCCGAAGGGCGCAGCCCGGCTGCGCGACTACATCAAGCTGGCCGGCGCCTGCATCGCCGGCGAAGAATACCTGCTCGACGCGGCGGAGGATCTCCGGGACCTGCCGCAGGTCTCGTTCTCGTTCAAGCGGGAAGAATCGGTCGTGCAGATGCCGTGGAAGCGGGCCGACGTGACGCACAATCGGAGCGAACTGCACGACACCATCAAACGCTACCAGGACGACGGCTGGCACGTGGGCTTGGCCCGCTGGGAGAGCCCGCCGACCGACCTCCCCGAAGGCGTCCATGACGTCCGTCTGCCGATCACGGAAGGCATCGCGATACCTGAGATGAAGTGGATCGTCTTCACGCCGGCGGAGATCATCCACGAGAAGACCAAACCGAAGAAACGACACTCCGACAAGCTCAATCTCCGACTGGAGCCGGGGCAGCTGATCACCCACCGCGACCACGGCATCGGCAAGTTCCGCGGCCTGGTCCGGCGCAAGGTCAGCGGCGTGGAGCGGGAGTACCTGTTCCTGGAGTACGCCAAGGGCGACAAGCTCTACGTGCCGGTCGCCGAGGCCGACAAGGTCGACCTGTATGTCGGACCCAAGGAAGTGACCCTGACCCGGCTGTCCTCGGCGAGCTGGGAGCATGTTCGGGACAAGGTCAAGGAATCGGCCGAGAAGCTCGCCCGTGAGCTGCTGACCGTGTCCGCTCGGCGCGAGATTGTCACCGGGATATCGTTCCCGAAGCAGCCCGACGTCGAGCAGCGCCTCCAGGCGTCGTTCAATTACGCTGAGACGGAGGACCAGGAACGGGCGATCAGCCACGTCTACGCGGACATGGAGGACAACCGTCCGATGGACCGGCTTGTCTCCGGAGACGTCGGGTTCGGCAAGACCGAAGTAGCCGTCCGGGCGGCGGCCAAGGCGGCCGCGTCCGGCAAACAGGTGGCGGTACTCGCGCCGACCACGATCCTTGCCGAGCAGCACCTGGCTACCTTCGGCAAGCGGCTTGAGGAGTTCGGATTCAAGCTCGGCGGCCTGTCGCGGTTCAAGAGCCAGAAAGAGCAGAACGCGACGCTCAAGGGACTGAGCGACGGGAAGGCGGATATCGTCATCGGCACGCACCGACTGCTCAGTCCGGACGTCCAATTCAAGGACCTGGGCCTCTTGATCGTCGACGAGGAGCAGCGGTTCGGGGTGCGGCACAAGGAGCAGCTCAAGAAGCTGCGGTCGCAGGTCGACGTGCTCAGCCTCTCCGCGACGCCGATCCCCCGGACGCTCAACCTGGCGCTGTCCGGCCTTCGGGAGATCTCGACGATCCAGACGCCGCCGTCCGGACGCCGGGCGGTGGAGACCACCATCGGCGAGTACAACCCGCAACTGATCGACCAAGTGGTCAAGGAAGAGCTTTCCCGCAGCGGACAGGTGTACTTCTTGCATAACCGCGTGGCCACGATCAAGGCGGCGGCCAAGGAACTGCAGGCCCGGCATCCGGGTGTGAAGATCGACGTCGGGCACGGGCAGATGACCGAGGAGGGCCTGGCCGGCGTGATGGCCCGGTTCGCGGCCGGTGAGATCGATATCCTGGTCAGCACGACGATCGTCGAGAACGGCCTGGACCTGCCGAACGCCAACACGATGATCGTCGACGATGTCTCGACGCTCGGCCTGGCGCAGAGCTATCAACTGCGCGGCCGGATCGGTCGGGGCAGCCGGCAGGGCCGCGCGTTCTTCTTCTACAAGCCCGGCTCGCTGTCCGCGATCGCCCGGGAGCGGTTGCGGAGCCTGAAGGAGGCCAAGGATCTCGGCGCGGGTTTCCAGATCGCGCTGGCCGACCTGGAGCTCCGCGGGGCGGGGAACGTGATCGGTAAGGAACAGTCGGGCAACGTCCGGGCGATCGGTCTGACACTGTATTCGAAGGTGCTGTCCCGGGCGGTGGAAGAGTTGGAGAGCGGCGAACGGTTCCTGGAGACGGAAGTCGACCTGCCGCTGGTGGCCTCGATTCCGCCGGACGTGATGGAGGATGAGACCGAACGGCTCCAGGTGTACCAGTCGGTCAGCAACGCGACCACCCAGGCTGAGCTGGACGATCTGGCCGGCAGGCTGAAACAGAAACTGGGCGGCAACTGGCCGGAGGAAGTCGACAACCTGTTCCGTCTGCAGGCGATCCGGTTGTCCGGCGCGCGGGCAGGGATTGTCGCACTGCGGTACACGTCGCTGCCGGGGACTAACCGGAGCGCCAAGGTCGTGGTTGCCGAGCTGGCCCACCAGCCCCGGGACTGGCAAGCCGCCAAGGCCAAGGAACTGGGCTGGCAGATGTCGGTGAACCGACTCAGTCGGTCGCTGGAGAACGGCAAGATGCTCGACGCGGTGGCGGTGCTGGTCGAGGGACTCGCGGCTGCTCCGGTACCGGCGGCCGGCACAGCCAGGTGAATCAAATAAGCTTGCTTGCTATACTGTCGGTATGCGAACGATCGTTACGACACCGGCCATCCGGGTACTGCAGCCGATTCCTGAGCGACTCCGGAACATTCCGGACCCGCCGCGCCGGCTCTGGGTACGGGGCGGCTTGCCGCCGGCGGCCGGAGTCGCGATTGTCGGCAGCCGCCGCGCGACCGCCTACGGCCGCCGGGTCGCGACGCTCCTGGCGGGGCGTCTCGGTGCCGCCGGTGTGCCGGTCGTCTCGGGGCTGGCGTTCGGTATCGACGTGACCGCCCACGCGGCCGCGCTCGACGCGGGCGGTCGCAGCATCGCGGTCCTGCCGACCGGCCTTGATGACGATGACGTCTCGCCGCGATCTCACCGCTCCCTGGCACGGCGAATCGCCTCGCAAGGAGCCCTGGTGTCGGAATACCCGGCTGGGACGGAATCCCGCAAGCATCATTACGAGGCCCGGAATCGCCTGATCGCGGGTTTGGCCCGCACCGTGGTCGTAGTCGAAGCGGCGCGCCCGTCGGGCACGCTGATCACGGCTCGGCACGCCGATGACCAGAGCAAGGATATCTGGGCGGTGCCGGGACGCATCGAAGACGAACAGAGCCTGGGGACGAACTGGCTGCTCAGCGAGCGGGATGCCCGTCCGTTCGTCTCCGTCGACGACTTCCTCGAGTCGTACGGTATCGCGTCGCGATCGAGGCGACTGAGCGGCATCGCCGCTCACCTGACCCGTTCGGCGAGCCACTTCGACGATCTGGTCACTCGGTCGGGACGGCCCGCCGCCGAAGTGGAAGCGGAACTCACGAAGCTCGAACTGGCCGGCGCGGTGCGCCACGTCGGGGATCGGTACTATGTGCTCGCCTGACCGGCTGCCGCTTAGAGGCCGGCGATGACGGCGAGCATCGCGAAGCCGAGCCAGAAGAGGACGCCGGCCCAGAGGGAACCGTCGATTTCGCGCGCCGGGGGACGGTATGCCGGACGACTTGCGCCTACGCCAAGGCTTCGGCTTTGCCGTGCCGTGCGTGCGGCTCGGTCGTCGATCGGTACGGGAATGAAACGCATCATCTCAGCGCACCTGGGGGCGGACGACCGCCATGACCTTACCTTGCACCTTCCACTCCTGGTCGGGGTAGATGTTCTCGTACTTCGGGTTTTCCGGCTGCAGGTAGGTCGCGTCGCGACGCTTTACCAGCCGCTTCACGGTCGCGTCGTCACCGATCAAGGCGGCGACGATATCGCCGTTCTTGGCCTCGTCGCCGGTGTCCGTCGGCTGGCAGATCAAGAGGTCGCCGTCGAAGATACCGGCACCGATCATCGAGTCGCCCTGGGCGCGGAGGATGAAGACGTCCCGCTTTCCTTTGGTGAGGTCGGTCGGCAGCGTCACCCATTCCTCGACGTTCTCCTCGGCCAACATCGGCCCGCCGGCGGGAATCCGGCCAAGGAGCGGCACGCGGGCGATGGCGTCGGAAACGTCCGCGGCCACCTGCCGGAACTTATCCGCGATCGTGATACCGCGACTGCGTGAGTCCCGCGTGATGTAGCCTTTCTTCTCGAGCGCCTCAAGATGCCGTTGTACGCCGCGCGGGTAGTCGACCTTGAGTTCCGCCATGATCTCACGGATTGTCGGCGGCAGGCCCTGTTCCTTGATATGACGCTGGATCACGTCGAACGTCTCGCGTTGGCGTGGGGAAAGTTCTTCGTTGCTCATGTGGTGTCCTTGGTTAGGGAGCGCGCCCAGCCCTTTCGCATTCTCGTTTCCGAGCCTGGAAAGGGCTGGGAGGAGGGAGCGCAGTTAGATAGTATACATATGTATACATGTTGTCAACTGACTTAAAAAATCCTTGACTAAGCTACTTTCTCAATATATATTGTGTGACTATGATTGATAATCCAAACGATCGCAATGATCCAAATCCGTCCGACGCAGAGGAAGAGGTGCTTCAAGAAACGTTCCGTCGACGTGACGATTTTTGGCGAGGCGTTGGCGAGGTTGACCCGAACTACTTTGCGCCGGCAATCAACCCGACTCTAGCGGGCGGTCCTGAATGGCCTAATCTTAGGCAAGCGTACCGGAAGATACAGTTACCTAACGGAAACACCGTTATAGCCACGGATGGGCTAAGTGATCCATTCTCAGCAACTCATCCATTAAAAACAGAAGGCAGCGGGTTTGGTCTTGAGTTTTACGTTGAAACGGACGAAGATTTCGAGAATCCTTTTCGGAGCTGGATGTTCGACGCGCTTAATATAGTGGCCGAGCAGGCTGCTCATCGCGGTGATTTTCGGGAATTAATTGATGAGATCACGTACATATCGATGCAGCAAAGCGGCGTACGGACACCGGTCGGTTATAAGTATCCGGAAGGTCAGTCCGGTGCTTTGGTGGGTATTGAATCCAAGACTATCCCAGGCCAGACGGCGTTGCCGCTCGGTGACGTGATTTTTGCTTCGGTGACCGTACTTTATCCCGCAGAGTTGGATTTTGCCGCGCAGGGCGACGAAGCTCGCGCGAAGCTGGCAGCGCGGTTTGCGGACCAATGCGGTGGACCGCTTTCTTCTACCATGCGTCGACCAGTTATTTAGGTGAGTCAGGTGGTCTGACTTGCCAAACCGTTGCCTACTAGCGTATACCTAGGCAACGTATGCCGAATACGAAAACATCGAAGGCAGCGAAAACGTTGGTGATCGTCGAGTCGCCCGCCAAGGCCCGCACCATCGAGCGCTATCTCGGTCCGGGCTACACCGTGCTGGCCAGTTACGGGCACGTCCGCCAGCTGCCGCGCAAGGACGGCAGCGTGGATGTGGAGAACAACTTCGAGCCCAAGTACGAGGCGATTCCGGACAGCAAGAAGCACATCGCGGCGATCAAGAAGGCGCTCAAGGACGCCGACGCGCTCCTGCTCGCCACCGACCTCGACCGCGAAGGGGAAGCCATCGCTTGGCATCTGACCGAACTGATCGACAAGGAGCTGAAGGACAAGCAGGTCGGCCGGATTACGTTCGACGAGATCACCAAGAGCGCGATCCAAGACGCGATCAAGGAGCCGCGGCAGATCAGCCGCCAGCTCGTCTCGGCGCAGGAAGCGCGCCAGAGCCTTGATTACCTGTATGGTTTCACGCTGTCGCCGCTACTCTGGCGGAAGATCCGATACGGTCTGTCCGCCGGGCGCGTGCAGTCGGTGGCCCTGCGGCTGATCGTCGAGCGGGAGCGGGAGATCGACGCCTTCAAGCCGAAGCCGTACTGGACGCTGGACGTGGAACTCAAGCAGCCGAAGGAGTCGGACGAGAAGCTGGCGACGTTCGGCGCGCAGCTTACTGAGGATCGCGGCACCAACGACGGTAAGAAGTTGGGGCAGTTCGACCTGACCGACGAGCGGGCGAAGGAACTCGCCGAGCAGCTGCCGCAGTATCCGGTCACGGTCGAGTCGGTCGAGGAGAAGGAGCGCAAGCGCCGCCCGGCGCCGCCGTTCACGACCTCAACGCTCCAGCAAGAGGCGTCCCGGAAGCTCGGCTTCGCCGCCCGGCGCACGATGCGTACCGCCCAGCAGCTCTACGAGGGGATCGACACCGGCGGCGGCGACCGTACGGGACTCATCACGTACATGCGTACCGATTCCGTGAACATGGCCAACAGCGCCCTGGCGGAGGCGCGGAAGGTGATCGGGAAGAACTACGGCAAGCAGTACCTGCCGCCGGAACCGCGCCGCTACAAAGTGAAGTCGAAGGGCGCGCAGGAAGCGCACGAGGCGGTCCGCCCGACCAGCTTCACGCGGACGCCGGACACGATGTCGAAGAAACTGACGACCGACCAGCTCAAGCTCTACTCCCTGATCTACAAGCGCGCGATGGCTTCCCAGATGGAGGAAGCGATCTTCCTGCAGACATCGGCGCGGATCAAGGCGGGCCAGGACGGACAGGCCATCCTCAAGGCGACGGGCTCCCAGGTGAAGTTCCCGGGGTTCATCAAGGTGTATCTGGAGGGAACCGACGACGGCAACGGTAACGGCAGCGGCAACTCCGCCGCCGACCCGTCCGGCGACAACCTCCTGCCGGCATTGGCCGAAGGCGATCCGCTGGAACTGCTGAAGGCCGGCAGTGAACGGCACGAGACCCAGCCGCCCCCGCGCTTCACCGAGGCGACCCTGGTGAAGACGCTCGAGGAATACGGCATCGGCCGCCCGTCCACCTACGCCAGCATCATCTCGACGCTGCAGGACCGGAAGTACGCCCGGGTCGAGCAACGCCGGTTCTTCCCGGAAGCGGTCGGCATGATCGTCAGCGACCTCCTCACGGGCCACTTCTCCAAGTACGTCGACTACCGGTTCACCTCGGAGCTTGAGAACGAGCTCGACGAGGTCGCCGAGGGCAAGGAAGCCCGCGAGCCGTTGCTCAAGGAGTGGTGGGGGCCGTTCAAGGCGCTCGTCGACAAGAAGGACAAGGAGCTCAAGAAGGACGACGTCGCACACGAGAAGACGGACAAGCCGTGTCCCGAGTGCGGCGAACAACACGGCGGCCATCTGATGAAGAAGCTCTCCCGCTTCGGCGGGCAGTTCTACGCCTGCAGCCGGTATCCGGAGTGCAAGTTCACGGCGCCGCTGGAGGAAGAGCAGGCGGAAACCAAGGAGGCCGAGGAGCAGGCCAAGGACGAGAAGTGCGACAAGTGCGGCTCGCCGATGACCGTCAAACGCGGCCGATTCGGCGTGTTCCTGGGGTGCACCAAGTATCCGGACTGCAAGGGCACCAAGCCGTTTGTGAAGTCGACCGGCGTGCAGTGCCCGGAATGCGGCAAAGGGGAGTTGGCCGAGAAGAAGTCCAAGCGAGGCAAGGTCTTCTACGGGTGTACGGCCTACCCGAAATGCGAGTTCGCGAGCTGGACGGAGCCGGTCAAGGACCCGTGCCCGAAATGCGGCAAGCTCGTGACGATCAAGGGCAAGGACCGGATCCCGACCTGCACCGAGTGCGGCTGGACGGGCGAGGCGGTCGAATCCGCGACCGCCTGAGATAACGACACCCGCTCGAAATCCAGTAAGCTGGATACCGTGGCGGAACGAACGGAACGATTACTGCAGATCGGGGCGGGAAACATCGGCCGGGGGCTGGTCGGATCCCTGGCGCACGATGCCGGCATGGAATTGACGCTGGCGGACGTGGATCCGGACGTGATCGAACGGATCAACGCCGAACGCGAGTACCCGGTCATTACCGTCTCGGAGGAAGGGTCGGACGAGCAAGTCGTCGACGGCGTGCGGGCGGTCGACGTTCGGGACCGTGACGCGTTTACCGCGGCGGTCGTCGAAGCGGACGTGATCACGACCGCGGTCGGACCGGGCGTGCTTCCCAAGCTCGGTCCGGAACTCGGCGCCGCCCTGGCGGAGCGCCTGCGCCGCCGGCCCGGCGCGGAGATGCACGTGACGGTCATCGCTTGCGAGAACATCGCCGACAACACCGGCCGGCTTCGCGAGGCAGTGCTTGGCAGCGTGCCTAAGGATGTGGCCGGTCAGCTTGACCGGCTGGTCAGCTTTCCCGACTGTACGGTCGACCGGATCGTGCCCGAATACCAGGCGTCGGACGCGCCGCTGGCCGTGACCGTGGAGGACTACTTCCACTGGGCGGTCGACGCGAACGCGCTCAAACAGCCGATGCCGGAAATCCCCGGGCTGGTCCTTTCGCATGACCTGGAATCGCTCCAGGAGCAGAAGTTGTTCACGCTCAACACCGCCCACGCGCTGACCGCCTACTTCGGCGAGCGGGCCGGGTATGAGTACGTCCATGAGGCGATCGGTGATCCGCTTGTCCGCGCCCAGGTGGCCGGAGCGATGCAGGAAATCGAGCCGGTGATCACCGGACGCTACGAAGTCATCACGGCGGATGACCAGCAAGCCTACGCGGAGCGGACGTTGGACCGGTTCGCGAATCCGCACCTGCGGGACCGGCTGCGGCGGGTGGGGCGCGACCCGATCCGGAAGCTCGGCAGGGACGACCGGCTGGTCCGTCCGGCCGTGCTCAGCTTGTCCGCCGGCGAGACCCCGGCGCATCTGGCCAGCGGCATCCATGCCGCGCTGACCCATCGCAACCCGGACGACCCGCAGGCGGCCGAGCTCGCCCGGCGACTTGCGGACGAACCGGTCGAGAGTGTCCTCGTAGACGTCAGCGGCCTGGAGCGGGGAAGTCCCGTGGTCCGGATGGTTCGGGCGTCGGTCGGGCTCGAGCGGCTGAGCGCCTGATCACCGTGCGAAACTCCAACTTCCGCTATTCTGAGTAGGTGCGCAAAGTCGTCTCGTATCACAAGAAGACCGGCCGCTGGAAGCTGATCCTCGGCTTCGTTGCGCTGTGCCTGCTGATGCCGATCCTGACGTTCGCGGCGTTCGCGGACGCGGCGGGACCGCTGTTCAAGCTGCCGAGCAAAGAGAACTTCCATCCGACCCAGACGGTCTTCTACGACCGGCACGGCAAGAAGCTCTACGAGACCGCCGGTGCCCACCAGCCGGTGCCGCTGAAGCTATCCGAGGTACCGCGCAGCGTGGTGCTGGCGACGCTGGCGTCCGAGGACGCCGACTTCTATAAGCACCGCGGCATCGATCCGGACTCGCTCGGCCGGGCGCTCTACAAGACGTACGTCTCGAAGGAACCGCAGGGCGGCTCGACGATCACCCAGCAGTTGATCAAGAACACGTACCTCTCGCCGGAACGGACCGCCAGCCGGAAGCTCCGCGAGATGACGTACGCGATGATCCTGGAGAATCGGTTCAGCAAGGACGAGATCCTCGAGCGGTACCTGAACGAGGTGTACTACGGCCAGCAGAGCTACGGGGTCGGCGACGCCGCTCGGACGTACTTCGGCAAGGATGTCGACGAGCTGACGCTCGGCGAAGCGGCGATGCTGTCGGGACTGCCAAGCGCGCCGTCGGTGTACTCGCCGCTTGGAGGCCGCGCGGACTTGGCCAAACAACGTCAGAAGTACGTGCTTGATCGGATGGAAGACCTCGGGTATGTCAGCAAGGAGCAGGCCAAGCAGGCGTACGACCAGAAGCTGGCATACGCCCACGAGGAGAAGATCTTCGACGCGCCGCACTTCGTCTTCTTCGTGAAGCAGCAGCTGGCGCAGTACTATGGCGAGAACACGGTCGACTCCGGCGGGCTGAAGGTGTACACCACGCTTGACCTTGAGACGCAGCGGAAGGCCGAGGAAGAGGTCCGCCGCGGCGTGGCCGCCACCAGCGGCTTCGGTGCCACTAACGGCGCGGCGGTCGTGATGAACCCCCAGAGCGGCGAGGTGCTGGCGATGGTCGGCAGCGTCGATTTCGACGACCAGTCGATCCAGGGCAAGGTAAACGTGGCCACCTCGCCGCGCCAGCCCGGGTCGTCCTTCAAGCCGATCGTCTACCTCGAGGCGCTCCGGCAGGGGAAGCCCTCGAACCACGTGCTCCACGACCGTCCGCGGACGTGGGGGAACTTCACGCCGCGCAACTACGACGGCCGGTTCCGCGGCGACGTCACTCTGCGGTACGCCTTGGCAAGCTCGCTGAACGTCCCGGCGGTAGAGCTGATGGAGGAAGTCGGGGTCGAGCCCGTCCTGGATCTCGCCCACCAGATGGGCATCAGCACGCTGAACGACCCGAGCCGGTACGGGTTGTCGCTGGTGCTCGGCGGCGGGGAGGTGAAGCTGCTGGACCTGACCAGCGCCTACTCGGTCTTGGCGGCCGGCGGATCGACGCCAGGCCGGGCCACGGTTACCAAGGTCGAGGGGCCGAAGGGCGAGACGCTCTACCAGCGGAAACCGGAGAAGAAGAAAGTGGTCGACCCCGGCCATGCCTTCATCGTCACCGAATGGCTGTCCGACAACCGGGCTCGGACGCCGGGGTTCGGCTCGAGCTCGATCCTTAACTTCCCGCGGCCGGCGGCGGTGAAGACCGGGACCACCAACAACTACAAGGACAACTGGACGATCGGCTACACGCCGCAGCGGGTGGTCGGCGTCTGGGTGGGGAACTCGGACGGTACACCGATGGCCGGCATCTCCGGCTCGCAGGGGGCCGCTCCGATCTGGAATGCACTGCTCCTGCGGCTGTCTGAAGGATTGCCGGTCGAGGACTTCAAGCCGCCGGACAACGTCTATCAGTCGGGTGCCGGCGTAGGGGCGCTCGGTGGCGGCGTGACCGAGTGGTTCATCCGCGGCACGGCCAGCCAGGGGCAGCAAGTGCCCGAGGGCACGGTCGAGCAGGAAGACGCCCCGCCGCCCGTGAACGGCCGGTACCCCTACTACTATATCGACCGGACCGGCAAGAAGGTTTGGTACTACCAGTAGTCGTCGGTCGGCCTAAGCCGCTCGCTTGAACCGTCGCCTCACAGACTGCTACGCTGGAAGGTCTAGGAGTTGACTTTTTGGCGTAATAGTGCTATAATTTCTCGAATTCCGGCAATTGTATCGATAGGTCTCCACGCATGAACGAACCAGGTAAAAAGGCGAAAATCCGTCAGGCGCAGCAGCGGCACCAATCGCACCTGTTCGGCGATGCCGTCCAGAAGCCGTCCTCGCAGGCGGCGGACAGCCACGTCAAGCGACGGGGCGCCGACCTGTCCCAGGCGGCCCAGGCGAAGCAGCGCCGTCTGTCAGGGGACGAAACGCGGAAGCTGGAAGAACTGCGTCGGCGTAACGCCCGGGCCCGGGCCCAGCAGGCGCCGCCTGCGCCGCCCCCGCAGGACGTCCCGGAGCCGCGCCAGGCGCCGGATCCCGAACAGCCGAAGGCGCGGCCACAGCGGCAACCGCAGCCACAACCTCGTCCGTCGGCTCAGCCGCACCCGGCCCACTCCCTGAAACAGGTCGCCGAGCGCAACGACCTGGCCGCCGCCGCACTGGCCAACATGGAAAAGCACGTGCGCCAGCGGGGCGACCGCGGACAACAGCCACAACCTCAGCCGCAGCAGCAATCACAACAGCCGCAAGCACCGCCTCCCGCCGGCCAGCGCCCGCCCGGAACGCGCCGCCCGCCAAGTCCGGAAGAGCTCGACCGGTTGCTTCGCCAGATGGCGGACCGCGCCCGGCAGCGACGCGGATCCGGAGCACCGCCTCCATCGTCCTCGCCGCGGCCGCGCGCCCCGATGTCCGGCATGCCAGGACGTCCCGAGGCGGCCGCGGAAGCCGCGCCAATGGAAGCGGAACCGCCGCCGCCCGACCTGGTCGAGAAGGAAAAGCACACCGCCGAGCAATCCGCGGAAATCCTGAAGGAGCTGCAGGCCCGGGAAGCCACGGTCCGCGAGGACATCGCGCCGATCCCGCAGTCCGATCAGCAGCGCGCCAAGGAGGAGGCGGTTGAGGCTCGCGTGCCGATCAGGACCGAGGCGAACTCGATCGATTCCGGTCCGCTCCACGAGGCGATCGCCCAGCTCCAGGTAGCGATGCGGGCGCAGGACCCGCGCGGCCAAGTCGGCGGCGTGAACCAGGTCCAGAAGCAGATGCCGCACCACCCGCTGTACGATCCGAACGCCGCCCAGGACGATCGGCGGCAAATCACCGACCGACCCGAGGAGCAGTCATGAGCCCGAACCTGCCGGCTCCGGTGAAGCAGATGCTCGACCAGATGTCGTCCGGCGACAAGAAGATCGTCAAGACGCTGGAGCGAGTCCTGCTGGAAATCCGCGTGCCGCGCCACCGCCCGAAGGAAGGCGAACAACCCGAGAAGTCCGAGGAGCGCCTGGCCGTCGCCGAACAGCTCTTCGCCAGCCTGCACTCGATCTACCGCGGCGGCCTGACCTCGGCGCTCTTCGAGCAGGACGCGATCAGCTTCGAGGTCGCGGCCTCGGAAGGCGAGATCGGCTTCTACGTCGGCGTGCCGCTGCATCTGCAGAGCCTGGTCGAGAAGCAGATCCACGCCTACTATCCGGACGCCGAGATCACGCCGGTCCCGCTCTACAACGTCTTCGCCCGGCAGGGCTTCGTGGCGGCCACCTCGCTGGCCCAACGCAAGAATCCACGCTTCCCGGTGAAGACGTACCGGGACTTCGAGACCGACCCGATGGCCGGCATCGTCGGGGCGCTCAGCAAGCTCGGTACCGACGAGGGCGCGGCTGCCCAGATCATGATCGCACCGACCGGCCACCGCTGGCGCAAGCAGGCGCAGTCCTGGGCCCGCAACTATGCCCAGGGCAAGGGCGGTGGCGGCGTGAACGCCGGCAGCGTTTTCGGCAGCGTCTTCAAGTTCGGCGGCGACCTGATGAACGCTGCCACCACCAGCCCGCAGAACGAGGCGGCGGCCAAGCCGAGCCCCCAGGACGAGGCCAAGCGGCTGACCCAGGCCCAGGAGCAGCTGATCGAGAAGGTCGAGACCAAGGCCGGCGCGCCCGGCTTCGAGGTCGTCATCCGGCTGGTATCCGCGGCGGCGGACAAGGGCGTCGCGGAGCTCAACCTCCAGCACCTCACCCGGGCGTTCAAGCAGTTCGACGCGCCGGATCTGAACGGCTTCAAGGAGATCGTCTCGCCGGTCGCCTCGCAGGCGAAGCTGGTGAAGCGGTACATCTTCCGCGAGCTGGCCGGCGCGGGGAAGAAGATGATCCTCGGTGCCGGGGAACTGGCCAGCATCTGGCACCCGCCGAGCGAGGACATCGAGACGCCGCACGTCCGCTGGCTCGGCGCTAAGACCGCGCCGCCGCCAGCCAACATCCCGGCCGACGGCCTGCTGCTCGGCTACAACCAGTACCGAGGCCAGACCACGGACATCCGGCTCAAGGAGGACGACCGCCGCCGGCACATGTACGCCGTCGGTAAGACCGGCATGGGTAAGTCGGTGTTCCTCGAGAACATGGCGCTGCAGGACATCCGGGCCGGGAAGGGCGTCTGCTTCATCGACCCGCACGGCGATACCGCCGAGAAGATCCTCCGGAAGATCCCGCGCGAACGGGCTGAGGACGTGATCTACTTCGATCCGGGCGACACCGAACGGCCGATGGCCTTCAACATGCTCGACTACAGCACGCCGGAACAGAAGGACTTCGTGGTCCAGGAGACGGTCGGCATCTTCTACAAGCTGTTCGGCGAGGAGCTGATCGGCCCGAAGTTCGAGCACTGGACCCGGAACGGGATCCTCACGCTGATGGAGGACAAGGAGACCGGCGCGGTGCTGTTCGACCTGCCGCGGCTGTTCAGCGAACGCGAGTTCGCCCGGGAGAAGATCGCCAAGGTGCAGGACCCGGTGGTGAAGTCGTTCTGGCAACGCGAGATGGCGCAGACGTCGGATTTCCACAAGTCGGAAATGCTCGGCTACTTTATCTCGAAGTTCGGCCGGTTCATCACCAACGAGATGATGCGGAACATCATCGGCCAGCCGAAGAGCGCGTTCGACATCCGGAAGATCATGGACGAGGGCAAGATCCTGATCATGAACCTCGGCAAGGGCCGGGTCGGCGAGATCAACTCGGCGCTGCTCGGGATGATCGCGGTCAGCAAGGTCCAGATGGCGGCGATGAGCCGGGTGAACATCCCCGAGCATCAGCGCAAGGACTTCTACCTCTACGTCGACGAGTTCCAGAACCTGACCAACGAGGAGTCGATCCAATCGATCCTCTCCGAGGCGCGGAAGTACCGCCTCAACCTGGTGATCGCCCACCAGTACATCGCGCAGTTGGACGAGAAGGTCCGCGACGCGGTCTTCGGGAACGTCGGCACGGCCGTCAGCTTCCGGGTCGGCGCGGACGACGC
>JBBDZG010000010.1:0-26294 GCA_040900285.1 Patescibacteria group bacterium | reverse complement strand
GGTCTGTCAAGGTACTTCACCGTCGAATCCGGTGCATCCCCGTGGCCGGATTGTAGGTCAGTCAGGCGTAAAAGTCAATGGTCGGCGGGCGGCTGCCATAAGAAAACCCCTGATCCGTGGTGCGTGCAGCGGTGCGGAAAAGGGGTTTGGAGAGACTCGGTGTTCCTGACTGTCTCTCCGGGTGGTTCCGGTCAGGAGCGGGTGGTTCGGCGATCGCCAGGTCAGCGTCTTTCCGGGCGGGTTCCGGGTCGTACGGGGGGCGTCAGGGTGACGATCAGCCACACGATCAGGGAAACGCTGCTGCCGCCGATGCAGAGCCAGCCCAGTCCCGGGCTGTACGATCCTTTCACCAGGCCGGTTACTGCGATCAGGCCGACGATGATGAAGAAGAGCGCCAGCATCGGAAAGACGGTCCGCATGATGATCTGGGCTTTGGGGCTGATGGGGGGACGGTTCAGTTCGTCCATTCGGTCGATTCCTTTCGGTCGGGATTCGGACACCAAAGATTTAAGGGGCAGGGAGACACAGTAGCAATAGTCAGAAAACAAGTCAACAGAGCATGAATAGAATGGACGATGCAAAAAGAAAACCCCTGATCCGCGGTGCGTGCAGCGGTGCGGAAAAGGGGTTTGGAGAGACTCGGTGTTCCTGACTGTCTCTCCGGGCGGTTCCGGTCAGGAGCGGATGTGATGTCATGATCGGTCGAACGGATGATCTGGTCCGCCGACGGGGAAGGCGCGGTCGTCGCAGATGACGTAGTCGCCTTCGCGATCGACGGAAATCCCGACCCGGACGCCCTTGAGGTCGTAGACGTAGACCAGCAGCTCCTCACGGCCGCTTCCGATCGGATCGCCCTTGCGCAGGGCGTACCTGCACTCGCTATCGAGCTCGTATGAAGCGTCCGGGTGCAGCCGCTTGCCGGCATGGGTGACGTTACCCTCGCCGTCGCTATGGACGGTCACGGAAACGCTCACTGCTTCCTCCTTTCCTCGATTTCAAGGTGACTAGGAATAGTAGTACGCTGGGTGGTCATGAGCAACCGGCAAAGCCCAGAAAATGCGGTCGCTCCCGAATTCCTACCCAAGGACGAGGAGCCGCCCGAATACGCCGAATACGCGGACGACTTCGATCGCAAGCGCGAGGCGATCGAGCGGGCGGCCGAGCGGTTCGAGACGCCGTTCCATCTGTATGACGAGCGGGGCATCCGGCATACGGCGCGGGAGCTCCGGGAAGCGTTCGCCTGGGCGCCCGGCTACCGGAACTTCTTCGCGGTGAAGGCGCTGCCGAACCCGCGGATCCTGGACATCCTCCGCGAGGAGGGCATGGGCGCCGACGCCAGTTCCGGCCCGGAGATCGAGCTCGCGCTCCGGGCCGGGCTCCGCGGCGAGGACGTCATGTTCACCTCGAACAACACGCCGGCCGAGGAGTTCCGCCGGGCGCGCGACGCCGGGGCGGTCATCAACTTCGACGACGCCTCGTTCATCGAATACTACCAGGAGCACGTCGGCGAGCTGCCGGAGCTGGCCTGCCTGCGGTTCAACCCGGGCGACGCCAAGGGCGGCAACCGGATCATCGGCGAGCCGGTCGAGGCCAAGTACGGCCTGACGACGATCCAGCTTCCCGGCGCGTACGCCCAGCTTCGGGACGGCGGGGTCGAGCGGTTCGGCCTGCACGCGATGGTCGCTTCGAACGAACTCGACCCGGAGTACTTCGCGGAGACCGCCCGGATCGTCTTCGAGCAGGCGCACCGCGTCCAGGACGAGGTCGGCATCGAGTTCGAGTTCATCAACCTCGGCGGCGGGTTCGGCATCCCGTACGAGCCGGGCCAGCGGCGGCTGGACTTGGGGGAGACCGCCGCGATGATCGAGACGCAGTACCGGTTCGCGTTCGGTGACAGTGGTCCGCGGATCGTGACCGAGATGGGGCGGCTGCCGACCGGCCCGCACGGCGTGCTGGTCACCGAGGTACGGCATCTCATGGAGAAGTATCGGGAGTACGCGGGGGTGGACGCCACGATGGCGGACCTGATGCGCCCGGGGCTGTACGGCGCCTACCATCACGTGACGGTGCTGCGGCCGGGAAAAGGGGGCGCGGCGGGAGTGGAGACCCGGACGTACGACGTGGTCGGCTCGCTCTGCGAGAACAACGACAAGTTCGCGGTCCAGCGGGAACTGCCGGAGCTCCGGTCCGGCGACGTGCTGGCGATCCACGACACCGGCGCGCACGGCCGGGCGATGGGCTTCAACTACAACGGCAAGCTCCGCTGCGGGGAAGTGCTGCTCCGCGAGGACGGCGAGCTGGAACTGATCCGCCGTGCCGAGACCGAGGACGACTACTTCGCCACGCTGGACGTGCCGGAAAGCTGAAAAAAGACCTTCGGGAGCGGTGGTGGTACTGCTAGGGTACTGCGTTGCTCGCGAAGGTCTTGGGTGGGGGTGGCCGGAAACTCGGTTCTCCAAGCTGTTTCCGGGTGAAGGGTGCTGCGCCGGTTCGGATCGGCGGTTGAGGCTAGGGTCGGGGCTAGGCAAGGGCGGGTTCCCTGGTGGGAATCTTGACTCTGACCTGAGTGAATCCGCTGTCGTCATCTTCGACGATCTCGACGTAGTACGTGTCCGGACGGTCCACGCTGAGCGCGCACAGGGGATTGCCCTCCTTGCCGGACACGAGGATGGTCGGCCCGAGCAGGTCACTTTGGACATACGCCAGAGTGCACCCGTCCGTTAACTCGACCGGATCGCGGGGCCCGTCGGCGCCTGTAAGGTGCAGCTCGCTGTCCTTGATCTTCACCCTTCCTCCCGGGTCGACCTCGATGGTGGTTCCTACGATGGTTCGCATTGCGAACCCTCCCTTCTGATTGTTGATGTGCGATCGGTCGCTGCGGTATGACGTGCTCGTGCAGCCGCTGACTCTACGTCACGAATGATAATATGTCAATGGAGCTAATTCTTAGTTCCTTCAGGCACGTTCCGGGCGTGCTAGAATGGCTTCGATACGGGCATGACACAAATACGAAGACGGACATGAAACGCATCGCGGTACTCATCTCGAACAAGAGCGGCGGGTCGAACCTGCAAGCCATGCTGGACGGGCAGGCGGAGCAGTTCGACGGCCAGCTCGTCTGCGTGGCGTCCGACCAAGAGGACGCGTACGGACTGGTGCGGGCCGCCGAGGCGGACGTCCCGACGATCGTGCTGGACCACGCCGAGTACGCCGCGAAGGGGAAGCCGCGGCAAGTGTACGAGGAGGCGCTGGCGCAAAAGCTCCAGAAGCACTACCCGGACCTGGTCGTGCTGGCCGGCTGGACGTACGAGCTGTCCGCCGCGTTCTTCCGGTACTTCCCGTGGCGGGTGCTCTCGCTCCATCCGGGGCTGTTGCCGGACCCCGGCTACCACAAGTTCAAGACGCCGGACGGCGAGTTCGCCGACCCGTGCATCGGGCTGTCGCAGGCGGGTGCGCTGCAGGCGGTCCTGGCGTCGGGCCGGAAGTACGCCGGCTCCAGCGTCTTCGCGTACACGCCGGACGGCGACGTCGGGCCGGTGTTCAGCCGCGGCATGACGGAAGTGAATGACGGCGACACGGTCGAGAAGCTGACCGCGCGGGTCAAGCCTGAAGAGCATCGGGCGCTTCGTCGGGCTCTGGCCGAGGTGTGCTCGGTCGCTCAGGCTGCGCGATACTGATCGGCACGACCTTGTCCTCGTCGGCCGCTTCGGCTTCCTCTTCGGCCGTCGGGATCGGCCGGTCCATCAGGTCGACCATCGGCTCCGCCCGCCGGTGCTTGCGCAGCTCCGCCAATGTCTCCTGGACGGCGATCGACGCCGGTCTCGGACCGAGGCGCGGACGTTCGCCCCTCTGCTCCGCGCGGTCACGCAGGACCTCTGCCATACTCCATTCCCCGCGCAGCCCAAAAACGCTCTCGGATAAGCTCGGGTCGCCTTCGTCGGGACAGCGGGAAGTTCCTTCTGACATGAGCCCAAGCCTACACGAATGCCGGATTCTGTCAAAATCGCTTGGTTATCGTGCGGATCGCTTCATCGCCTGGGCGCTCTCGCGCTCGGCCTGGCGCTTCTTGAGCGTCTGGCGCTTGTCGTGCGCCTGCTTCCCGCGGGCGAGCGCGACCTCCAGCTTGACCAACCCCTTGCTGAGTCCGACCGCCGTCGGGACGATCGTCCGGCCCTTCTCCTTCGTCTCGCCGACCAGCTTGTTCAGCTCATCACGGTGGAGCAGGAGCTTGCGCTCGCGGGTCGGGTCGGGGCCGGAGCCGCCGCCGGCCGCCTTCGCGCCGGCCGCGCCATGCCACGGCTTGACGTGCGCGCCGCGGAGGAACGCTTCGCCGCCGCGGATGCTCACGTACGCTTCCCGGATCGAGACGTCGCCCGCCTTCACCGACTTCACCTCGCCGCCGGTCAACGCGATGCCCGCCTCGTACGTACGTTCGAGGATGTAGTCGTGCCGCGCGCGGCGGTTCTTGGCGATGAGTTTCATGGTCCCATTGTGGCATAGGTATACTGGAAACCATGCTGGTTCAACAAATACGGACATCATTGCGCGATACTGCCGACGCCGGCGACGCCGAGTTCACGGTCGAGCGGCCGAAGCAGGCCGAGCACGGCGACTACGCGTCGAACGTCGCGCTGGTGCTGGCCAAGAAGCGCGGCGTGAACCCACGGAGCCTGGCCGAGGAGCTACAGGGGAAGTTGGCCGCGGACGACCGGTTCGCGAAGGTCGAGGTCGCCGGTCCCGGCTTCCTCAACTTCACGCTGAGTCCGGCCGCTTGGCAGCAGGCGTTGCGGGACATCCTGGATGCCGGTGACAAGTTCGGAACGTTCGAGCCCGACGCGCCCGAGAAGATTCAGGTCGAGTTCATCTCCGCCAACCCGACCGGGCCGCTGCACCTGGGCAATGCCCGCGGCGGCTACGTCGGCGACGTGCTGGCGAACGTGCTCGGCTGCGCCGGGCACACGGTCGAACGCGAGTACTATGTCAACGATGCCGGCGGTCAGGTCGAGACGCTCGGCCGGGCGCTCAAGGGCACGGACGACGCGTACGGCGGAGCGTACATCGAGGAGCTCAAGAAGCAGGTGGACCTCAAGAAGCCAGACCGGAAGGTGGGCGCCGCGGCGACGGAGCTCGTGGTCAAGGAAGCCCGGAAGACCATCGAACGCATGGGCATCCGGTTCGACGGGTGGTTCTCCGAGCAGCGGGAACTGCACGACAAGCAGGAGGTCGACCGGACGCTGGCCGACCTGGCCAAGGTCGACGCGACGTACGAAAAGGACGGTGCGCTCTGGTTGAAGACGACGCATCTGGACGACGACAAGGACCGGGTGCTCCGGAAGAGCGACGGCACGCCGACCTACCTGGCCGCCGACCTGGCGTACCACTATCACAAGTTGGTGACGCGCGGGTTCGACCGGGCGATCAACGTATGGGGCGCGGACCATCACGGCGACGTGGCCCGGGTCCAAGCGGGAATCGAGTTCATGCGGAAGGCCGAGCACTTCGACGGAAAGCTCGAGGTGATCCTGGTGCAATTCGTGCGGCTGGTGGAAGGCGGCGAGGCGAAGAAGATGTCGAAGCGCGCCGGCACCGCGGTGCAGCCCGAGGAGCTGCTGGGGTCGGTCGAGCCCGACGTGATCCGTTTCTTCTTCGTGATGAAGAGCGTCGACACGCATATGGACTTCGACCTGGACCTGGCGAAGGAACACTCGCAGAAGAACCCGGTCTACTACCTGAAGTACGCGTACGCGCGGATCGCGGGGATCCTGAAGAAGGCTGGCAAGGCGGCTAAGAAGGACGCCGACCTGTCGCGGCTCGGCGAACCGGCCGAGACGGCGCTGATCCAGCAGTTGGCGGAGTGGCCGCAGGTCGTCGCGGAGACCGCGGACGATTACCAGGTCCAGCGGGTGCCGCACTACGCGCTGGCGGTGGCCGACGCGTTCCACAAGTTCTACGAGCAGTGCCGGGTGGTCGGCGACGACGAGGACCTGACCGCGGCCCGGCTCAGGCTGGTCGGGGCGACGAAGCTGACATTAGAGCAGGCCGGCGCGGTGCTCGGCATCGAGCTGCCGGAGAAGATGTAGGATAAGGCCAGTCGGAATGGCCAAACGCACGCCTCCATTCGAAGCGTTCCTCGAACCGCCATTGTCGGACGGGGACGATTGGCGGATCAGCCAGGGCTGGTACTACGAGCCGGAGCTGTTCGGGCTGCGCGATCACGGCGGGATTGACTTCGAGGCTGAGCGCGGCACGGAAGTCCGGGCCGCGGCTGACGGGTATGCCGTAGCGACATACGAGGAGTACCTTTGGCAGGAAAAGGGAAAGCCGGTCAACCGGATCGACGGCGAACCGACGTACTTCGGTTCGGGCCTGGTCGTGCAGATCTGGCACCGGCCGGGCCGGTACACGCAGTACGGGCACCTGCATACGTACGGCGAGCACATCCCGTTTTTCGAGCCGCGCGCGGACAAGCAGTTCGTTCACCCCGAAAAGCTACGAGTACCAGTGGCCGGGTATCCGCGTATTGCTCACAAGGTTGAGACTGGAGAGCCGATCGGTACCGTCGGGATGACCGGCATGGGGAAAGGGCGCCGGACGTACGAGGACTGGCAGGCCGGACGCGAATACACCCAATACGCGCCAGATCATCTGCATTTCGTGGTCTGCGGCCGCCGCGCACCGCGTACTCGGAAAGCTGTGGCGTATGACCCGTTCGGTGTCTACGGGAAAGCGGAAGAGTATCCCGGGAGAACCGAAGCCTGGCCTACGCTGACGGGCTCACTTTGGAGATAATGGAAGCGAATGCCTTCGCAGCGACAATCCGAGTTACCGAAACCACTCAAGACGTTCCGCACCGGTGTGGACCGCCGTGAAATCGGAGGCTACTACCTGAGATGCGAGCTGCACCGGCTACTTTCAGACAAGCGTGCACTGCGCACGCTACTGGAATCGATAGAAAAACTGGACGAAGAAATCTACTGGCGCTTCCTTGCGGGTATATCACATACGTACCGATGTAACTGGGTCTTCTGGGAAGTCAGTAATGAGCGGTACACCTGGAATGAGGAACAACTTGCCGTGGCGGATCTCATCATGACCGGCATGGGGAACGGTACTGAGATGACGAAGTTCATCAGGGGTATCCACGGGGACACGGGTCGTTTCCTGGAAATTCTTGGGGAATACCGTGCCGGGAAAACGGAAGGATACCCTTCGTATCTTGGACAGATTCCCAACGAACCGGTTGATAAGGAGTTCGCCACGCTGTTGGTCCGTGGGCGGGGTGGAAAGCTACGGATGTTCGATGGGATGAACCGTCTCATCCAGCAGATGGCGAACGGTGCCGAATCGATTCGAGCGTATCGGGCGGTTGATAACGGCGGTCCCGACCGGAGGCGTGTCACGGTCGGTCCGGTATTACTGCTCCGGGAACTTGATAAGGCGTCCAGTGATGATGAAACGCACCAAGCTATCGAACGTACGGTGCGTAAACTAGGTGAATATGCCACGGATGGAAAATCGATTATCAAGCACTGGGAGGAATATCTTGACTCCCGATCACGGTAAGTCTGACGAACGCTTTGGCAATTTGGATCGGAAAGCCCATGAGCTTTCCGAATCGACCGACGGATTTGAGCTCGGCGAAAAGATCTACGAGTCCGGCGACGGTAATCGGAACGTCATCTACGCCGGCACGTTCGGGGAGAAGCCGGCCGTCCTGAAGGTGTATCGCGACCATCGGATCAACGACGAACCCCGATCGCTGGAACAGTTCCACCAGGACAACCGGAGCAGTGTCATCAGCGCCCCGAAACTATACGCGTCCGAGGTGCTCGACCACCACGCCGGCTGGCTGATCATGGAGCGTCTGGAGGGCGGGTCATTCCTGAGTTCACTGCTGAGCGAAAAGGATAAGGAGCGGTTCGCGGATATCCTGGCGGAGTACCACGGGCATTGCCAGTGGAGTCCCACCCGGCCGCTGACGCTGGCCGAACGGCTCCCGGCGAACGAATATCACCGGTACCGGATTGCACGGTGGCTGCGGATGGCCGTCGAAGCGGACGCCGCCCGGCAAGGAGCGGGCGAGGATCCGGTACTGGCCCCGGACGAATTCGTACCCCGGTTCACGCAAGGACTCGCCTTGATCGACGATGTCTTCAGGGGTGCGGCGATGACCTGGGGGCACGGACATCTCAAGCCCAAGGACGTCTATGTGAAAGGTCCGAAGGTCTACCTGACCGACTTCGGCCACGCCAAGATGCACCCGCCCGGCTACGAACCTGCCTTCGCGGTGTGGTCCGACGTGATGATGGCGGAGGACTGGTCGGAGACGGATTACGCGGCGTTCCGCGCGCAGGTAGCGCGCTGGGCGGAGCTGTTCCGGAGCCGTGCCAAGGCGTTCGGGATCGACGATTTCGATTCGGTGTGGCGGGCCAGCTTGGCGGAGCGTTGCCTCGGCATGCTGACCGCGGATATCACGGCGAACGAGAAGCCGTCCGACGCACACCGGCGCGCGCGCCGGGACCTGGTCTACCGGTTGCTCGACGAGCAGCTTACAGCTTGATTTCCCAGAACCGGTCGTCCGCGACGGCGTAGAGCTGCTCGGTCTTGTCGTCGACGACGATGTCCTTGAGCTGTCCGAAGTCGTCGTGACGGAACTGCCGCGCGTATTTGCCGTCCGCGTTGAACTCGACGATCCGGCCGTGCTTCGGGTCGGCGATGAAGATATGATCGTTGGCGAAGTTGATCGCCAGCGCGTTGGCGCCGGCCAGCGAACTGTCCGGACCCGGGGCCTTCGCGACGTTGAACTTCTGGCGCTCGCCGCCGGTAGCCCGGATCACCGAACCGTCGGACGTGAGGATGTGCACGGCCGCCCCGGTCACGATGTCGACGGCCTTCTCGAGCTCGACCTTGCCGTCGAAGTACGGCTCGGCCTTGTTGAACGCGGACAACGTCCGGGTGTAGCTCCAGACCTGGTCGTCCTGCGGCGACAGCACGTACGCGTTCTGTTGGACGGTGTCCAGCGCCACGCCCTTGCGCCACTTGCCGCCGGTGCCGAGGTCGACTTCCGCGGCCACGCCGCTGGACGTGTCGAGCTGGACGATCGCCGGCTTGTCGGTGAGCAGCAGGACGTCGCCGTTCGAGGTGGTGGCGGTGCCGTCGACGCCGTTCGAGGTCGGCGGGTTGTCGCCGGAAGACAGCTTGCCGCCGTTCAGGTTGTAGCTGACGACCTTGGTCTTGCTCCCGAGCGCGTAGAAACTGGTGCCGGACTGGACCAGCCGCGTGAGCGGCTTGTCCGCCTCCTCGCCAAGGTCGGCGATCGGATCCTTCACGCGGACGACGGCGTTGATCCGGTCGTACGACTTCTGAAGGCTCCGCTGCAGCGCCGCGACCTCGTCCGGCAGGATGTCTTCCTCGGCCAGCGCGCCGGCCTGGCCGTCCGCTTCGGCCAGCTGCTTCCGGGCGCCGGGGACGTCCTTGAAGATGAAGCTGGCCTCGGCCTTGGCCTGGAGCTCCTCGATCTGGCCGATGCGCGCGCGGACCTTGTCCTCCGCCTTCCGTTGCTGGGTCGCGTTCAGCGACAGTCCGACGCTGATGACGAAGATCAGTATCCCCGTGATGATCAGGTTGCGGTAGAGCACCCGCTTCTCCCCGGCGAACTGCCGCCGCCAGGGAAGCGCCTTGACCCGCTTGGTCACCGGCTCGAGCGCGGCCGCGACACGTTTGCCGGCCGCGGAATCCGCGATGGCGCTCCGCTGCCAAAGTTCCTTCGTCTTGCGCCCGGCCGGGCGGAGGGCGTCCGCCAGCCCCTCGCCGATCCGTTTGGCGGTATCGCCGGCCGCCGCCGCCCCTCCCGCGGGACGGTCGGGACGGGATTCCCGGCGTACCGGCCGTGTTTCGGGTGTTCCGGGAGCGTGCCGGGGAGCGCCCGGGGCGTCCGGACTCCCGTCGTCTGACCTCGGACCGGGCGGCGGGGGCGGCGTCCCGCCCTTGCGCGACGCATTCCAGCTGCGGGCGCGGTGCGCCGCCCGCGCGGCGCTCCGCTTCAATCGTGGCTTGAACTCGCGCTCCCAGCGGCGCTTGGTCTTCTCATAGAGCTCGCCGGCCGGCGTCTCCTTCGTGAACGGCCGGAACTTCTGGAGCGACTCGAAGTGTCCCCGCGGCGCGGAGAGGATGATCTCGTTCGGCTCGTCCGGCAGCGTCTCCGAGGAGATCAGGTCGACCGTGGTCAGCTCGACGATGATCGAGGCGAACCGCTCCGGTCGCTTCTCGGCCAGCCCCTCGGTCAGCTTCTGGACCGCCCGGACCGGCTGGTGCAGGAACACCGTCCGGCGCAGATCGCGGATCGGGAAGTGGTCCAGCAGTTCCTTGGTGGTGAACAGGACCTTGTCGCCGACCTCGAGCTTCCCCTCGGCCACGTTCTGGAACGTCTTGGCGGTCTGGGAACCCGGCTCGGACAAGCCCTCGGTGATGTCGGTGGAGGAGTGGCCGCGGATCAGGTACGCCTGGGCCTTGCCGACCTGCGTCACGAAGATCCCGTTCTCGTGCATCACGCCGATGACCGCGTCCAGCTTGCCGACCCAGTCGGAATCGCCCTCGGCGGCCAGGTCGGCCAGCGTCTGATTGAGGGCGGTGAGCGCGTTCTCGAACGACTCGCCGACGGTCCGGTTGAGGTCGCCGAAGAACTCGCGCTGGAACGTGTCGGCGATCACCTCGCCGACGTCGTACGCGTCGTCGGTGAACGGCGTGTCGGTGACGATGAAGACGCGGCCGTACTGCCGCTCGAGGAAGTTCTCGGACTCCTCGGCGATCGCGCGGGCGATGCCGGTCTCCGTCTGGTTGAGTAGACGGGCGTCCTTGGTGGTGTACTGGACGTTCAGCGGATGTTCGTCGCCGAACGCCAGATCGTCGGAATCGGGCATAACGGACTATAGTATAGCGACCGCGGGACATCATTGTCAGCAAGGCGCGAGCTGGCGGGGTGGTACGCTTGAATGGTGAACGCGGCGGAGCGAATCCGGAAACTGACCAAGCGAGACTGGTACCTCATCGGCGGGCTGACGCTGGCGGCGCTGCTGCTGCGGTTCGTCAATCTGGACCATCCGCCGAAGATTATCTTCGACGAGACGTACTTCGCGGTCTTCGCCCACAACTACCTGACCGGCACCGAGTTCTTCGACGCCGAGCCGCCGCTCGGCAAGTTCCTGATCGCCGGCGGGGAATGGCTGTTCGGGAACGATTCGTTCGGCTGGCGGTTCGTGCCGGCCGTATTCGGCGCGGCGGTGATCCCGCTGATGTACCTGCTGGCCAAGCGGTTGTTCGGCGGGACGGCCGTCCCGTTCTTCGCCGGCGCCCTGGCGCTTTTGGACGGCTTCCTGCTGGTCGAGTCGCGGACGGCGGTGCTGGACGGTTTCGTCGTGACGTTCAACCTGGCGACGTACCTGCTGTTCATCCAATCGCTCCAGGCCGGTTCGCGCCGCGCCGCGTTCCGCTGGCTGGCCGCGACCGGCGTTATGCTCGGCCTGGCCCTGTCGCTCAAATGGATCACGTTGGCGTTCGTCGCGCCGGCCGCGGCGCTGCTCCTGGTCCTCGCGCTTCGCGAGCGGCGATGGGTCGGGCGGCTGTTCGGCCTGAAGCCGGGCGGACGTCCGGGCCGCGGCACCGGCCAGGCGCTGCTCGACGCGATCGGCGCCCGGAAGGAGAACCTGCTGTCCATATGGCACTACCTGGCCTGGCTCGGGGCGGTGCCGGTACTCGTCTACGCGGGGTTGTTCGCGACCCACGTGCCGTTCGACTCGACCGGCGAGAGCATCCTCGGCATCCACAAGCAGATCTTCAACTATCACAACAACCTCGAGGCGACGCATCCGTACGGCTCGGAATGGTACACCTGGCCCGCGATGGTCCGCCCGGTCGCGTACTACTTTGAGTCGGCGCATGGCCAGTGGCAGGGGATCGTGGCGATGGGCAACCCGGTCGTCTGGTGGGGCGGGTTGGCGGCGACCGGCTTCGCGCTCTGGCGGTTCGTGCGGGGAGTGCCGCGGGGAGCGGCGCGAACGCTTCGACGCGAACGGAATCTCGTGCTCGGCTTCCTGCTCTTCGCGATCCTGGCGCATTACGGCCCGTGGGCGCTGATCGACCGCGTGCTGTTCATCTACCACTACGCCGGCGCCCTGCCGTTCGTGATCCTGCTGCTGGCGTACGCGCTGGGACGGAGCTGGGAGTGGCGGCCGCGCGATCCCTGGCCGCAGGCCGTCGGCTGGTTCCTGCTGATCGGCGCGACGGGCATCCTCGGTACGCTGCTCGGCCAGTCGCTCCACGGGATCGTCCCGGTGCCGAGCGGCGTCGCGGTGACGCTGGGGACGCTGCTGGCGGTCGTGCCCGTCTTCTGGCTGGCGGTCACCCGCCGGATCGGCTGGCGCTGGGGCAAGAAGCAGGCCGTCGCGTTCCTCTGGCTGGCACTGCTGGCGTTCGCCTACTTCTACCCGGTCTGGACCGGCCTGCCGCTGGACGTGCAGGACTACGGCCGCCGGATGTGGCTCAAGAGCTGGATCTGACCGGACGTGGTGTGCGGACACGATGGAAGCGATCATAACTAATCCCGGAATCCAACTGCTGGCGCTGCTCTGCGCGACGCTCGGGCTGTCGTACGCCGCGAACTACTTTTTGGCGCGGGTGTTCGTCGGGCGGACGTACCGCTACCTGATCGCGCCGGGCGTGATCGTCCACGAGTACTCGCACGCGCTGGCCTGCATCGTCACCGGCGCGCGGATCCGGAAGGTCCGGGTGTTCGCCGAGGAGGGCGGGTACGTCGAGCACGAACCGGCCCGGTTGCCGCTCGGCGAGGGGATCATCACCGTCGCGCCGATCCTCGGCGCGGCGATCGCGGTCTACCTGCTGGCGGTGCTGCTGGTGCCGGGGTTCGTCGGCCTCGGCGAGCTGCAGGTCTCGAGCTGGCAGTTCCTGGCGTTCGCGTACCTGGCGTCGAGCATCACCGCGGCGATGGCGCCGAGCGCGCAGGACCTGCGGGTCGGCCTGGCGGCGTTCGTGGTGCTCTGCACGATCATCGGTCTCGGGGCGCTGGTGCCGATGGTGGCGGACTACTTCGATCTGCTGCTCGGGACCGAGTTCGTGCGGATCCGCGGCCTGGTGTTGTTCAGCCTGATCGTCCTGGCGACGCTGGTCGCCGCGGCCGGCGCGGCGTTCGGCGCGCTCCAGCGGACGACCCGGCAGGGGATGACGTATTCGACGGGGGCGGCGGGGAGTTCGTCGCATGGTCCGCCGCGCGGTTCGTCGGCCAAGCCGCGGAAACGCCCGCGCCGGCTGTCGCGCAAGCCGTCGGGCAAAGGCGGGGGTGGGTTATTCGAGTAGGCGAGGGTACCCGGCACAAAGGATATGAATGAATTCGTACGGTACGATATTTGACAGTTAGATTACGTTCTGATACATTCAGAGCGTAGTTAATTTAAGGAGGTAGATGAACCCGATCAAAGTTAAAGCAATTCCCGTTCAACAAGGAGAGGTAACGCTCTACGTTACCTCGTTGCCCGCTGAGGAACTGATCAATCGTGACAAGTTCCGAACGAATGTTTACCACGAGGGTAGCAAGAAAGAAGAGCAAGGTTACCAGCGTGATGTAGTGGAACGTCACGCCTCAAAAATTGCTACCTACCTAAAGGGGGAAACCACAAAGAGTCACGCCAATGTCCTACCGAGCTCCGTACTTATTAACACGACCGATAAGTTAACACCCCCGAAGAATAAAGATGGCACGGTCGACCTAGTCCTTAATAGTTATCCTTACTCTATCGTTGATGGTCAGCATCGTATCCGAGGTGCTGAAATGGCTAAAGACCGAGAAGTTTCAATGGACAACTACTTTCTGCCTGTTGTTGTTAGTAACTTTGACCACCTTGAAGAGGCGGAAATCTTTGCCACGATGAACTCAACTGCAAAGCGAGTTGATACGTCTCTGGTTCAGCTACTGAGACGGCACTTTATGCTAGATGAAAATGTAGATTATAGCCAAGACCAGAACGTAATTTGGGAGATCGCGGCAACAAGTGCCACGCTAGACATCCGTAAAGATAGTGCCAGTCCCTGGTATAGCAGGATTACTCTGGCAAACGAGACATCGCCCCGAGGAGTGTTCACCATTAAACAAACTTCGTTTGTGAAATCGCTCAAGCCAATTTTCAAGTCAGGACCATACCAGACAATTAATCCCAAAGACGTTGCTGAAAAAAGGGGTGACCTTACAAGGGCTGTGAAGGAAATTAGTGCCTTCTGGAATGCACTTAGTAGAACGTTTCCAGAAGCTTTTGCCGATCCCAAGGCCTACGTGATTCAGAAAACGCCCGGTTTCTTTTCCCTTCATGGCCTGCTCGGCAAGATATTAATTAAGGCGCAAGGAGTGGACCTAAACGAAAACAGTTTCCGCCAGCTCTTGAAAGTAATGTCTGAGAACTTCAAAACTATTGATGGCAAAAAAATGACTTACGATTTTTGGCGAAAAGGAAAAGGTCCCGAAGGAGCTGAAGGAGCAGGAAGCATGAAAGGATTTAGTCTACTAGAGAAAAATATGTGGTATGCATTGGATGATAACTTCAATTGGAGCAAACTTCGGTGAAAACAAAACCTGATTCTGTCAGTAAGCCTCTGGCCAAGGCAAACCTTTCACGGCTGGCTGGTGACGCGACTCCTCAACTCAACAAGGAGCAGCGCCAAGCGGTCGAGTTCGGCAACGGGCCGCTGCTGATCGTCGCCGGGGCGGGGACAGGCAAGACCAGCGTGATCACGCGGCGGATCGCGCACTTGATCGAGGAGAAGAATGTCCCGGCGTCCGAGGTCCTCGCGATCACGTTCACGGAGAAGGCCGCCGGCGAGATGCTCGACCGGCTGATCGGGATGGGCCTGTCCGCGCTGCCGGAACACATCCAGACGTTCCATGCGTTCGGCGACGCCCTCCTGCGCGAGTACTCGTTCGAAGTCGGCCTGCCGCCGAGCTACCAGCTCCTGGCCGATGCCGAGCAGGTGATCTTCCTGGAGGATCACCTCGACGAGCTGCCGCTGGATACGCTCAAGCCCAAGGGCCGCCCGGCCCGGTTCCTGACCGAGATCCGCGGCGCGATCAACAAGGCCAAGGCGTTCGACCTGCGGCCGGAGGACTACGCGAAGTGGTGCAAGGCCGAGGCCGCGCGCGTGAAGAAGCTCGCCGACCCCGACGAGAAGGCGGAGGCCAGGCGCGCGCTGAAGCGCCACGAGGAAGTCGCCGCGGCCTACGCGGCCTACGAGCGACTCAAGGACGAGCACTACTTCATCGATTACGGCGACCAGATCCAGAAGCCCCTCCGGCTGCTCCGGGACAAGCCCGACGTCGCCGCGCGGCTCCGGAAGACGTTCAAGTGGGTCCTTGTCGACGAGTACCAGGATACGAACACGGTCCAGGCGGCATTGGTCCGCGCGGTCGCCGGTGACGCCGGCAACCTCACCGTGGTCGGCGACGACGACCAGAGCATCTACGCGTTCCAGGGCGCGGTCATCGAGAACATCCAGCGGTTCGAGGAGACGTACCGGAAGCCGACCCGCGTGGTGCTCACCAAGAACTACCGCAGCTCACAGCCGATCCTGGACGCCGCGCACAACCTGATTGAGAAGAACCCGGACCGGCTCGAAGCCAAGGATAAGTTCGACAAGCGTCTGACCGCGGAGACGGTCACGGAAAAATCCGTCCCGCAATTCCTGACGTTCGCGACGGTCAGCGACGAGGCCGACGGCGTCGCCGCGAAGCTCAAGCACCACCACGAGGAGCACGGCGTCCCGTGGCAGGACATGGCAGTCCTGGTCCGGCAGCGGAAACTCGGTGACCACTTCACGCGGGCGCTGTCAGCCGCCGGCATCCCGTTCCTGGCGGAGCGGAGCGGCCGGCTCTACGACCAGCCCGAAGTGAAGCTCTGCGTCAGCTTCCTGCTGGCCGTGGCCGACCCGCACGACTCGCCGCCGCTCAAGCATCTGGCGGCCAGCGAGCACTACGCGGTCCCCATGGATTCGCTGTTCGACGCGGCCAGCAAGATGAAGCGATATCACAAACCGCTCTGGGAGGTGCTGAGCTGGGATGTCACGAAGCGCGCCGACAGCGAGGAACGGATCGCGCGGCTCCAGGACGATATCCGCGAGTACGCCAAGCGGGCCCGTCAGAAGCCGGTCGACGAGCTGCTCTACGAATGGCTGGCCGAAGCCGGTTACGCCGACAAGCTCAGGCAGGGCGGCGACGAGCAGCCGGTCGAGAACCTGGGCCGGCTCTTCGCGCGGCTCCGGCAGTACGCCGCCACCGCCGCGGACCCGAGCGTCACCGGCTGGGCGAACCATTACCGCGACATCGTGGCGCTTTCGGACGAGCCCGTGGCGGCGGAGTTCGATGCGGAGAACGACGCCGTCCGGATCATGACGGCGCACGGCGCGAAAGGCCTGGAGTTCGACGTGGTCGCGGTAGCCGGGATGGTCAACGAGAAGTTCCCGGCGAACCGCCGGAGCAGCCAGCTCTCGGTCGACCCGGTCGTCGGCGCCGAGGACGACCGGGCGGCGCATATCCGCGAGGAACGCCGGCTCTGCTACGTAGCGCTGACCCGCGCGAAGCGGTTCTGCTATATGTCCGCCTCCAGCGACTACCAGTCCAAGAAGGTCTGGCGGCCGAGCCGGTTCGTGGCGGAGGCGCTGGGTCCGGACGTCGCCACGACGCTGCCCGAATCCGACGGCGCGCCGCAGGACCCGTGGCGGATCCTGGGCCAATCGATGCCTGCGACCGCGGTCGCGGCGGCCCGGCCGAAGGACGAGATCGTCCGGCTGTCCTATTCGCGCCTCAGCGACTACTGGGAGTGTCCGCTCAAGTACTACTGGAAGCACGTCGCCCGGTTCCCGGAGGAGCGGCGGTTCGCCACCGAGTACGGCAGCCTGATGCACCGCGTGATCGAGCGGATCAACCGCGACAAACTGGAAGGGCGCACGCCGAAATTAAAGGAGGCGCTGGACTGGTTCGAGCGGGGACTGGCGACGCTGCCCGAGGAACGGCCCGGCCAGGTCGCGGCGGCGCGGAAGAAGGGGCCGGACATTATCAAGCGATTCCTCGCCGAAGAGGCCAAGCGCCCGGCGCCGACCAAGGTCGAGCACCAGTTCAAGATGCCGCTTGACGGCTGCCTGGTGACCGGACGGCTCGACCGGATCGACACGTACCACGGCAAGTCGACGATCGTCGACTACAAGACGACCGAGTCGGTGACGACGCAGGCCGAGGCCGAGAAGAAGATCAAGGCCAGCGACCAGTCGAAGCAGCTCCAGATCTACGCGCTGGCGTACGAGGAGGAGACGGGGAAGGCGCCGGAGCGGATCGTCCTGAACTTCGTGGAGACGGGGGTGGCTGCGGCCGCGACGCCGACCCGGCGGCAGCTCGACGCGATGCGCGAACGGATCGTCGAGACGGCGGCCGAGATCCGGAAAGGGAACTTTGCGCCGAACCCGTCGCCGCACCAGTGCAGTCCGTTCGCCGATTGCCCGGGGGATTCGCCGAAGCATCGGACGCAGTAGCGCCTGACCGCGTTACACTAAGATCGTGACGCCGGAACACAAACACGAGACCAAACCCCTGGCCGTCTTCGACATCGACGGGACGCTGTTCCGCTCGGCGGTGATGGTCGAGATCGTCGACCGGATGATCGCGACGGACCTGCTCCCCGAGACCGTCTACCAGGAGTTGGTAGCGGCCAAGAACGCCTGGAAGGACCGGCAGGGGAGCTTCGAGGAGTACAACGAGCAGTTGGTGCATTTCATCGAGCATCATTTCATCGGCCTGGACGAGCGGAAGTTCGCCCGGTTCGCCCGGGCGGTCATCGGCGAACTCAAGGACCGGCAGTACCGGTTCACGCACGACCTACTGGAACGGCTCCGCGGCAAGGGGTACGTCCTGATGGCCGTGTCCGGCATGCCCGTCCAGGCGCTCAAGGAGTACGATCGGTACCTGAAGTTCGATTACATCTTCGGCTGGGAGCAGGAGATTGAGAATGGCAAGTTCACCGGCAAGACGTCCGGCCTCTATCCGATGGAAGGCAAGGAGAAGATCGTGAAGTACTTCCTGTCCGAGCACGCCGAGGTGACGCTCGCGGGATCGTTCGGCGTCGGGGACACGGAAGACGACGTCGGGCTCCTGGAGATGGTCGAGAACCCGATCGCGTTCAACCCGAACCGGAAGCTCCTGAAGCGGGCGAAGGAGGCCGGCTGGCGGGTGGTGGTCGAGCGCAAGGATTCGATCTACGACCTGTCCAAGCCCAACCTCGTCGATTCGCCGGACGACGTGCTGTAGATTTAGGAAATGCGAAAGCGGGCGAGCAGGTACCGTTGTATGGTGTCTGCTCGCCCGAGCTTCCGTTGCTGCGGGATAGAGTTCTACTTGGGCTCGGGTGGTTCCCAGGAAACGACCGGATCGAGTGCGTGCTGCCGAATCTGGTCGAACATCCGGGACGCCTCCTCGAAGGGATTCCAAGGCTTGTCGGATTGCGCCTCGGCGCATTCCACGTGGACGTACCAGCAGAGTCTTTCGATCTCGACGGTGGCGTAGGCGGAGCTGTTTCCGTCGACGTACTTGCCCTCTTTGGGCGCCACGCCTTTGCCATGAGCGTCGATCGTGCACTGTGCTACATCCTCGGCTTGGAGCCAGTCCGGCAGTTCCTGCGGCATGTACGGAAATGCTAGGAATGCTCGGTTCGGGTCCTCAGACCCGTGGATTGTGTTCGTCCCGAGCCGTTCCTTGGGCTTGACCCCGACCTTCTCGGGGTCAAAGTAAATCCTGACTTTCATCTGTTCGGCCTTTCCTCTACGACCGGGCGGGGTAGCTCTCTCCGTCTTGCCCGATCGCAACAGCAACGGAGAGCCGGTTAAAAACCCGTTGGATTTCCAGCCGGCTCCCCGCCGCATATGCTGTGAAAGAACTAGCCTGCAAAAGTAGCATAACAATAAGTTTATTTCAAGATTCTGCAGCCTCGAATATCCACGACTGTTAAGCTGGAAACGGAAGCGAAAACGGAGTAACGTATACATATGACTACTATTTTGGTACTCGCCGCTGTCGTGCTGATCGTGATGATCGGCACCGTCTACTACGAGCTGCTCAAGCAGCGGAAGGCGCGCGCCTCGGACGACGGCGACTCCGCCCTGATGCAATGGCTGAAGGACTTCAAGGAAGACCAGCGCCACGCCAGCCGCGGTTCGCAGGAAGCCAGCAAGGAGATCGGGCAACGCCTCGACAAGGCCGCCGGCGTGATCGCCGAGCTCAACAAGGAGGTCGGCCGGATCCAGAAGATGGGGCAGTCGATCGAGGAGATGCGGGAGGTGTTCCGGTCGCCGAAGCTGCGCGGCAACGTCGGCGAGTCGCTAATGAAGGACATCCTGTCCGAGTGCCTGCCGAAGGCCAAGTTCAAGCTGCAGCACACGTTCAAGAGCGGCGAGAAGGTCGACGCCGTGGTGCTGACCTCGAGCGGCATGATCCCGATCGACTCCAAGTTCCCGTTGGAGAAGTGGCTGGCGGCGCAGAAGGTGAAAGGCGGGGACGGCCGGGCGCCGCTGCTCCGCGAGTTCCACCAGCAGGTGAAGAAGCACGTCACCGACATCGCCAAGAAGTACATCCTGCCCGGCGAGGATACGGTCGACTACGCGTTCATGTACGTGCCCGGCGAGGCGGTGTTCCAGGAGATTTACGCCGACACAGACCTGTACGACTTCGCGGCGGCGAAGCACGTGATCCTGGTCTCGCCCAACAACTTCTACCTGTTCCTGCAACTGGTGCTGAAAAGCTTCGAGGGTGAGCAGATCGAAGCACGGGCCAAGGAGGTCCTGGCCGAGCTGCGGGCGATCCAGCAGGATTCCGGCAAGCTCGGCGGCAGCCTGGACCTGCTGTTCAAGCACCTCGGCAACGCCAGCAAGAGCGCGGACTCGGTCACCAAGGACTTCGATCGGATGAAGGGGAAGATCGACAAGGCCGGCTCGTTGAGCGGTAAGCAGGCCGAGACGGCAGAACGGCTGGAACAGTTCGCGAAACTGCCGGAGGAACCGGTCGGCGAGGCCGACGCGAAGGCCGACGCGAAGCCGGCGAAACGGTCGTGAGCCGTTGCCATCCGCTCGCGGCTTGCCTAGGCTGAATCGTTATGCCGGAGACGGAGACATTCGACGTATCGCGTTTCGACGCGCTGGAGGCCGAGGACCTCGATCCGAACGACCGTTACCTGTTGCGGACTTCGCGCGACCTTGATGAATACCGAAAGTTCTTCGGGGAGGATATCGCCGTGGAACCCGGGCTGGTCCTGGACGTCGGTGCGGGCAACTCGCCGTTCGCGACCGAGGTCCGCGAGAGCCCCGACCACGCCGGCCGGGTGATCCGGGCCGACCTCAGTTACGCCTTCCACATGCCCGAGGACCCGGTCGACGCCGTGGCCGCGGATGTCCGGCAGTTACCGTTCGAAGACGACACCTTCGAGCAGGTCGTCAGTTCGCACTGCCTGATGCACTTCGACTGGGAGTCGGCCGCGTCGGCCATCGGGGAGATGCTGCGGGTGACGAAACCGGACGGCACGATCGGCATATTTCCAGGACATGAACGTTGGAGCCAGCGCGTGCCGGAACCCGCCGAGCTTCACCAAGTCGGTTGGTCTCGCCTGTTCGGCAGCCACACCGTCGCCATCGCGAAGACCGAGGCGTACTTGGCGCTAGCCGGATCGGAGCGTCGTTCGTTGCATTACCGGTTGGCCCAGCACGTCTCGAGCGGCCCGCTCGGCGCAGCGGTTTCACGGCGCGTCCAGCGCGCCGTGGTCAAGCACGACCAGCGGAAACTGGCCCGCAGAACAACCTGAACAAAAAACCTGAAAAGGTGTTGACAGGTCTTGTTCATAGTGCTACGGTGACTTAATCCCGATTGAGCGGTGGTCGAAAAGACCCGCGACGTCGGGATTTTTTAGGCCCGAAACCGGCCGCCAGCACTTTTCAAACCAGGCCCATGCCGATCACCCAGATTCCCGCCGAAGCGGGGATCCAGCCCGAACGGCGGGGAAGCGAGCACTTTCTCCGAAGACGCAGCGTCAACTGCGAAGGAAAAATCAAAAGAAACAACACACCTTCATCGACCGAATATCGCTAGCCAAGAAGGTGCTCGCCGCCCTGCTGTTCGAGCGGGTGCCGATCCCACCCACCACAGCGGACGAACGGACAAACAAACACAAAAGAGGAACGCATCACGGTGCGTCCTCAACCCTCCCAAACGAAAACCAACGTTTCGAAAAAGACCATTCACGTTTGTCCCTTCCGTGCCGGGCAGCAACCCTTTGCTTCACCGGTCTGAGTCTCCCGACGAGAGAAAATCAAAACAAACGCTCGTAACGGTCAGGCTCAGACCGGTGGCGCCAAGCCTGCTGCCCGGCACTTCCAAGATGGCACGGGCCGGGGCTCCCGGATCGCTCGGGGAGCCCCAAACCTTTCACGCGCTTTTTCGAAGCCTGGTCCTCCGGCTCCGGTCGGATGCTGACATCGGAAATTGGCGCCGGCAAGCACCAAGTTACTTTTGTTACGGGTGGCCTTAGTTCGGCGCCTTTTTCATTACAATAAGAACCATGCAGCCGATCCTGTTCAGCCTCGGCCCCCTGACCGTCTACAGTTACGGGGTCTTCGTGGTGCTCGGGTTCGGCGTGGCGGGAGTGGCCGCGTACCTGTTGGCGGGGCAGGCGAAACTTCCGCGCCAGCGGTTCACCGACTACGTCCTGGCCGCTGCGCTCGGCGGGCTGGTAGGCGGCCGGCTCTGGTACCTGCTGCTCCGGCCGGCAGAAGCCGGCTCGTTCTGGAACTGGTTCGCCGTCGGCGGCGGCCGGTTGGCGTTGGCCGGCGGGATCATCGGGGCGTTGGCGGGACTGCTGGCCGCCCTGCGTTGGCACCGGGGCACCGGGGTCGCGGGCAAGCCAGCCGGCACCGGCCGACCCGGTGCCGTCTGGCAGTGGCTGGACGTCGTCGCGATCGCGGGGATAGCCGGTTTGGCCGTTGGCCGGATCGGCAGCTTTCTGAACGGCGATTTCCTCGGCACGCCTACCTCGCTGCCGTGGGGAGCGACCTATGACGACCGGCTGGCGCTGGCGGCGCAAGGGCAAGGCGCCCACCCGCTGGCGCTGTACGCGGCGTTCCTGTATGCCGCGATCGCCATCTACGGCTACCGGCTGTGGAAACTCGGGGCCGGGAAAGCCAAGCCGGGCCTGGTGTTCTGGGTCACGGCGGTCTTGCTCGGCTTCGTCCAGGTCGCGCTTGAAGCCTGGCATCGGTCGGAGGAAGCACTCGAAGTCGGAGGCATCCCGTCGGCGGTACTGACCGGATTGGTCCTGATCGTGGTCGGCTCGTACGTACTGGCCCGCCGCTACGGAGTGGGGCGTTCGAAGTGAGCGTGCGACTCGACCCGCCGCGGGGCTTCGGTGCGGTCGCGGCCGGCGTCGTCCTGGCCGACCAGCTGACCAAATGGCTCGTCGCCGGCCAAGGTACCGTGCTGATCGCGCCGCCGCTCCGGCTCGGCGCCGTCTACAACCGCGAGGGCGTACTGGGCCTGCCGATCGACAACGGCGTCCTGCTGCTGGCCGGTGTCGCGATCTCGGCGTTCCTGGGGTACCGGCTGACGCGCAGCGTCCGTCCGGAGGTCCGGGCCGGGTTCTGGCTGCTGCTGGCCGGTGCCGCGTCGAACACGCTCGACCGCGTCCAGTACGACGGCGTGCTCGACATCGTGGCGATCGGCCCGACCGCCCACTTCAACGTGGCGGACCTCTCGATCATCGCCGGCGCGGTGATACTGATCACCGTCCTCTGGCGGCGGGGAGCTGACAAGGGGCGGGATGGTTGAGCCGCCACCCCCTGCCGTCCTGCGGGACGATCCTGACTTCGTGGCGATCGACAAGCCGGCCGGCTTGGCCGTGCATCCCGGCGCCGGCCGCCGCAGCGGCACGTTGCTGGACTGGCTGGCGCGGCATGTTCCCCAGGTTGGGTCGTTGGAACGCCACGGACTGGTGCACCGACTGGACAAGGATACCTCCGGCATCCTGCTCGTCGCGAAGACAGCGGAGGCCGCCGCCGCGCTCTCGAAGCAGTTCAAGGATCGGACCGTCACCAAGACGTATCTCGCGCTGGTCCGCGGGATTCCCGCGGAGCCGGAGGCCGAACTGGACGCGCCGATCGCGCGGCACCATGCCGACCGGAAGAAGTTCGCGGTCCGGCCGGACGGCAAGGCGGCGGTGACCCGCTACAAGGTCATCGAGCGGTTGGCGAACGACAGCGGGCCGGACTACGCGTTGCTCGAGGTCGAACCCAAGACCGGCCGGACACACCAAATCCGCGTCCACCTGGCGGCGATGGGCAACCCGATCACCGGGGATGCGACGTACGGTGCCGCCGTTCCCGGGCTTGACCGGCAGTTCCTGCACGCCGCGAAACTCGCGTTCAAGCACCCGCGGACAGGCCAGGCCGTCACGGTCAGTTCGCCCCTGCCCGCTGATCTCAAGTCGTTCCTGGAGGCGCTGCGATGAAAGCCGCCGCAGACAGGGCGATCGTCATCACCGGTCCGTCGGGCGCCGGCAAGAACACACTGATCAGCGCGGTGCGGGAGCGGATCCCGGAGCTGGCGTACGCCGTGTCCGCGACCACCCGTCCGCCGCGGAAAGGCGAGCGCGACGGCGTCGACTACCACTTCCTCTCACCGGATGAGTTTGCCGAACGTGTCGAGCGCGGCGATTTCGTCGAGCACGAAAGCTTCTCGGGCTACCATTACGGGACCCTCCGGTCGGAGATCGAAGGGAAGCTCGCCAAGGGCACCTCGGTGATGCTGGACCTGGAGGTCAAAGGGGCGCGCAATCTGCACCGGAACCTGCCGGGCGCCTACTGCGTCTTCGTACAGCCGCCGTCGGTCGAGGTGCTGAAGTCCCGGCTTAAGAAACGGGGCACCGAATCGGCCGAGCAATTCCGCCGGCGTACCGATACGGCCCTGATCGAACTCAAGGCCAAGGACGAGTTCGACGCCACCGTCGTGAACGACCGTCTCGGGGACGCGGTGGACGAGCTGACCGGCCTGGTACGCGGCGCGCTGAAGTCCGCAGGTTGAAGTCCGGGAGCCGAACGTTCAGCCGGCCGCGTTCACGCCGCACCCGGCCGCTCGAAGTGCTCGACGCAATACACCGGCCGGGCGAGCGAACCATCGGCATTCCGGGCGGGTTCGAATGGCACCTCAAACGCGGTGCCGCACTCCGCGCAGGTCACCTGGGCACGGACTTTCTGTTCCTGCTTGGCACGGTCCTTGGCGCGGCAGTCGGGACACTTCTTCGGGATGTTGGTCAGCCCCTTCTCATTGAAACGCGCAGCTTCCTTCGCCGTGAAGACGAACGTGTTGCCGCACTTGGTGCACTCGAGCCGGTGGTCCTTCACTTCGATCATCGAACGGCATGGTAGCACGGATCGGCGCAGGAATCAATGTTTTTGTTGATAACCGAGCTAAAATAACGTCCAGGCGGTCCGGGGCGGACCGTGGGCGCGCGTAGTCTACAATGGAACCGATGGAAGCACGGGAATTCATCGGGAACGCGGCCGCCGCCGCCCGACTGTCCGGACGGGCCGGACGACGGGTCGGCGGGCAGGCGTATCTCCTGACCGGCCCGGCCGGTATCGGCAAGCGGACGCTGGCCGGCCGATTCGCGGTGGCGTTGCTCTGCGAGCGGCCGGACGGCCCCTGCGGATCGTGTGCATCCTGCCGGCTGCGGGAGGCGGGGAACCACCCCGATTACCACCGGCTTCCCGCGGACGGCACCCTGACGATAGCCCAGGTCCGGGAACTCTCGCACGCGCTGAACCTGGCGCCGCACTCGGGGCGCCACCAGGTCGGATTGATCCCGGATGCCCAGCGGCTCGGCGTGCCGGCCCAGAACGCGCTGCTCAAGCTCCTTGAGGAACCGCCGCGCCACGCGGTCCAGATCCTCACCGCGCCGTCTCCGGCGAGCCTGCTGCCGACGACGGTCTCGCGGTGCCAGCGGGTGTCGCTGGGGCCGGTTCCCGCCGGCGAGCTGATTAAGGCACTGGCCGCCCGCGGCGTGAAGGATGCGAAGGGCATCGCGGCTCGGGCGGCGGAGCGTCCCGGCGCGGCGATCCGGCTGGCGGACGATCCGGCGGCGGATGCCGCGGTCCGGGAGACCGAATCGGCGTTGCTGGACGCCATCCGCGAACCGGTGCCGCAACGTATGGCGCTGGCCAAACGGCTGGCCGAGGACCCCGACGCGCTGCCGCAGCGCCTGGACACATGGATCGGCCTCTATCGCGAGTCACTCCGGGAAGGCGCGGATTCGCCCGGCGGGGCCGGACCCGGGGCCGCCGCCAGCCCCGCCGCGGCACGCCTGGCCGAGACCGTACCCCTAGCCAAACGCATAGACAGTCTGATACGGTTATTTGCTGCTCGCAGGAAGCTGCGCTACAATCCCAACACTCAGCTTCTTTTGGAGCAATTACTCCTCAACCTCGGCACTTAGATGCTCACCGCCCTTATCCTCATCGCCCTCGTCGCCGGTATCGTATATGCCGCGCGGCGGTGGCCCGACGTCGAGGCGCGGCTGTTCGGCGTGGACAAGGTCGACGTGCCGCAGTCCGAGACGGCCGAACCGGCCGAGACGACATCCGCTTCCGAGACGGACGCGGCCGCCGGGCACAAGAACATCACCGCCGATACGGCCGAGAGCGTCAAGGAACACGCGCGGAACGCTGGCCGGGTGGCCGACCGGACCGTGCACCGGGTGACCGAGATGGCCGGCGGCCTCTTCAAGAAGAAACCGATTTCCGAAGAGCCGACGGTGGCCGAGGATGTCGGAAGCGGCGACAGCCAGACCGACGACGACGACAACACACCGATCTTCGCGGGCGATCCTGCGCGGGGTGCCGACGCCGGTGCCGACACCGCGGCGACCGCCGCCGACCCCAGTTCCGCCGACGATTCCGACGCCCCTGCGGATACGAAGGGGCAAGCGCCGAAGAAGTCGGCCGTTTCCGCGGTCCACGCGCCCGGCGAGCGGGTCGGCAACGTCCCGGCCCGGCCCAGCGAACCGGCGTACGTGGACGCGACCCGGCACCAGTCCGGCAGCTTCGAGCAGCTCTCCTCCGAGGCCGACCAGGCCTGGCGGGACCGCGAGTACGAGCGCTGCGAGGAGGCCTGCCTGAAGATCCTCGTCCAGCAGCCGAAGAACATCAAGTACATGACCCGGATC
>JBBDZG010000009.1:0-5473 GCA_040900285.1 Patescibacteria group bacterium | reverse complement strand
TGGTTACTTGACTTTTACGACCATTTGCGGTACTGTGAGACAATTTTGAGGATGAGTAACAGACACAAAAAAACGTACGCTGGAGTCGTGGCCGGAGCCTTGCTGCTCCTCGGTGCGGCCGGACTGTACCTGGATTCGCAGCAGCCGGCGACCGACATCAAGCAGAACATCATCGGCCGGAACAGCCTGTCCGAAGGGCGCGTCACGTCCGGCCGCGACACCGCGCCCGGTGACGCCATCGCGACGGACACCGAACTGGCGTATGAGTCACCGGAGCTTGAGACGGGATTGCCGAAGACGAACGCGATCGGCATCAGCTGGGTACAGCAAGGCGGCGGCGACGCGCATATTGAAGTACGGACTCACGACGGGGGCGGCTGGAGCGAATGGCTGGAGATCGAAAGCAGCGGAGACAGGCCCGACTTCGCAGAACCTACCGGGCATGGCGCGATCCTGCTGACGGCGGACGCGAAACGGGCGCAGTACCGGTTTGCCTTGCATGGCGAAGGCGGCGGCGTGAAAGTCTCGGATGCCGAGGTAACGGCCATCGACGCGACGACTGGGCCCGACCCGACCAAGAAGACCCTGCTCGGCCGGCTCTTCGGCAGCCAGGCCTCCGCCATCTCCAATCCTCGGATTTACTCACGGTCGGAGTGGGGGTCTCCCGAGCCGAACGGCTCGCCGCGCTGGACGCCGCGGTACCACAAACTGAGCCGGGTGATGGTGCATCACACCGTCTCGAACGCCACGAGTTCGTTCTCCGGAAGCGCCGCCAACGTGCGGGCGATTTGGGATTACCACGCCAACAGCCTGGGTTGGGGCGACATCGGCTACAACTACCTCGTCGACCAAAGCGGTCACATCTTCCAAGGTCGCTATTACAACAAGTCGTTCGCCGAGGCGAACACGGTTGAGGTCGAGGGCGGCCACACGTACAGCTTCAACGACCGGAGTATCGGCATCGCGGCACTGGGTAATTTCCAGAACGTGGGACCGAAGAGCGCGCTACTCGAGAACATCGGGAAGATCGCGGGATTCAAAATCGCCCCGTACGGGCTCGGAGCGACGGCCGCCTATCTGGACGAGGGCGTCTCCTCGGCTGCCTCGAGCGGGTGCCCGCCAGCCCGCGGCCGCCGCAGCCAGTACCGGATCGCCGGCCATCGCAACTACTGCAGTACGGCTTGCCCGGGAGACCATCTGTATGCCCGACTCGGAACGATCCGAAACCGCGCCCAGGTCTACAGCGACCTCTATTCCGTCCAGCGGTACTGGGACTACAGCTTCGTGGAAAAGAGCCAGCACAACGTCAGCTTCCATACGGGCGAGACTACGGATATCTACATCGACCTGAAGAACGAGGGCGAGAACACCTGGCAGAACACCGGCTCGCCGGTCGTCCGGCTCGGTACGGATCGCCTGCGGGATCGCAGCAGCCGGTTCTCCGCGACCTGGATCGCCCCGAACCGCGCCGCCACATTCGAGAACCAGTCCGGCGGAGGCGGTGACGGCGACATCCATACCGTCCAGCCGGGCGAGACGGCTCGGTTCAGTTTCACCGCGACGGCACCGGCCTTAACCGGGGCGTACAAGGAATACTTCCGGCCGGTCGCCGAGGGCGTGGCTTGGTTCCCGCGCGACATCGGAATCAACTGGGCACTGACTGTCCTGCCTCCGGGGTACAATTATGAGTTCGTTTCGAAGTCGGCCACGCCATCCGAGATTACCGCGGGTGTGAACGAACAAGATGTGACCGTGCGGCTGAAGAATACCGGCACCGAACCCTGGCCGATCGGCGGCGACCTCCGGTTGGGCACGGACCGGACTCGGGACCACCTCTCGGCCTTCGCCACGCTGGACGGCGCGGACCCCTGGATTGCTCCGAACCGGCCCTCGGCGGTCGACTCGAACGTGACGGATCCGGGCAACGTCGCCACGGTGGAGCCGGGTGAGACGGCCGCGTTCGACTTCACGATCACGATCCCCGACGACCAGCCGGCCGGGTCATACCGCCTGTACGTCCGCCCGGTGATGGAATCGGTCACCTGGCTGCCCGAGGACTACGGCACGTACTTCCCGATCCCGGTGGCCAAGGCGCGCGACCATTCGTTCGCCAAGACCGTTTACGAACACAGCCAGTTCAGCCTCAGCCAGGGCGGCACGATGTACGCCCGGGTGGCCGTCACCAACACCGGCAGGCTGTCCTGGCCGGTGGGCGGCACCAATCCCGTCCGCTTCGGCACCAGCCGGCCCCGGGACCGCACCAGTGCGTTTCGGACCATGAGCGGGATCGACCCCTGGCCCTTCGTGAACCGGGCCTCGGACATCGACGGCCGGGTGGAGAGCCTCGCCGGGGACCTGGGCCCGGACGACGTCACCGAGAGCGTGACCGAGATCACCCCGGGCGAGACCGCCCTGTTCACGGTGTACCTGACGGCCAACGTGCCCCCCGGCACCTACCGGGAGTTCTTCACCCCCGTGCAGGAGGGGATGGCCTGGTTCCCGGAGTATGGGTACAACATGCTGCTTGGGGTAGTCGAGTGAGCGAAGGCGGGATCGCGGCCGGATAGGCCGGCGCGTCGCGGGACCTGATTTTCAGTAGACTGGGGTCATGGTGGATGTATTGATCATCCTGACCTTGGTCGGATACGCCTACCTGGGTTACCGTCGCGGGTTCCTGGCGAGTGCCGCGGAACTCATCGGGTTCGTTCTGGGCCTGGCGGTCGCGTTCATCCTGTCGAAACCCCTGGGCGGGGTGTTCGCTGGGTTCCTGGACGCCCCTCGCAGCATCCTGGACCTCGGGGCGTTCATGGTGCTCTGGATGGCGACCGAGCTGGCGGTCTCGCGCGGCTGGCGGTTCGCCAGCCGAGGCATCTCGCGTGACCTGACGGACCACCCGGCCAATCGGGCGGTCGGCACGATTCCCGGCGCGGGCAAAGGCGTCGTGTTCGTCACCATCCTGCTGCTGATCGTCGCATCGGCTCCCATCCCCGCGTCTTCGAAAGGACCGTTCGTCGAATCCGCCATCGGCCAGCGGCTGCTGTCGGCCGGCACCGCTTTCCAGCAGCAGGTGAATGGCCTCTTCGGACAGGCGTTGCGGGACACGCTGGCCTTCAAGACGGTAAAGACCGGCAGCAACGAGACGACCGAGCTCGGGTTCACGAAGGAAGCAGCTTCGGAATGCCTGAACGACGCCCGGGGGCTGTTCAATCAGGCCAATCAGGAACGGGCCAAGCGGGGTCTGGATATGCTGGAGTGGGACGACCGCTTGCGGGCCGTTGGCCTCGAGCATTCACGGGACATGCTGGCGCGCGGCTACTTTTCCCACGTGAATCCCGACGGGCAGGATCCGTTCGACCGCATGGCGGCCGCCGGCATCACGTACGCGGTGGCCGGTGAGAACCTGGCCTTCGCCCCGACGGTCGACATCGCGCACACCGGCCTGATGAACTCGCCCGGGCACCGCGCCAATATCCTGAAAGCGGATTTCCGCCGCCTCGGCGTCGGCTGCGCGGACGGTGGCATCCGTGGCGAGGCGTTCTCACAGGAATTCACGGGGTAGGGCCGGGCGGTCTTAGAACTTGGTCGCCTTGATGCCGATTTCCGGGACGTTCACCCCCGGCTTCCGGCTGAGGATGAACCCGATGCCCTCGACGATCTCACCGACGTTGAGTTCGGTTTCCGTGCTCTCGTCCTCGCCGAACGCGCCGGGATAGATGCCGCTCACGGTGACGCCGAAGTCATGCGCCTCCTTCTCCAGGCTCTGCGTGAAGCCGCGCAGCGCGAACTTGGCGGCGGCGTAGGCGGTCTGGTGCTTCTCGGCGCATAATCCGCCCTGGGAGACGACGTTGACGATCCGGCCGGAACCCGCTTCCTTCATCGCGGGGTAGATTTCGCGCGTGACGTATATCGGCGCCAGCGTGCAGGAACGGATCTGCCGCTCGATCGTCCCGGGTTCCGTCTCATCCAGCGGCCCGCCGGCCCATCCGCCGACGGCGTTGACCAGCGCGTCGATCTTCTTGTGTTCCTTGAGGATATCCGTCGCGACCTGACGGGCCTGCTCCGGGTCGGAAATGTCTCCGGCCTGGTGCGACGCGCCGGTCTTGTCCGCGACCCGCTTCAGCTTCTCCTCGCTGCGGGCGACCAGGACGACGGTGTCGTCCTTCAGGTGCTCGGCCAAGGCTCTCCCCAGGGTTCCGGTTCCACCGGTGATGACGATTACGCGATCCCCCATGCTCCGACTCATGCTCCCAGGGTAACATCGCGGTACGCTGGGGTTATGAGGCTCTGCGATTATGAAGCTCCACGACGACCTGCGTGACACCCTTCGGCCCTACCGCGGCAAGAAACTTGTCGTGGCCGTTTCCGGCGGCGTCGACTCGGTCGCGTTGCTGGATATGCTGAACGAACTCCGCCACGAATTGAGGCTGAGTCTCATCGTCGCGCACGCCGACCACGGCCTGCGGCGCGGCAGCGCCAAGGACCGCGAGTTCGTCGAGTCGCTGGCACACGGACTGGGCCTGCCGTTCGCCTCGACGCGACTGGACCTGAATCCGGGCGGCAACATGGAGGCGCGGGCCCGTGAGGCACGGTACCGGTGGCTGGAGTCGGTACGGAAACGGCGCAAAGCGGACTTCGTCGTCACGGCGCACCAGGCCGACGACCAGGTCGAGACGCTGTTCCTGCACCTGGCCCGCGGCTCCGGGCTGCAGGGATTGTCCGGCATGCGGATGTTGTCGGGCAAGGTCCTCCGCCCGCTCCTGGCGGTCCCGCGGTCGCACGTCGTCCGGTACGCGCGGAGCCGGAAGCTCAGGTTCCGCCGCGATCCGACCAACCGCAGCGTCCGGATCGCGCGCAACCGGATCCGGCACCAGGTCGTCCGCAGCCTTCGGAAGATCAACCCACAGCTGGTCGAGACGGTCAGCCAGTCCATGCGAGTCTTCTCCAGCGAGTATGAGGTCGCCCGGATGCTGGCGGCGCGGGAGTTGGCGCAGGTCACGGAAAGCACCGGCGGGACCGGCCGCAAGCTGAAGCGGGCCAGGCTGATGAAGCTGGACCGCGGCGTACGTCATCTGGTCTGGCGGGAAGCGCTCCGGCAGCTGGCCGGCGACTTGCGGGGATTCGCGCTCCGGCACCTCGAGCAGCTCGACGACCTGCTGCACCGGCAGACCGGCAGCCGGGCGCACCTGCCGCGCGGTGTGACGGCGACCCGGCAATACGACGCGGTCGTGCTCCGGGTCGGGTCGGCCGCCACGCCGCCGAAGCGCGTGACCCTGCCGGTGCCGGGTGAAGCGAGGTTCGGCGACCGGAAGGTATCGGCGAAGACGGTGGCCAAGGCCCGTCCGGAGCCGACCGGCTCCGCGGTGGTCGCGGACGTGGAGGAAATCGGAAACAAGCTGATCGTGCGCCCGCCGCGCGCCGGCGACCGGTTCAAGCCGGTCGGCATGCGCGGCAGCAAGCTGGTCAGCGACCTGCT
>JBBDZG010000008.1:0-5702 GCA_040900285.1 Patescibacteria group bacterium | reverse complement strand
TTTTTTCAATGTGCCGGAGAAAGGAGTCGAACCTTCACGGGGTTGCCCCCACACGGCCCTGAACCGTGCGCGTCTGCCAATTCCGCCACTCCGGCGCGGATGCCGGCCGGGGCCGGCGCATCTGGTCACGTATCAATTATACAAACAGGATGCCGAATGCCACGCCGACGAAGATCAGCGCGGCGGCAATGGTCAGATAATGCAGGACCTTCTCCGCGCCACGGCGCTGGTAGTTCACGGAGCTGTCCGCGCCGCCGAACGTGGATGACAGCGCCACGCCACGGTTCTGCAGCAGAATCAACGTAATCAGCCAGACCGCGTCGATGGCCAAGATAACTTGCAGTACCGTCCGCATGACGAGCCTCCTACCTCCGAATCCCCTTGCGTGCCTTCTCAAGGTGATCCCGGGTGACGTCCTTCAGGAGCGCGTGCAAGACAAAGTTCACCGCGCCGATGACGATTGCGGCGCCGACCGTGTGCCAGAACCCGATCGTCTCGAAGCCGGGCACGACCACGCCGGTCAGCCAGAGCATGAACGCGTTCACCACGAAGATGAACAATCCGAACGAGAGGATGATTGCCGGCAGGCTCAGGATGGTGATGACCGGGCGGATCAGCACGTTGATGATGCCGAACACCAGCGCGGCAAACAGCAGTGTGACGAAGCTGTCGCCGTAATCGACCAGGCCGAGCACCGTCGCCACGAAGATGCCAAGCAGGTTGGCGGCGAATCCGTACGCGATGCGGGTCCAGTCCATGCAGCGTTTACCTTACCGAAAAACGGCCGGGCTAACAATGAAACGCTACTCGAACGCGGCACGGGCCGTCCTGAGGAACGCGGCGACCTTGCCCGGATCGTGCGCGCTACCGGGACCCTTGATTCCCGACTCCACGTCCACGCCGTCGGGCCGGACGGCCGCGATAGCCGCGACAACGTTGTCGGCGGTCAGTCCGCCCGCCAGAATCACCGGCTTCCCGAGCGCGCGGACCGCGTCGACAATTTCCCTACTGACGCTCCAATCGTGGGTGCGGCCGGTGCCGCCCGGCTCCGCGCCCGCCGAATCAAGGTGGATGACGTCCGCATGCTTGGCAAATGCCTTGGCCTGTTCGATAGCAGACCGGTCGGTGACATGGACCACTTGCGCGACGACGGGAGCAACCCCCGCCTTCACGACTGCCACCAGCACGTCGATGTCCTCGGTTTCCCCGAGTTGCAAACGGTCCGGGCGCACCGTTTCGGTGAGCTCGATAATCGCCCCGGGTTCGGTCAGACGCGGAATCAATACCGTCGTCACGTCGTCCGGAGCCGCCTTCACCAACCGAAACGCTTGTTCCGCGTCGACCGAATGACGCGTGCCGGTTTTCGGCGGACAGACGACACCGATCGCGCCGGCGCTGGCTTCGACCGCGATCCGCAGATCATCCTCCGAGGTCGTCCCGCAAATCTTCACTTCGCCGTCGACCATGCGGCTCACAAGTGCTCCTTCACCGCCCGGCCGGCCGCCTTGCCGACGACGGCCTGCACGACCGGCAGGCTCGCCTCGCGGACGCCCTGCACCGAACCGAAGTGCCGGATCAGCAGTTTCTTCTTCGCGGGACCCACGCCGGGAACCCGGTCCAGTACCGAGCCGGCGACGGATTTCCGAGCCGTCTTCCGGCCGTAGGCGATCGCGAACCGGTGCGCCTCGTCACGGAGCTGTTGGAGCAGAAGCAAGCCGAGCGCGTCTTTCGCCAGCCTAACCGGGATAGCCGACTTGCCGTTCCAGCGGCAGACTTCCTCAAACCGTTTCGCCAAGCCGATCAGCGGGACATCCGACAAACCGAGTTCCTCGAGGACTCCGGCGGCGGCCGAGACCTGTCCTTTGCCGCCGTCGATCACGATGAGGTCGGGTAACGCACCGAACGATTCATCCTCGGGAGTCGACGGACCCGAGGCGCCGATCTTTTTCGTCGCCGGCTTCATCCGCTTGAACCGGCGGCCGAGCATCTCCCGCATCGCCGCGAAGTCGTCGACCCCTTGGACCGTACCGATTCGGAACCGGCGGTAATGGGCCGGCGAGGGCACGCCGCCCCGCATCACGACCATTGAGCCGACCGTCGCCGTGCCGCCAAGCGTCGAGATATCGTAGCACTCGATTCGGACCGGTGGCACTGTCATTTCCAGCGCATCGGCCAGGCCGGACAATCCCTGCTCTCGCCGCGCGGCGTCCGAGCTCCAGCGGGCCTGCTGGCGGGTCAGGTATTCGCGCGCGTTCTCCTCGGCCAATTCCAGCAGCTGCCGGCGGTTGCCGCGTCGCGGGACGCCGACCGGCACTTTCCGCCCGCACCGTTCCGACAGGTAGCGCGAGACCGTCTCGGCGCCGGATACCTTCAGCGGCACCAGGACCTCGTCCGGCAGGCTGGTCGCCGCCTTGTAGTACTGGCCGAGGAATCCGTCGAGCAGCTCGGCCTCGGTGCTCTCCTGCGCACCGCGGGACAGGTCGAACCCGAAGTCCTTCCGCGCGACCACCCGGCCCTGACGGACCGTCAGCAGGACCGCCACCGCGTGCCGGCCCTCGTGCGCCAAGCCGATCACGTCCCGGTTGGCCAGCTTGGGGTCCACTGCTTGCTGGCGAGCCAGCAACGACTCCAAGTTCGCCAACCGGTCGCGCAGGCCCGCGGCCTGCTCGAACGCGCGGCGTTTCGACGCGTCGCGCATCTCTGACCGGAGCCGTTCCTGGACGTCGTCCGTCCTGCCGTCCAGCGCTCGCATCAATCCGTCGATGTTAGCCCGGTAGTCTTCCTTGGAAATCTTGTCGTACTGCGGCGAAGGACAGAGGCCGAGGTGGTGGTACAAGCAGGGCCGCTGGCGCGATGGGTCGTCGCAGGGGTCGTTCGGCAGGCAATACGGGAAGATTTTCCGGAGCGTCTTCAGGGTCGACCGGACCGCCCGGCCGTCCGTGTACGGCCCGAAGTACCGGGCGCGCTTGTCGGTCACCCGACGCGCAGTGCTCACCCGCGGATACCGCTCGCCCAGAGTCACCTTGATGAACACGTAGTGCTTGTCGTCGCGCAGCCGGACGTTGTACGGCGGTCGGTACTGCTTGATGAAGTTCGACTCGAGCAGCAGCGCCTCGACCTCGTTCTTGGTGACCACCGTGTCGATCTGGTGGATCTTCGGAACGAAGACGCGGATTTTCGGGTCCGCCTGGGCGCGTTTCGAGAAGTAACTGCGGACGCGCGTCCGCAGCCGCTTCGCCTTGCCGACGTAGAGGATCTTCCCCGCCTCGTCCTTGAAGAGGTAGACGCCCGGCTTGGCCGGAAGCGTCGCGAGCTGGTGTGATACGCGATGCATCAGACCAATTGTACCGGGAGCGGCCGGCGGCGTAATCCGGGACGATGCGGGATTCGGGACAAATGGAAAAGGGGTCGCGACGCGCGTGAATGTTGCTTGCGCGTCGCAACCCCGAATCCCCCTTTCATTTCAACGAGACCGTCGCACGACCTCTTGGTAGTCATGTTTGGTTAGTTCGTTTTCTACCTCAATCGCTTCGTTCTCGACTCCGATCTCATCGAGCCGTGCTTTCAACAGGCGTCCGTTCTGACGGACGATTCCCGCGACGACCGCATCGGCCGCGAACTTCCGGCCGAGCCAGAGACGGATGGTGTCGATGTCGAGTCCCGCGTCGGTGACCTCCTGTTCGGTCACGTCGGCTTTGCCCAGCGCTTCTGGAACGAATTTGTCCTGTCCGACCTCCAGCAAGCGATGCTTGCGCTGGAACGGCCAGAACACGATGACCAGCTCCCGCTGCTCGGGAGTGAGGTCCGCCCACTCGTCGAGGTGCTCCTCCAGGCCGTCGGAGAACTCCCGTTCCCGGTCGTTGGCCGGCTTGAACCATTCCTGAGGACTCACCCCTACGACCGCTATCGTCACCGCGAGCACGGCCAGCAACGTGCCGTAGAAGAGCTGGTCGAACCGCCCGTCTTTCCAAACCGTCAGTCCCATGGAAGTCGGGTCGGTCGTGTCCCCGAAGAACAGCACGCTCGAGACGTACGTGGCGATGACGATCGCCCCGGCGATGATTCCCGGTCTTCGGAGGGAGGTCCGGTCCCGCGGACGGGTGCCGGCGACCGATTTCAGGATGTGGAGCACCTTGCCGGTGAGCCAGGCCGAGAGGAGAAGGTAGCAGAGCAGCGTCACTATGAGCAACGCCACGCCACCGGCTCCGACCGACAGGCCGAATCCCAGGAGATTCCAGAGGACTGCGATCAGCCCCAGGAACAGCGCCGTCGCCAGCCCCGCCAGCCAGTCGTACCTGATCTGGTAGCAGAACGCCAACGCGACGGTCGCGAATCCCATCCAAGCCATGACGAAGCCGCGGTCATCGGCCTCGAACCCCTCAGGGACCGCCCCGCCGGTGACGCCTCCGGCGAATATTCCGGAGAAGTACCCGAGGAGGCCCAACGCGGCCAATGCGAGCATCAGGACGGCCGCCTCGCCACGCCGGTTCTTGAACAGCATGAACCCGGCGCCGCCCGCGAGGATGATCGTGAGGGCGAAGGTCGTATTCGTCAACAGGAGGTACAGGATGATGAGGAGACCCAGCCCCATGAGGAGGTACCGGCCGAAAAGCTTCGCTCCATCCCCGATCTGATCGAGGAAATCGAGGCTGCTCACGACCCCTTCGCCCGTGCTTCTCCGGCCGCGCCCCGTGGCACGGCGGTACAGTTTCCTTCCCATGGTGGCCATAAGGCCACCTCCTTTCGTATCCGAGTTGTTCAGGTTCCTGCTTACGCCGCGCACCTCAAGCGACTCTTGCGTCGCTTCAGATCCGAGGCGGCCTCCCGCGAAGCAGGAAGCGGTTTGCTTGCCGCACACGTTATACGCAGAAAGCGCTAAATCATAGGATTTTCAGCCTCTCCCGTCAAGTGCGGAAGAGGTCAGTCTAGCAGTCCGGTATCCCGGCAAGCAAGACGTCCTGACTGCTATGCCGTGACCGGATGGCTGGTGTACTTCTTCGGCGCCGCTTTCTTCGAGCGCTTGAGTTCGCCGACCAGGTACTGGCCGGTGTAGGACGACTTGGTCTTGGCGACCGCCTCGGGCGTACCCTCGGCCACGAGCTGCCCGCCGGCGTAGCCGCCGTCCGGGCCGAGGTCGATCACGTGGTCGGCGGTCTTGATCACGTCGAGGTTATGCTCGATCACCAGGACGGTGTTGCCCATGTCGACCAGGCGGTTGAGCACTAACAGCAACCGCTTGATGTCCTCGAAGTGCAGGCCCGTCGTCGGCTCGTCGAGGATGTAGAGCGTCTGGCCGGTCGCGCGGCGGGAGAGCTCCGTGGCCAGCTTGATCCGCTGGGCCTCGCCGCCGGACAGCGTGGTGGCGGGCTGGCCGAGCCGCATGTAGCCGAGCCCGACGTCGTGCAGCGTGCCGAGCTTCTGCTTGATCACCGGGATGGGCTCGAAGAACCTGAGCGCTTTCTCGATCGTCATCTCCAGCACGTCGGCGATGGTCTTGCCCTTGTAGTGGATCTCCAACGCCTCCTTGTTGTACCGCTTGCCGTGGCACTCCTCGCACGGCACGTAGACGTCCGGCAGGAAGTGCATCTCGATCTTGATCACGCCGTCCCCGCGGCAGTGCTCGCAGCGGCCGCCCTTCACGTTGAAACTGAACCGGCCGGCGGAGTAGCCGCGCATCTTGGCCTCGTTGGTGGCCGCGAACA
>JBBDZG010000007.1:0-5914 GCA_040900285.1 Patescibacteria group bacterium | reverse complement strand
GATCAAGGTGCTGGTGAACATGTTCGGCCGCGAGACGCCGGTCGAGCTCGACTTCTTGCAAGTGAGGAAGATATGAACGAACGACCCGAAGAAACGCTACTTCGGAAGACGATTGGCAAAGCCCGTGAGGAAGTCGGGCGTGATGACGAATTCCCCGATGCGCTGGAGGTTGTCAGCGAGACCTACTGGCTGATGGAGTGTGTCCCGGAAGAAGACGAACCGTTTATCAATGCCCGGTACCGGGAACTTTTCGAGCGTAATGAAGAACTCCAGTATCACTACTTCTGTGTCGAACCGAATCGGGAGGCAAGGGTGGTCGCGCAGTTGCAACTTATAGAAGGCCTTGGGGCGCTCGTGGAAGATATGCGCGCTGGGTATGAAGCGGCTGGGATTGATATCACGATGAGTAGGGCAGAAAAAGAACGTTCGGGAGCTGCTCATGGCTAAGAAAGTACTCACCGTCGTGAAGCTGCAGATCCCGGCCGGGAAAGCGAATCCCGCCCCGCCGGTGGGTACCGCCCTGGGGCCGCACGGCATCCAGATCATGGACTTCTGCAAGGCGTTCAACGAGCAGACCAAGCAGATGGGCGACACGGTCGTACCGGTCGAGATGACGATCTTCGAGGACCGGACGTTCACGTTCATCACCAAGACGCCGCCGGCCGCCATCCTGATCAAGAAGGCGATCGGGCTCGGCAAGGGCAGCGATAACGCGCTCAAGAACAAGGTCGCGTCGATCAAGGAAGCGCAGCTCGAGGAGATCGCCAAGGAGAAGATGGAAGACCTCTCGGCGAACGACGTCGAAGCCGCCAAGAAGATCATTGCCGGCACCGCCCGCTCGATGGGCGTCACGGTCGAGAAGTAGTCTACTCCGGTTGTCCTATGCTGGGGAAAACTCCGGCCGGTTTTTCGGTTAGGGTGAATAGGTAAGCGCGGGAGCCTCGGCATCGGGGGCGTCGGCACCGCAATGAACCATGCCAGAAGCAAAGACAACGAGTAAATCAACCGCGGACAAGGCTCCGGCCAAGAAACCGGCGGCGAAGAAAGCCGCGCCTACCGCCGTAGCCAAGAAACCCGCAGCGGCGGCCAAGAAGGCTGCCGTAAAGGCACCCGCGCGGACACTCGGCGAGCAGTTTCGCGGCAAGCGGTACCGTGCGGCGGCCGAGCAGGTCGAGGAAGGCAAGCAATACGGTCTCGATGAGGCGGTCGCGCTCGTCCGGAAGACCAGCACGACCACGTTCGACGGGACCGTCGAGATCCACATCCGGCTCGGCATCGACGCGCGGGAAGCGGAGCAAAGCGTCCGCGGGACCGTGCAGCTGCCGGCTGGCACCGGCAAGGCGGTCAAGGTGATGGCGTTCGTGCCGTCCGCCAAGGCCGCGGCCGCCAAGAAGGCCGGCGCGGACTTCGTCTCCGACGAGGCCACGCTCAAGAAGCTGAAGGACGGCTGGACCGGGTTCGACGTGGCGGTGGCGATGCCCGACCAGATGGCCGAGGTCGGCAAGCTCGGCAAGGTACTCGGCCCCAAGGGTCTGATGCCGAACCCCAAGAGCGGCACCGTCGCCGAGGACGCCGAAGGCGCGATCAAGAAGGTTAAGGCCGGCAGCATCGAGTTCCGGGTCGCCAAGGACGCGACCATCCACGCGGGCGTCGGCAAGGCCAGCTTCAAGCCCGAAGACCTCGCCAAGAACGTCGCGACGTACTTCCGGGCGGTCCGGGACGCGAAGCCGTCGGACACGAAAGGGACATACATCCGGAGCGTCACGCTGGCGTCGACGATGGGCCCGGGCGTGCGGGTGAACCCCGACACGATAACCGCGGCGGGCACGAAAGAGGCGGGAGGCGCGGCGAAGTGATCCTCTCCGACCGCGACATCCGTAAGTTGATCAAATCGGGCCAGATCAAGGTCAGCCCGGCTCCGGACCTCAAGGTGCAGCTGCAGCCGGCCAGTCTGGACATCCGACTTTCCTCGAGGTTCCGGGTGTTCAAGCCCGCCTCGACCCCGTACATCGATCCGCAAGACAAGGGCACGTTCGCAAACCTCACCACCGGTCTCGATGTCACGGACGACGTCAAGGAACAGCCCCTGTTGCCGCATTTGCCCAAGGGACCCCGGGCGTTCGTGATCCACCCCGGGGAATTCGTCCTCGGATCGACCCTCGAGCACATCGAACTGCCCGACGACATCGCGGTGCGCATCGACGGCCGTTCGTCGCTGGGCCGGCTCGGCATCGTGGTCCACTCGACGGCCGGCCACGTCAGCCCTGGATGGAAGGGTACGCTGACCCTCGAGATTACGAACATCGGCGTCGTTCCGGTATTGCTGTATCCCGGCATGCGGGTGTGCCAGTTCGTGTTCGAGACGATGTCCTCGCCGGTCGAACGGGCATACGGCCAGGCGGGCAACAAGTACGCCGGCCAACGCAGTCCCGATGCCAGCAAGATTACGGACGAGACGGGCCGCGATTCCGACCGGAAAAAGACCGTCAAGAAAAACCTCAAGAAGCTTTCAGCCAAGGCGACGGCAAGGAAGTCCGCGGTGCGCTGATGCCGACCGCGAACCAATTCGAAGTCGAGGTGAAGACGCTGCTCGGCGGCAAGAAGGCCGCCGATGACTTCGTGGCGAAACTGAAGCAGGCGGACGGCGCGCTCCAGCAGACCGCGCGGTCGAACCAGCTCAACCATTACTTCGACTCGGACGGCGACCCGGACAAGGTCGCGAAGGCCGTGGCCAAGTTCCTCGGCGAGGACGACCTGGCCGCGTTCCGGCGAATCATCGGGCAAGCCAAGTCATACGCGCTCCGGACCCGCGATGCCGACGGCAGGATCCTGCTGGTGATCAAGGCCGCGGCGGGCGGAAGTCGCGACGGCGACGACCAGCACGCGCTGGAACGGCTGGAAGGTGAGTACGGGACGACCGCGCCGGACATCGACACGCTGGACGAAGCGATCCGATCCGCGGGATACGACTTCCTCTCCAAATGGTCCCGCGAGCGAATCGAGTATGCCTATAAGGACTATACGGTCTGCCTCGACCGGAACGCCGGATACGGATACCTTGCCGAAGTCGAGAAGATCGTGCCGAGCTCGGACGAAGCGGAGACGGCCCGGGAGGCCATCCTCGGCGAGCTGGCGTCGCTGGGGTTCGAGGAGCTTTCGCAAGAGCGGGTCGGCCGGATGTTCGAACATTACAACCGGCACTGGCCGGAGTACTATAAGACCGAGAAGACGTTCACGATCGAGTAGCGCCATGGCACGAAAACAAATCCAAAACCTGCGTCATCCCGAATACCAATACCTGGACCTGCTCGCGGACATCATGGAGCACGGGGCGGAGAAGCCCGTCCACAACAGCGACGACGTGATCATCAAGAGCGCCTTCGGGCGGCAGATCCGGTTCGACTTGAGCCAGGGGTTCCCGCTGCTCACGACCAAGAAGGTGTTCCTGAAGGGCATCATCCACGAGCTCCTATGGTTTTTGAACGGCGATTCGAACATCAAGTACCTCGTCGAGAACGACGTGCACATCTGGGACGAGTGGCCGTACCGGAAGTACAAGGAAGCGGCGGAGCAGGGCAAGGCCGAGGAGCTCTCGCAGGACGACTTCATCGCCAAGATCAAGAGCGACGACGCGTTCGCGAAGCAGTGGGGCGACCTGGGTAATGTCTACGGCGTGCAGTGGCGACGCTGGCCGACCACGGACGGCCGCGAGGTCGACCAGCTCGGCTGGGTCATCGATAAGCTGAAGACGACGCCGCACCGCAAGCACCTGGTGGTCTCCGCCTGGAATCCCGAGTACGTCTACGAGATGGCCGCCACGCCGGACCAGGCGATGGCGCTGCCGCCGTGCCACACGTTGTTCCACTTCAACGTGACCGACGACCGCCTGTCGCTCCAGCTGTACCAGCGAAGCGCCGACTTCTTCCTGGGCGTGCCTTTCAACATCGCCAGTTACGCGCTGCTGACCCAGATGGTCGCGCACGTGACCGGTCTCAAACCCGGCGACTTCATTCATACCTTCGGCGATGCCCACATCTACAGCAACCACTTCGACCAGGTCCGCGAACAAATCGCTCGGAAGCCGCGAGCGTTTCCGTCGATGACGTTCGGACGCGATATCAAGGAGATCGACGGCTTCCACTACGAGGACTTCCTGCTCGAGGGATACGACCCGCATCCGCCGATCAAGGGCAAAGTGACCGTCGCCGGGGGGTTCTGACCGTCACTCCCAAGCGCCTTACCGTCAGCCTGATCGCGGCCATGGACGAGGACCGCGGCATCGGCAAGGGCGGCAAGATCCCGTGGCACATCTCGGCCGACCTCAAACGCTTCAAGGCATTGACGATGGGCCATCCGATCGTGATGGGTCGGAAGACCTGGGAGTCGCTCGGCAGGGCGCTGCCCGGCCGCACCAACATCGTGATGACGCGCCGGCAGGGCTACCGTGCCGAAGGAGCGGTCGTCGTGGGCTCGCTGGAGGAAGCGCTGGCTGCGGCGGCGAAAGCCGACGCCGAGGTCCACGTCATCGGGGGCTCGGCGATCTACCGCCTGGCGTTGCCGCTGGCCGATCGGATCCAGTTGACGCACGTTTCCGGCACCCACGGGGCGGACTCGTTCTTCCCCGGGTTCGAGGGCGAGTTCAAGGAAGTCGGGACGGAAGCGGCGGAAGACGGGGGATACCGGATCCGGTACGTCCGGTACGAGCGGATAGGCAAGGCGAAGGCCAAGGAAGCGTTGACGCGATTCGCCTCGGGCAATAGACTGAAGCCTGTCGCCGAAGACCGCAGCCGGCCGTCTAAGACGCCTTAATCCGCTGCGCAGGAGACGTCGAAAACACTCCGTGTTTCGCGTATGCCTTCGGTGACGACCGGAGATTTTTTATACCCACGACCCACGACTTATGCCCAAGACACGCAAGCAGAAGGAAGCGACACTCAAGGCCCTCACCGAGGCGCTGAAGGACGCGAAGGCGGTCGTCTTCGCCGACTACCACGGCCTCGGCGTGCGCGAACAGCAGGAACTGCAGGGAAACCTGCGCGAAGTGGGTATGCGGTTCGAGGTGGTCAAGAACACGCTGTTCACCAAGGCAGCCAAGGACGCCGGGCTCAAACTGGAACGCCCGACCGGTCCGGTGGCCGTGGCGTTCGGATTCGAGGATCCGGTGGCGGTCGCCAAGGCGGTACACACGTTCGCCAAGGACCATGAGGCGCTCGAGGTGACCGGCGGGTTCGTGGACGGGGAAGCGGTCGAGGTCAGCGTGATCGACAAGCTGGCCAGCCTGCCGGGCCGTGACGAACTCCTGGCCAAGCTCATGGGCAGCATCAGCGCGCCGGTGTGGGGTCTCGCGAGTGGACTGTCGGGCGTATCGCGCAACCTGGTCTATGCCCTGACCGCGGTAAAGGAGAAGAAAGCCTGACGTTGCGGGTTCCGAATTGTGAGTCGCGCATGATGCTCGGACTCCCAACTCGGAACTAACAACACTTAACTAACTGAAGGAGGTTCGCATGGCAGACGAAGACGCCAAGAAGGACGACGACCAGCAGCAGGGCGCCCCCGAGGCCGATAAGGCCGAGGATAAGAAAGAGGCGGAAGAGAAGAAGGACGAAAAGCCTTCCAAGGACTACTCGAAGGAAGTTACCCAGATCGTCGAGCAGGTCGAGAAGATGACCGTACTCGAAGTCGCCGACCTGGTGTCCGCGATCGAAGACAAGTTCGGCGTCTCGGCCGCTCCGGTAGCCGTGGCAGGCGCCGCCCCGGCCGGCGGTGACGGCGGAGGCGATGGCGGAGAGGACGAGAAATCCTCCTACACCATCCACCTCGCCTCCATGGGCGACAAGAAGATCGACGTGATCAAGGCCGTCCGCGAGGTCACCGACCTCGGTCTCGGCGAGGCCAAGGAACTGGTCGAAAGCGC
>JBBDZG010000006.1:0-5920 GCA_040900285.1 Patescibacteria group bacterium | reverse complement strand
ACCAACGGCGACACGCACCTCGGCGGCGACGACTTCGACCAGGTGATCATCGACCACCTGGTGGCCGAGTTCAAGAAGGACCAGGGCGTCGACCTTTCCGGCGACCGGCAGGCGCTGCAGCGACTCAAGGAAGGGGCGGAGAAGGCGAAGATCGAACTCTCCACCACCGGCGAATCGGAGATCAACATCCCGTTCGTCACGGCCGACGATTCCGGGCCGAAGCACCTCAACCTGACGCTGAGCCGGGCGAAGCTCGAGCAACTGACGTCCGACCTGGTGGGGCGCACCAAGGCGCCGTGCACCAAAGCGCTCGAGGACGCCGGGCTCAAGGCCGCCGATATCGACGAGGTGATCCTGGTCGGCGGCCAGACCCGGATGCCGGCGGTGCAAGCGGCGGTCAAGGAGATCTTCAGCAAGGAACCGAACAAGAACGTGAATCCGGACGAAGCGGTCGCGCTCGGCGCCGCCATCCAGGGCGGCGTGCTCTCCGGCGACGTGAAGGACTTGCTGCTGCTCGACGTGACCCCGCTGACCCTCGGCATCGAGACGCTCGGCGGCGTGTCCACCCCGCTGATCGAGCGGAACACCACGATCCCGACCAGCAAGAGCCAGGTGTTCTCGACGGCGGCCGACAACCAGAACTCGGTCGACGTCCACGTGCTCCAGGGCGAACGGAAGATGTCCGCGGACAACAAGTCGCTCGGACGGTTCGTGCTCGACGGCATCCCGCCGGCGCCGCGCGGCGTCCCGCAGGTCGAAGTCACCTTCGACATCGACGCCAACGGCATCCTGAACGTCTCTGCCAAGGATAAGGGCACCGGCAAGGAACAGAAGATCACGATCCAAGGCTCCAGCGGCTTGTCCGACACGGAAGTCGAGAACATGCGGAAAGAGGCGCAGACGCACGAGGCCGACGACGCCAAGAAGGCGGACCTGATCGAGGCTAAGAACGCGGCCGACAACCTGATTTACTCCAGCGAGAAGACGGTGAACGACGCCGGCGACAAGGTATCGGATGCCGATAAGACCGACGTCAACGAGAAGGTCAAAGCGCTCCGCGAAGTGATGGACGGCGATGACACCGAAGCGATCAAGACGAAGACCAACGAGCTCTCGGAAGCGATTCAGAAGGTCGGCGCCGCGATCTACCAGCAGGGCCAAGGCGGATCCGAGTCAGGTCAGGCGGAAGAACCGTCCGGCGATGGCGTGGACCACACCACCTCGGCCGATCAGACTACGGACGAACAGCCCGATGAAAGCGCCGACAAACCGGAAGACGGACCCAAGGAAGACGATTCCGGCACCGAGGATGCCGGGTCGGAGGAAAAGAAGTAAAGTCGGCAACCGGCCCGGCGCTTCGCGAAACGCCGGGCCGCACGCTACGATACTTACATGCGAACAAGGGAGGCAGCGCGGATTACCGGAATCGTCGTCGCGAGTGCGGCGGTGCTTGGGATCGCCGGCTGCGGTAACAAGCCGGACGCCGGCGCGTCGCCGGATATCATCGCGACCAAGACGCCGAGCCCGATCGAGCAGTCCAAGGAGCGGTATACCGAGTCGCTGGAGCGCGCAAAGAAGTGGCATGACAACGCCGAGTTGGCGCGGGTCTACCGGCGATTCACCGGGACGCTGGCGCCGTCCTCGCCGACGCCGCTGACGTACGCCTTTTCCTCCCTGGCCGAGCCCAAATCGACGTTCGAAGTCTCGTTCCGGGGCGATGATGTCACCGAGCGGACGGTCAAGAAAGAGCCGTTCGAGCTGCTGTTCAACCCGGTCAACGTGGCGCAGTGGAAAGTGCCGCCCGACGAGGCGCTGCGGATCGCCGAAGAGGCCGGCGGCGAGGGCTTCCGCGAGGAACACCTGGCCGGATACACGGTCCTCCAACAGCTTTCCAAGATGGGAGCGCACCCGCTGCAGTGGTACTTCCGGTACGATGCCGGCGACGGCAGCCGGATCCGCCTGGATATCTATGTCAACGCCGAGACCAAGGCGATCGACTTCAAGAAGCAGTCGAAGCAGCCATGATATACTGAAAGTACTTTCGATGGGCATGCGGACACCAGGCTGACGTCTCGTTCGACCGCGGAGCTGGTCCGCGAACTGCTGCGCCGCTCCGGAGTACCCCAGTCAGAACTGCTCGATGCCACGCCCGTCCGCGTGGCGGATTCGTATCGTGACCTCCTGGCCGGGTACGCCGAACGCCCCGGCGATTCCCTCCGTACGTTTGACGCCGCGGGGTTCGCCGGCGAGTTGGAGATCGGCCCGATTCCGTTCACGAGCTTGTGCCAGCATCACATCCTGCCGTTCTCCGGCTCGGTGACCGTCCGGTACCGGCCGGGCAATCGCGTCCTCGGCTTGTCGAAGTTCTCCCGGGTCGTCTCGGTATTCAGCCGACGGCTCCAGACCCAGGAGCGGCTGACCCGGCAAATCGCCGACGCGCTCGAGGACGTGCTCCGGCCCGGGGAGCTGGAGGTCCGGGTCACCGCGGAGCATTTCTGCATGCGGATGCGGGGAGTGCGAGACGCCGGCGTCATGACCACGACCACGGAAACGCGCGGCAGGTATGATTGAGGGTCCCGATGATTCTTCTGATCGACAACTACGATTCGTTCACGTTCAACATCTACCAGCAAGTGGCCGGGTTGGGCTTTCCGGTCACGGTCATCCGGAACGACGAAGTCTCGGCGGACCGGGTCGCGGCGTTCCGGCCGAGCCACGTCGTCATCTCGCCGGGGCCGGGCGGGCCTTCCGAGAGCGGGATCAGTCCGGCGGTCATCCGGGCGTTTTACCGGACCGTACCGATCTTGGGGATTTGTTTGGGACACCAGTGCCTGGGAGCGGTATTCGGCAGCCGGGTCGTCCGGCTCCGCAAGCCGTGGCACGGCAAGGTGTCGAACATCCGTCACTCCGGACGGAGACTCTTCCGCGGGGTCGCGAACCCCTTCGCCGTCGCCCGGTATCACTCGTTGGCGCTCGACCGGGTTCCGCGGGGGTTCGAACTCGCGGCGTCCACTTCCGACGGCACGGTGATGGCCATCCAACACCGTGAACGGCCGGTCTACGGCATCCAGTTCCACCCGGAATCGTTCCTGACCCCGTCCGGCAAAAAGGTAATGGAGAACTTCCTGCGATGACGCTCCGCGACCTCGAGCATGTTCGGCCGTCGGAAATCCTAGCCAAGCTGCGTCCGGGTTCGGAGCGCCGGATCCACGCGACGTATTCCCGCCGGAAGACGTGGCCGAAAATGATCGCCTGGAACCCTGCCCGGGAACTGACGTTCCGTTGCATCGACCCGGCCTGGCGCGCCAAGCTGCGTCGGTTCGTCGCGGAACAGCGGAGGTGCCGCCGGTTCATCGTCGGTTTTTTCTCGTACGATCTGGGACTGCACCGGCTGGGCATCCGCCCGCGGGACCGGGCCGCCCCGGGGCTTCCCGACGGGTACCTGGCGGCGTTCGGCAATTATCTCTCGGGTGCCGACGGAGGACTCCGGACGGTCGCGGAGGATCGGAAGTTTCTCGCCGAGGTCGAGGCCATCCTTCGCCGACCGGCGGCTCCGGTGCCGCCCGGCCCCGTCTTTGACCGCCCGTTCCGCTCGCGGATCGGGCGGGCGGAATACCGCCGGGCGTTCCGGACGATCCAACGGCACATTCGCGCCGGCGACGTATACCAGCTCAACCTTACCCATCGCCTGGAAGGGCGTACCGGCCTCGATCCGTTGGCTGTCTTCCGCCGCGTGCGGGACGCTTCGCCGAGGTCGCTGCTCGCGCTGATCGAAGGGGAGGACCATGCCGTGATCAGCGCTTCCCCGGAACGGTTCGTCAGGATCGCCGACGGGGCGATCATGACCGCGCCGATCAAAGGCACCCGGCCGCGCGGCCGGACCGCGGCAGAGGACCGGCGTTTGCGCAGCGAACTGTTATCCAGCGAAAAAGAACGCGCCGAGCTCAACATGATTACCGACCTGCTGCGAAACGACCTTGGAACGGTCTGCCGGCCCGGCTCGGTGAAGGTGACGGCCCGCCGGAAGCTGACTGCCCATCCGACGATCTGGCATACCCACTCGGAAATCGCCGGCCGCCTGCTTCCCGGACTGGACCCCCTGGACGCCTTGGTCGACCTGCTGCCGGGAGGGTCGATCAGCGGCTGCCCGAAGCGCCGGGCACTCGAGATCATCGACCGGCTCGAGCCGGTGCCGCGCGGTGTCTATACCGGGACGCTCGTGACGATCGACCCGGCCGGCACGCTGGACGCCAGCATCGTCATCCGGACGCTGTTGCAGCGCGGCCGGCACGCGTATCTCTCGGTCGGCGGCGGCATCGTCCACGGAGCGACCGAGTCCGCCGAGTACCAGGAATCGCTCGATAAGGCGAAGGTGTTCACCGAGCTATGAAGCGTCGATCGCCCACCACCGACATCATGGAAGCCCAGTTCGGGCCGGTACGGGCCGAGGTGCTTTTGCAGACCGCACGACGCCGCGAGGTGCTGGTCCGGGTGCGCCGGACCGGGCAGGTGCTGGAATACGCGGTGGTCTCGTTCGAACCGGCCGGCACCGAGACGTATCCCGCGGTCCATCAGGAGATCCGCGCCGGCGCGCTCATCGGCCAGGCGTTCCGGCGGGCCGGTGCACCGTTCTTGCGGGAGGAAAATGCTGCGACCCGGGTCCGGCTGCCCAAGCGCCTCCGCGATCTCTTCGGCACGGACGAGGGACACGGTCTGCGGATCGACGCGGCGATCCTCGTCGGCGCCGACCGTCTGCCGTATGCCCGGAATCGGGAGACCTACAGTCCGGCGATCAAATGGCCCGACCAAGTACGGTAGGCTGTAAGTGATGAGCAAGGAAACCTACTATGGCATCCTCGGCGTCTCAAAGACGGCGACGGAGGATGATATCAAGAAGGCGTACCGGACGCTGGCGCGGGAGTACCACCCCGACGTCAACAAGGGCGCCGAGGCGGAAGACCGGTTCAAGAAGATCAACGAGGCCTACGGCACCCTTTCCGATTCGCTGAAGCGGGCCGACTACGACCAATCGCTTGCCGACACGGGCGTGCGGGGAGCCGCCCCGGCGGGGGCGCCGGGTGCCGGACCGTCCGGTGCCGCCCAAGCCGAAGCCGCCGCGGCCGAGAGTCCGTACCGCCAGGCGATGATCCGGGTGGCGCTGGCCCGGACGTTCGTGTTCGGGTTGATCGCGGCACTGGCCGGCGGCCTGCTCGCGGCAGCGCTCGGCTTCCTGACCGAATCGGCGTTCAGTACGTCCGCGGCCGCCCAAGGCGCGGTTCCGGGTCTTTTCGTCGGGCTACTCTGGGGCGCGGACTATAACTTCAAGGTCGAGACGTTCCTCGGGACCGGCTGGCTGGGACGGAGCTACACCCTGGCCCGGACGATCCTGATGAGCCTCGGCCTGGCGTACTACGGCGGCTTGCTCGGCGGGACGGTCGACGCCGCCGCAGACACGAACGCGTTCACGCTGCCGCTGGTCCTGCTCGGCGTGTTGGCTGGTGCGGTGATCGGCTCCGACGGCGACACGGTCGACAAACTGCGCTCCGGCGCCGGCCGGTTCAACCTGTTCTACACGCTGATCCGCGGCGCCGAGATTGGGGCGGTCGGCGCGTTCATCGGGGCGGGACTGGGCGCGATTCTGGCTGTCTCCGGCCAACCGGCCGCCGCGTTCGGTTGGGCCGCCTTCACCGGGTTCGTGCTCGGGATGATCGCCGGATCGATCAAGCCGCCGAACCTGGCGGCGTATGCCAGCTACGCCTCGGCGTCGGTGAAAAGCATCATCATCGTCATGATGGTGCTCGGCGCCCTGATCGTCGGCATACTGTTCGGAATGGTGGTGGACCCGGCTACGTTCGGACTTCCGGGGTAGACTGGATACGTTATGCCTACCAGCAGGGATTATTACGATATCTTAGGCGTC
>JBBDZG010000005.1:0-6189 GCA_040900285.1 Patescibacteria group bacterium | reverse complement strand
TCGAAGTCGTCGCCGCCGAGGTGCGTGTCGCCGTTGGTGGACTTCACCTCGAACACGCCGTCCCCGAGCTCCAGGATCGTGATGTCAAACGTCCCGCCGCCGAGGTCGAACACGGCGATCTTCTCGTCCTTCTTCTTGTCCAGGCCGTAGGCCAGGGAGCTGGCGGTCGGTTCGTTGATGATCCGCTTCACGTTCAGTCCGGCGATCTTGCCGGCGTCCTTGGTGGCGTTCCGCTGCGAGTCGTTGAAGTACGCCGGCACGGTGACTACCGCGTCGGTGACCTTCTCGCCGAGGTACGCTTCCGCGTCGGTCTTGATCTTCTGCAGGATCATCGCGGAGATCTCCGGCGGCGAGTAGGACTTGTCGCCCATCTTCACCTTCACGTCGCCGTTCGACGCCTCTTCCAGCTGGTACGGAAGCAGCTTCGCCTCCTTCTGGACGATCGGGTCCTTGAACTTCCGGCCCATCAACCGCTTCACCGAGAAGATCGTGTTCTCCGGGTTGGTCACCTGCTGACGCCGGGCGACCTGCCCGACCAGCCGTTCCTTGTTCTTCCCGAGCGCCACGACGGATGGGGTCAGCCGGCCGCCTTCCTTGTTCGGGACGATCTTCGATTCGCCGCCTTCCATGACGGCCGCGGCCGAGTTGGTGGTACCGAGGTCGATACCGATGATCTTACTCATATGATTCCTCCTTCGATAATAGTTCGTATACGCCTCGAATCGCTTCGGAAGCCCGAAGTTGCATGTCATCTGTACAGGGATCGAATTCGTCGGTCTCACGCCACGCCAAATCCATGGAAACCTGGGTTAGTTCGCCAAGACCTTGGTAGACGTCTTCATCAGAGCGATCGAGACGCGGTTCGGCATACAGCACGAGTTCCCGGACGAACTCTCCCCATGTCACGCCGTAATCCGAAAGTTGTGCTCTAATCGCATCTTTCCACGTCGCCGAATCTCCCTCTATGGTTCCGAGAGCCTCGATTTGATCAGGGCTCATTCTGCTGACTCGCGGCATCAGTCAGTCCTCCCGCTCGACACTTGTACTTTCGCCGGCCGGACGACCTTGTCGCCCATCTTGTACCCGGCCTCGAACTCCTTGCTCACGACGTCCTTGTCGTGCTCATCGTTCGGCTCGTGGCCGAGCGCCTCATGGAGTTCGGGGTCGAACGGCTGCCCGACGGCTTCGATCCGTTCGATCCCGAGTTCCGCGAGAATGTCCGCGAACTGTTTCCGGATGCCTTCGATGCCCGCGTACCACTGATCTTCCTTTATCGCCTCCGGCACGTGTTCCGCCGCACGGTCGAAGTTGTCGATCACCGGCAGTAGCTGCACCGCCAGGTCGCCGTGCGCCTCGCGGACGGTCTGGATCCGGTCCTTTTCCACCCGCTTCTTGAAGTTCGTGAAGTCCGCCTGCAACCGGGCCATTTGCTCACGCAAGTCCTCCGCCTCCGGGGTCGGTCCGGCGTAACCGGCGCTTTGGCGGGCTTGGTCCGGCGTTTGACCCTCCTGCTTCCCGGCGTCCTTCGCCGGATCGCGCTCGATCCGTCGGCCTTTTTGCTTGATCGTCACCTTGGGTCCTTTCTTGCCGTCTCCATCACCCTGACGCCGCCCCTGGTCCTTATCCGTAGACACGGGCGAGTTCCTTCCTGCCGTAGTCGAACAGCGCGGTCAGCCGTTGGTACGGCATCCGGGTGGAGCCGATCACGCCGACGCGCGATTCGTAGTCTTTGGTCGGCTTCAGCTTGAGACCGAGGATCGCCACCGCGCGGGCCCGGAAGTCCTCATGTTCGGCGCCGATCCGGATGCCCAGCCGGGTCGTCCGGGCAGCCAGCTTCGGGAGCCAGTCCTTCGCCCGATCGAGCAGTTCCGCCAGGTACGACGCGACGTACGGGTCCTGGAACTCCGCTTGGCCGAACACGTTCGCCAAGTTGAAGAGCTGCACGCCGTCGGCGTCCAGATGGATGCCCGCCGCGCCGGCCGTCTCCGACAGTTGCTCCGCCAGCTTGCGGCTGGCCTGAGGAGCGGAGCCGACTTTCTCCAGCCGGCGTGTCAACTTTTGTTGTTCGGAGAGGGACGGGTCCTTGGTCGACGCGCTGTCTATGAACAACCGGAAGGCGCGGTCGGTCGGCACGCGACCTGCCGAGACGTGCGGCTGCTCGAGGAATCCCGCCTCGGTCAGCGCGGACATCACGTTCCGAATCGTCGCCGGGGATACTCCGAACCCGTACCGGATCCGCAGCACGCGCGAACCCACCGGTTGAGCCGAGTGCAGGTATTCGTGGACGATCGCTCGCAATATCTGATTTTCGCGTGCGCTGAGCATGCTGCGCCCAAACTAACAATTCGTTAGCACTCTGTCAACGAGAGTGCTAACGGTTATGAACGCGGGGGTTGGCGGCCAAGTTGACGCACCGCTGCCTGCCTGCGCACAATGGGGACAGCAATAAGGCGTAACTAAAGGAGGAGTAACTTATGCCGCATCGCACCGTATTCCAGTGGGGAAAGAACCACGCGCACCCGTTCACGACGTTCATCGGGGGCTTCATCATCGGCGGCCTGGTCGTCGGCGCCGTGGCCTACGCCTGGCAGATGGCCGACGAGACCGACATCGAGATCGAGGACAACGTCATCGAACCGGTCGGCCAGGAGACTGCTTCGCCGGAAGCGACGGTCGAGCCGTCGCCCGAAGCTACCGCGGCCGCGGAAGTCCAGTTCTGAGCCGAGAACGCCTAGCCTGGCTATTGACGAGCCCCGTAGCAGGGGCTCGTTCGCGTTCAGTCCTGCCCCAGCACCGCCACGAACGCCTCCGGCGGCACGCGCACGCTGCCTTCGGCCTTCATCCGGGCCTTGCCCTTCTTCTGCTTCTCCTGGAGCTTGCGTTTACGCGTGACGTCGCCGCCGTAGAGACCGGCGGTCACGTCCTTCTTGCGCGGGCTGATGTTCTCGCGGGCGATCACCTTGCCGCCGATCACCGCTTGCAGGGCGATCTGGAACATCGCCGGCGGGATGATTTCCTTGAGCTTGGCCAGTACCGCCCGGGCCCGGCGGTCCGCCTCACCCTGATGGACGATCACGGACAGCCCGGGGACCGCTTCGCCCGCCACCAGGAAGTCCAGCCGGACCAGCGGGGCGGCGCGGAAATCCGTTAATTCGTAGGCGAGCGAGCCGTAGCCGGCGGTCGCGCCCTTCAGTTGGTCGTAGAAGTCGGCGACCAGGTTTGCCAGGGGCAGCTCCGCCTGCACGATCACCCGTTCCGCGGCCGCGAACCGCGTGTCGGCGAACGTCCCGCGCCGGGCCGCGATCAGCTGCTGGACGGCGCCCAGGTCTTGCGAACGGCAGATGATCTCCAATTCCGCCCACGGCTCTGCGATCTCCTCGATCCGCGTGACGTCCGGCAATTCCGCCGGGTCGGTCAGCGTCAGCGTGCCGCCGTCCGTCAGTCTGATCTCGTACGGGACCGTCGGCGCCGTCACGACGAGTCCCAGGTTGAACTCTCGGGCCAGCCGCTCGCGGATGATGTCGAGGTGGAGCAGCCCCAGGAACCCGGCCCGGAAGCCCTGGCCGAGCGCCTGCGACTGCACCGGCTCATAGCTGAGTGAGGCGTCGTTCAGCGCGAGCTTGCCGAGTGCCTCCCGGAGCTTGCCGTAGTCGCCGGACCCTCCCCCGGACGATCCGCCCGACTCCAGGAAGATGCCCGCGAACACCATCGGCGACACCTCGCGGTAGCCGGGCAGCGGTTCCTTGGCTGGTCCGGCCGCCTGCGTGACCGTGTCGCCGACCCGGACTTCCGCGATCGACTTGAATCCGGTCACCAGGTACCCGATCTCGCCGGTCTCCAGCCGCTTGCGGATTTCCGGCTGCGGCCGCAGGACGCCCACGTCGTTCGCCTCCGCCGATTTACCGGCGACCATCAGCTTGATCTTCGCCCGCGCGGGCAACGATCCGTCGACGACCCGGATCGAGGCGACCACGCCCTGGTACGGGTCGTAACGGGAGTCGAAGACCAGCGCCCGGAGCGGGGCACCCGGAGCGCCCTCCGGCGCGGGGACGCGGTCGCGGATCGCCCCGAGGACCTCGTCCACGCCTTCGCCGGTCTTGGCCGAGATGAAAATCACGTCGTCCTCGGGTAGCTCCAGCGTCTTGGCGACCGCCTTGGCCGTATCCTCCGGTTCCGCGGCCGGCAGGTCGATCTTGTTGATGACGGGTATCAGCGTGAGGCCCTGCTCCTTCGCCTGCACGGCGTGGGCCAGCGTCTGCGCCTGGATACCCTGGGTGGCGTCGACCAGCAGCAGCGCCCCTTCGCAGGCCGACAACGTCCGTGAGACCTCGTACGAAAAGTCGACGTGTCCCGGCGTGTCGATCAGGTTCATCGTCAGCGGCCCGTCCGCTTTCGGCGGAGTCCATTGCATGGTGACCGGCTGGAGCTTGATCGTGATGCCCCGCTCCCGCTCGAGTTCCATCGAGTCCAGCAGCTGCTCCTGCATGTCGCGCTTCTCGACCGTGCCGGTCCGCTCGAGCAGGCGGTCGGCCAGCGTCGACTTGCCGTGGTCGATGTGGGCGATGATGCAGAAGTTACGGATATTACGCATAGTTATCAGTATACGGGTGACCCGCTTCGCGCGCGCGCAAAGTCGCTTATACTTGGGACGAAAACGGGTGAATACGAACAAATGCTTGGAAAAGACAATCGGGGGTTCACGCTTATCGAGACGGTCGTGGTCATCGCGATCATCGGCATCGTGGCGGTGATCGCGTTCGCCCTGGTCGGCGGCAACCGGCCGGCCCAATTCGGGCAGGACTTCGACGAGCTGACCGCCAACCTGCGGTCGCTCCAATCCGACGCCCGGGCCGCGAAGGGCAACGAGGAGTTCGGGATGTGCTTCGAATCCAGCGGCTGGACGTCCTTCTCCATCCCGAGCGGCTCGACCGATGACCCCTGCGCGTCCGGGTTCGCCGGACAGATCAAATCGGAGGACTTCCGCGCCGCTTCGATGGGTGTTGCTATGAAGCCGTCGTCGGACCGCGTCATCTTCGAACGGGTCACCGGCCGCACCAAGGGCGGTGCCTCGGCCACGCTTACCTTGACCCTGGCCGATCCCGCCCGTACCCGGGTCCTGAAAATCGAACCGACGGGAGCGATCCATGAGGAATAGCCGGGGCTTCACCTTGGTGGAAGCGGTCGTCGCGATCTCCATCTTCGTCATCGGCATCGTCGGCACGATCCAGATCGTCCTGGTGGCCAGGTCTACCTCCGACCAAGGCGCCAGCCTGGTCACCGTGAACGGTCACCTGAAGGAAGGCATGGACGCGGTCCGCACCATTCGCGACGCCGACTGGGACGCGATCGCCACCGACGGGACCTACGGACTCTCGTCCCAACCCGGCACGGTGCCGCCCTGGGCGCTCCAGACCGGCAGCGAGACGCTCGGCACGTTCACCCGCCAGGTAACCATCGCGTCCGTCCGGCGCAGCGACACGGACGGCAACGGCCAGCTGTCCGCGGGAGACCAGATCTGCCAGGGCGAGACGTGCGGCAGCTTCGACGATCCCGACACGAGGAAGGTCACCGTGACCGTGACCTGGCAACAGGGCAGCCAGAACAAGTCGCGGAGCGTATTCGGCTATCTGACGAATTGGCAATGAGAAAAAACTTCCAATCCGGCTTCACGCTGATCGAGCTCATCGTCGCCGTCACGATCTTCATCTTGCTGATCCTGGCCGCCGGTACCTTGTACGTGACGGTCGTCCGCCAGCAGGTCGACGACCGGCTGACCCAGAGCCTGCAGCGTGAATCGGACCGGGTGACCGCCCACCTGGAACGGAACGTCGCGGAGGCAACGGGGGTCGCGGGCGTTTCGGCCTGCAACGTGGAAAGCGTGGACCAGATCACCCTGGCGACCGACGGCGGGCCCGTGACCTACCAGCGGAACGGGGCGCAGGTCGAGTTCGGTAAGGGTGGCGCCGTCGAGAACCTCTTGTCACCGAGCGTGTCCGCCTCGGGCGTCCGGTTCTTCCCGACCTGCGACGGCACCGCATTGGTTGCACTGCGGTTCGAGGCGACGCTGGCCAAGTCGGCCGCCGGACAGACCGAGACCGTAGACATATCAACGTCGGTCGGAACGAGGCCGCAATGACCGGGCGCGGACGACAGCTCGGCGGTCAGTCCGGCGTCGTGGGTATCCTCGGC
>JBBDZG010000004.1:0-6680 GCA_040900285.1 Patescibacteria group bacterium | reverse complement strand
CCATCAGGAGCATCAGGAACCGGTCCAGGCCCCAGGCGATGCCGCCGTGCGGCGGCAGGCCGTAGTCGAACGCCTTCAAAAAGTGTCCGAAGCCCTTCTCGAAGTGCTCGTCCGTGTAACCGACCTTATGGAAGACCTTCCGGAGCAGCGCCGGGTCGTGGTTGCGGATCGCGCCGCCGGCGACTTCCTCGCCGTTCAGCACCAGGTCGTACTGCGTGCCGCCGACCTCGTCCAGCGACTCGCCGTCCAGCTTGTCCGGATCCGCCACCATCGAGAACGGGTTGTGGCTGAAGTCCCACTTCCCCGTGTCCGCGTCCTGCTCGTACATCGGGAAGTCCGTCACCCAGAGGAACGCGAACTCGTCCGGCTTCGCGAGCCCGAGCTCGCGGCCCAGCTTGTGCCGGAGCGCGGACAGGACCTTCGCGACCGTCCGCGGCTTGTCCGCCACGAACAGCGCCAGGTCGCCGGGCTTGGCCTTGAGCTTTTTGTGTAGCGCTTTCTGGACGTCCGCGCCGAGGAACTTCGCGATCGGGCTGTCGAATTCGTTCGCCTTCGGGACCTTCAGCCAGGCCAGTCCCGCGGCGCCCTGTTCCTGCGCGAACTCGACCAATGCATCCACGTCGCCGCGGCTGATGTCCGCCTTGCCCGGCACGACGATCGCTTTCACCTGCTCTGCCCCGGTGAACACCTTGAACTCGCTCTTCGCGACGGCGTCGGTGACGTCGACCAATTCCATCCCGAACCGCGTGTCCGGACGGTCGGTGCCGTAGCGGTCGATCACCTCGCGGTACGGCAGCCGCGGGAACGCCTTGGCGGCTTTCCCGTCCGGCCCCACGATCTTCTTGCCCTTCGCGAATTGCTTGGACAGCTTGATCGCCAGCTCTTCGTTGAGCGCGATCACGTCCTCTTGCTCGGCGAACGACAGCTCCACGTCCAGCTGCGTGAACTCCGGCTGGCGGTCGCCGCGCATATCCTCGTCGCGGAGGCAGCGCGCGATCTGGTAGTATCGGTCGAGGCCGCCGGCCATCAGGAGCTGCTTGAACAGCTGCGGCGCCTGCGGCAACGCGTAGAACTTGTGCGGGTGCAGGCGGCTCGGCACCACGAAGTCGCGGGCGCCCTCCGGCGAGCTACTGGTCAGGAGCGGCGTCTCCACCTCGGTGAAGCCTTGCCCGTCGAAGTACTCGCGGATCGCCCGGATGACCTCGTGGCGCTTGATGACGCGTCCGCCGAGTCCCTCGGTGCCGTCGCCCGAACCGCGGCGCAGATCCAGGTAGCGGTACTTCAGCCGGACGTCCTCGTTGACCTCGCCCTCGTGCTCGCCCTCTTCCTGTTCCTCGCCCGGCGCACCCTGGTCGATCTCGAACGGCGGCGTCTTGGCGCGCGACAGCACCTCGACCTCCGAGACCGCGATCTCCACCTCGCCGGTCGCGAGGTCCTTGTTCACCGTCCCGGCCGGGCGCTTCCGGACCGCCCCGGTCACGCGCAGCACCCACTCCGGGCGCGCGGCGTCGGCTGTCTTGAAGGCCTCCTTGTCGTCCGGGTGCACGACGAGCTGCGTCAGGCCGTAGCGGTCGCGCAGGTCGATGAAGATCAGTCCGCCGTGGTCGCGGCGCCGGTGCACCCAGCCCGCCAGCGTCACTGACTTCTTTTCGTCCTTGGCCGTGAGTTCGCCGGCCGTGTGGGAACGGAGCATATACGCAGTGTACCAACCTGGCGCGGGCTATGGCGGCTTCAAAGCCCGCTCAGGATTTCTCTCCGAACTTCCTCAGGAACGGCGCGAACAGGTCTTCCTCGAGCGGTATCTCGATATCGCGCGGACCGGTCGGACGGTCCGTGAAGTCGACGTTGCCCGGATTGCTGACGACGGCCACGGGCGTCTGTTCGTCCCCTTCCCCCATCACCATCGAACAGATGGACGCCAGGCTGTCGGGGATATTGGTCTGGGTGTGCTCCAGCAGGTGCCCGAAGATATCCGGCGTGCCGCGGTAATCCCGAAGTGGCTCGATCCCCCAGAACCCCACCGAGGTACCGGTCACGCCCCGGCGCAGCGGCGTGAGGTGGCTATCGGTGATGACCACGCCGAACTCCTTCACGCCGTGCCGCTCCCGCAGGTGCCTGCCGACTTCCTCGGCCGCAGCGAACGGCCGCTCGGGCGGCAAGACGTAGTACTCCTGGCTGTTACTGTCATCGATTCCCGCGTACGCGAAGATCGTCCCGTGCTTGACTGCCAGCAGGAACCGGTACGGCGGATGCTCGACTTCCACGACCTGGTCGGATTCCGCCCGGGTGAGCGCGTCCCGGTCGGCGCCCTCCTGCTTCACGCAGCGACCCTGGTCGATCGCAACCACCTTCGAGGTAATCATCACGATATCCCGCTCCCGCAGGCCGGTCAGCGACTCATCGAGTACCGCCTTCAGGTCGTCCTGGGGCGGCTCGAGCGCACGGGTCCTGATGGGCGCGATTTCCATACGACCAGCGTACTCTACGTTCTCGAGATGGTGTGGCTTTTCGCTCATGCCGGTTATTTAGGTCAGCGGGGTAAGATACCACGACGACGGCGTGGCCCCAAGGGCTTCGCTCCGTCACGCCCGCTTCGTCCGCAGCGCCGGACGGGCGCGTTTGCGGGCGCGTCCCTTGCCGCCCCGCACCAACCGCAGCGAGTAGATCGCGGCGACGAACTGGAGCACCGCCATCACCATGAAGATCCCGCGGAACCCCGCGGTGGCCAGCACGATGCCGCCCGCCGCGGCGCCCGCCGCGGTGAACAGCATGTTCCCGCCGTCGTAGAGCGCCCACTGCTGGGTCTCCTTGCCACGATGCTGGTCGTCGGCGTACGTCGCCTTCCAGGCCGGCAGCAGCATGCCGGCGCCGATCGCGTTGAACGCCTGTACGACGAACAGCTCGACGATGTTATCGACCAGCAGGAACGCGGCGGCACCGATCGCCAGCAGGAAGTATCCGGCCACGACCGCCTTGCCGGGATCCTTGATCCGCGTCTCCAGGCGTCCGAAGAGCAACACCATCACGGCGGTGACGAACGTATAGAACGACCAGGAGATTCCCACCAGCTCCGGCCCCGCCCCGACCTGCGTGGCGAACAACGCGTACAGCGGCGTGAACAGCGAGAAACCGAACAGATTAAGATAATTGCTGAACAGCAGGCTGCCTAGACGGCGGTCAAGCATACCGCTATCGTACCAGCTAGAGGGGCCGGAAAACCCGACCATGGAACGATTCACCAAAAGCCGGATCACGACCTTCGCCGCCGCGGGCGTGCTGGCCGTCGGCATCACCGCCGCCGTCACGACGTTCGCCGCCTCGACCGAGGACGACGCGCCGGAGATCCCGGTGCCGAGCCCGACGTTCGAGGCTGGCAGAGCGGGCACCAGCTACTAAACCGGCTCCGCGCGCACCACGAACCGCTTGGAGTCCAGCCAGCCCGAGCAGGTGTAGACGGTCAGGACTTCCTTCTCGGTCGGCATCAGGACGCCGGTCTGGTCGGTCGACACTTCCTTCAGGCTGACGATCCGGTACGCGTATTTCTTGCCGTCCTTGGTCGTAACCGTGACCCGTTCGGTGCCCTCAAGGTCCGTCAGCGGACCGAAGATATCGCCCTTGTTGTGACCGTAGACGATGATGTTCCCCTGCTCGCCCGGCTTAGCGGAGCCGTTCATGTAGGAGCCGGCGTCCTCCGAGACGGTCCATTCCCCGTTCTCGAACCGCTGCGGTTTCAGCTTCTCGTCGATCGCGTCGTCGATCGTCAGCCGGACGGGCTGAGACGGAGCCGCCGTCTCCTCGGTGACCGGCACCGTGACGCTCGGCTGGATCGCCCGGTCGTAGTAGTAGCCGTTCAGGCCGCTGTAGAGCAGCAGCGCCAGGCCGGCGGCGATCAGCACGAACGGCCACTGCCGCGTGAACGGCCGGGCCAGGAACCGCAAGAACCCCGGCCGGGACTCCCGGGTGCGCCGCTGCGTGCCCCGCGCGCGGAAACGCTTCGCCACGGGTTAACTCCGTCGCAGGCGCCGGCGGACGGCCGCGTACGCGCCGATCGAGGCGAGGGTCGTGCCCAGGCCGGCCAGTGAGTTCAGTCCGGTGTCGGCGAACTTGAGCGGAAGCACGTTCTCCTCGGGGTCGGACGGGTCGCTGGTGTCGCCGATCGTCGTCACGCCCGGGTCCGACGGATCGGGGCTGCCCTGCGGTCCGACGGTCGGGTCAGACGTCGGGGTGGATTCGACTTCAGGCGTGCCTTCGACTTCAGGAGTCGGCTCATCGGACGGAAGCGGAGACGGACTTCCCTGGACGTCTACTGTGGGCGTCGGACTAGGAGTGGGCTCGTCGGACGGGATCGGAGATGGGCTGCCCTGGATTTCAGGGGTTGGGGTATCGGAAGGAGTCGGCGTGTCGCTCGGGGTAGGTGTTTCGGAAGGCGATTCGGACGGACTTTCTTGAATCGTTACCGTCAGACAGGCATGGATATGACTGAGATCGCGAGGTTCGCCCGCGTCACCACCTTCGGTTTTCAGCGGAGTGGTTCCCGAGCCATCTGTGTAGTTATAGGAGAGAAACGTGCTTCCTGCATGTAGTTCCACGGTTCCGGTAACGCCCGGTTCCACATTCCAAGTGACCACGCCGGCGGGATCTTCGACAAATGTGATGTCGACTCCGTTGAAGGTCAACGTGCCGTCTGCTCCTGGATTGTTGTCGGTATCAGTCTTTTGGCAACCTGCCCTGGTTTCGCTGTGAGCAAACGCAATCGTCCCGAACATCGTCGCTGCAACAAGCGCCGCACCCGCCAGGAGGGCCGGAATCAATCGCTGTCGATGTATCGCTCGTTCGCTCATATAAATAAAAATCGCCCAGGCGTGTTTTGGACGATTTCCGTATTGCTCAGTGATTTTGGGCTCAGAACGGCTGGTTGTCAATGGCAATCTTCCAAAAGCTCCAAATAGAAAGGCCGGCCCCTTCGCGGAGCCGGCCCGTTTCTAATCCGTCCTGATCGGCCCTGCCGGGCCGCCGCTACGCCGCCTTAGCAGACCACCCACGGCTGCGAGCCGTGCTTGGCGTACAGCGACTGGGCGAACTTGTCCTGCACGCTCGCCGGAGCGTCTCCTGCCCGCTTGTAGCCGCCGTAGCCGCCCCAGGTGCCGTCAATGACCTGGTAGGCGCCGGAAGCCGAGCTGTTCGGGTTCTGGGCGCGGTAGTCGCCGCCCGATTCGCGCTGCTTGATCGTGTCGAGCCCGCAGCCTCCGCCACCGCCGGAGCTTTGGCGCTGGACCGGCTGTTGCACCACCGGCTGCGGTTCCGGCTGGACCTTCACGACCTTCTCGACGACGATCGGGTCGAGGTCGGGGGCGTCGTCGGGGCTGACCGGCGCGGGAGTCAGGTCCGGCGCGTTGGCGACGAACGCCTGGTCCGCGGCCGCACCGGTGCCGGTGGATCCGAGGCTCAGGACGGCAGCGGCAAGCACCGCTCCGCCGCGGCCGAATTTCGAAAGCGTGTTCTTGGAAATCATTTTGTCAGGGATTGTTTTCACGGAGGAACCTCCTTGAAACGAATTACTAACTTAAAAAACGTGTGCTCTAGCGGCACACGAGTGCCAACTTTAGCACAGGGTTTCGGGCTGTCAAGAAATGGGGTTTTTTAGCTTGACTAAGCGTTTTTCTATCGATTCTACGCTTGGCTGGCTAAGGGCTTGCGCACGGGCCGTGCCTGGTCCCCGGAAACCGGACCCGGACGATCCCCGGCGGTTCCCACCGGGGTTGTGGAGAACTTCCTGGGGTGAAATCGGAAAGTACCGTCATCAAGCCGGAAACGGCTCTTCTTGACAGCGGCGGACATCCCCGGGGAATCGCTTGGATAATCGACCGAAGCGGGGATTCAGGCACTCGTACGGCGCGTTTCGGGAGTAAATCCCGCGTACAGCGCCGACAGCGCGATCGCCAGGTGCAGGAAGTTGTCGGCCGTGTTCACGTGCAGGAAACCGAAAATTTCCGCGTCTGCGCCGCCAGCGAAGCCGAGCGTCGCCACCGTGCCGTAGGCGATGCCGAAAGCCTGCGCGGCAACCTGCGCATAGCCGCCGAGGGCGGCTGCGAGCAGCACCGCGCCGGACAGCAAGTAGACGACGCTCAGGACGGTGCTCGCCGTGAAGGTGCCCAACAACTGGTCGTTCGGCGTGGCCGCCGGGATGAATCCGAGGATGCCGATCAGGACGAAGAACGCACCGAGTGCCAGGATGAATTTCCTAACCATGCGTATCACCCCCTCCCTGTTTGGTCGTATTTTTCCGTTGTATGTTCATTTTTCTTGAATTCGCTCCGAGTATAGCACTACCGCCCGAAGCTCGGATCGGGAATCGTGTCGTCGAACGTCATGCGCTGGTAGACCTGGCGGGTCAGCGCCACGTCCTTCTTGCAGTACTCGACGATCTCGTCGAGCTTGCCGGCCGCGAAGTGGTCCGCCACCTGCGAGCCGTCGATGTCGTCCTTCGAGGTCGGCAGGCCCAGGGCGACCGAAAGCGCGTGCAGGCTGACGCTGGTGCGGCCCCAGCCGGTCCATTCATGCATCGTGTCGTAGACGGGGTGGCCGCGGTAGCGGGCCAGGCTGGGCATCACCGACGGCCGCACGCCGAGGATCCGCGAGCGCTTGATCACGAACGGCAGGTCGAAGTCGAACACGTTGTG
>JBBDZG010000003.1:0-6935 GCA_040900285.1 Patescibacteria group bacterium | reverse complement strand
TGGCGTTTTGGAACACGAACTCAAGGAACGGTTCGACGACCTGGCGAAGCGCTTCGCCCAGGTGAAGGAGTTCCTTTGACCTCGCGGCCAAGGAAACCGAGCTCACGGACCTGAAGAAGCAATCGGAACGCGAGGATATCTGGAAGGACCAGGAGGAGGCCCGGGCGGTGATGCAGCGCCTCAGCACCCTGGAGGAGCAGGTCGGCTTCTGGCAGCGGTTCGAGCGGGAACTCGGCGACCTGCGCGAGCTGCTCGAACTGGCCGCGCAGGACGACGCCACGACCCGCGAGCTGTCGGACAACCTGGACGGGCTTGAGCGGACCTTCACCGAGCACGAGTCGAAAGCGCTGCTGTCCGGCGAGCACGACGCCCGGTCCGCCCACCTGACGATCCAGGCCGGTGCCGGCGGCACGGACGCCCAGGACTGGGCGGAGATGCTGGAACGGATGTTCCTGCGGTTCGCGGAGCGGCGCGGCTGGCGGACGGAGATCGAGGAACGCTCGGCGGGAGAAGAAGCCGGCATCAAGAGCGTGACGATCCGGGTCGACGGCCCGTACGCGTACGGCTACCTGCGCGGGGAGTCGGGAATCCACCGGCTGGTGCGCCAGTCGCCGTTCAACGCCAAGAGCCTGCGGCAGACATCATTCGCTCGTGTGGAAGTGCTGCCGGACCTGCCGGACCAGGACGTCGAACTCGACGAGAAGGACTTGCGGATCGACACCTACCGAGCCTCGGGCGCGGGCGGGCAGCACGTGAACAAGACCGATTCGGCGGTGCGGGTCACGCACGAACCGACGGGCTTGGTCGCCCAGGCGCAGAGCGAACGCTCCCAGGTGCAGAACAAGGAGGCGGCGACGAAGATCCTCTATGGCAAGCTCTTCGCCCTGGCGGAAGCGCGGCAGAAGGCGGATCTCCGAAAGCTCGAGAAGGGCGATGCCGCGGCGTGGGGCCACCAGATCCGCTCCTACGTCCTGCATCCGTACAAGCAAGTGAAGGACCTGCGCACGAACGTCGAGCGCAAGGACCCGGACGCCGTCCTCGACGGCGACCTCGGCGATTTCGTGGAGGCCGAGCTGCGGTTGAAACGCTAGGCTTGCTTCTTGGACAGGATCTTCGCGATCTGCTCGACGACCTCGCTGGGCGTGTAGTTCGACTTGAGCAGGTAGCCGGCTGCTCCGAGAGCCATGCCCTTATTGATGTATTCTTGGTCTCCGACGTTCGAAAGCAGCACCACGGTGACGCCCTTGGTCTCCGGCGTCTTGCGAAGCTCCTCGAGCACCTCGATCCCGCTTTTCTTCGGCATCATGATGTCCAGCAGGACCAGGTCCGGCTGCTTCTGCTTGATCAGCCTGATGCCCTCGTCGCCGTCCAGCGCGTGCGCGATGTCGTACCCTTCCCGGGCGAACTTCTGCACGTACATGTCCGCGAGCACGGAATCGTCTTCGATCAGGATGATGTTTGTTTTCGCCATCGTGGGCATTGTCCCATGGCCGCCTGCGTATTGACAAACAAGAATAAAAGTGCTATGGTTGACCAATTTTCATGCAAATCATCGTACTCAGTTCGCTACTTTTCCTGTCGCTGGTCTTGCTGGCGGTCCAGTCGTGGCGGCTCGGGATGGGTCGCCGCCGGGCGGCCATCAGGCGCGAGACGGAGTCGCACAACCTCGCGCGCAGCCGGCAGATCAACCGGATGCTCCTGGCCAACCTTTCGCTCGGGTTCATCGCCCAGGAGATTGCCGATGTGATTCCCGACAGCAAGATGATCCTCGGCGGGACGGTCCGCCAGGCGAAATCGGACGGATCCTTGGCCGTGCTCGCGGTATCGGACGAGCTACGCCGCGGCGGAAAGGGTCTGGGCCGCCTGACGAGTACCTCGCTGGAAATGCTGAAAACGGGCCGGGGCATGCCGCGGATCGTCCAGGCGCTGAACCAGCGGCAGGTGCTGTCCGGCAGCGCACTGGAGGAATTCGAGGATTCGATTCCCGTCGCCGAGGCGAAGCGCCTGCAGAAGCGGCTCGGCATCGCCGGGTTGGTCGCGTACCCCGTCATCGCCAACGAGCAGGTTCACGGCGTGGTGACGTATTACCTCCGGAAGCCGCACGAAAAACTCTCCGACGCGGATCGGGACACCCTGCAGTCCCTGACCGACGGCCTGGCCGTGGCGATGGTCAACGCCGAACTGCTGGACGAACTCGACGCGACCAACCAGCGTCTCACCGAAGCGAACCAGAACCTGCGAAAGGCCGACCGCAGCAAGGACGAGTTCGTCTCGATCGCATCCCACCAGTTGCGCGGCCCGCTCACCGCGGTGCGCGGGTACCTGGCGATGCTGCTCGACAGGGACTTCGGTATCCTGCCGAAGCGGCAGCGCCCGATCGTCGAACAGATCGCGGAAAGCACGAACGAGGTAATCAACATCCTGAACGACATGCTCTCGGTTTCGCGGATCAACGCGAAGCGATTCGAGCTGACCAAGGGCGTCGCCCGGCTCGAGGACATCACCAAGGAAGTGGTCGGCGAGTTCGAATCGCTGATCCGGAAGAAAGGACTCCAGGTCGATCTCCAGCTGCCGGACCGGCCGCTCGGCGTGCTGAACGTGGACGCGCTCCGGATCCGGCAGGTAATCGTGAACTTCATCGATAACGCGATCAAGTACAGCCAGCGCGGCACCGTCCAGGTCGTCCTGCGCGAGGAAGACGGAAACGCGGTGCTGGAGGTCACGGACCACGGCATCGGCATCGCCGAGGCCGACCAAGAGAAGATGTTCACCAAGTTTTTCCGCGCCGGCAACGCGCGGGATGTCCTGTCGTCCGGCACCGGGCTGGGACTGTACGTGGCCAAGCGGATCGTCGACGAACACCAAGGCTCGGTGATCCTGCACAGCAAGCTGGGCAAGGGGAGTACGTTCGGGTTCCGTCTGCCGCTCAGGCAGACCAGGATCACGACCAAGGTGGCGGTCCCGAAGACCCCGGCCGCCATACTCGGCGAGTGAACACGTCCGTCGCGCCGATCACTTCGTGATGTCGGCCTTCTTCGCGGCACGCTTCTGCGAGTCGGCCGGCTTTTTCGCGTCCGTCCGTCCGCCCGTCTGCTTGGCGGCCCGGGGCAGGCTGAGCGCGAAGACGTTGCCCGAGGCGGTCTGGCTCACTGAAAAGCGCGCTCGGTGCGCGGAGATGATCTGCTGGGCGACGTAGTAACCGACTCCTTCCTCGAATCCCTGGGCGCCGACGTAATCGAAGATGTTGCGCTGCTGGTCGCGGGCTAACGGAGCTCCCTCGTTCTGGATCCGGAAGTCGACCTCGCCGTCGTTTTTCTCGACATGCATGGCGACGGTGCTCTTCGGCTTGGCCGTCCGCGCCGCCGTGTTCGCGATCATGCTGAGCAAGTGCTCGATATCCGTCTTGGCCACCTCGACCGCTGCGTCGGGAAGCGCGGAATCCAGCTCGAACCCCCGTCCCGATTCGGCGGTCACCCGTTCCAGCGGCTTCGCGCAGGACTGGGCCAGGGCCGATGCCTTGATCCGCTCCTTGGCGACCGTGGACTTCGCCTCCGACAGGACCTCCACTTGCGCCATGTTCTCGATGATCCGGAGTAGCTTGTTGGAACTCTCCAGGATGGTCCGGACCTTGGTTTTCGCGTCCTTGCCCAGCTTGCCGCTGTCTCCGGACAGGAGCAAGTCGGCGTATCCCTTGATCGCGGTGATCGGCGCTCGGAGCTCGAACGAGGAAAGGTTGACCAGCCTTCGCCGGAGCGTCTTTTCCGCGTCCTCGGCGGTGGCGTCGATCAGGACGATTACCTCGAATCCGGCCGGTTGATGGAGCTTGCGCTTCGTCACGTACGCCGGCGTGCCGGAGCCGTCGCGGGATCGGACCACCGCTTTGTGCCTTTTCTCGTCCGGCGTTACCCGCTTCTTGTCGTCGGTGACGTTCAGCACGGTCTGCAGCTGCTGGCTCCGGGCCGACCGGCCCTTCCAGCCGGTCAGCTCCGCGAACGCCCGGTTCACGTACTGTACCGTCCCGTCGGGCGCGACCAGCGCCACGCCCTCGTCGAGATGCTCGCCGAACTCTTCCCACAGGCGCAGCTGGTTCGCCGCCTCCTCGGTGGTCTGTTTGATGGCGTCCTGGACGCCGGCCTGCCGGAACAGCGAGCGAATCAGCAGGATCAGCGTGAGCAGGAACGCGGCCGCGAAGATGATAGTCAGGGTCACGCGCCCAGTCTACCAGCGCGGGGAAACGAGCGCCTCGTCTGTGGGATAATGGGCCTGCGCCCGGCCGTGTGCGGCCGCAGGCGTTCGCGCCGGGGTGGCGGAACTGGTATACGCGACGGACTCAAAATCCGTTGCCCGCAAGGGCTTGTGGGTTCGAATCCCACCCCCGGCACCGCGATAACCTGGTACTGTAACCCTACCGAGCTCTTATGGATTCGCAGTCGACCACCTACCAAGCCTCGTCGCCGTATCCGGACGAGCCGTCGCGCGGCCTGTTCTGGCGGATCCTGGTCGGAATCGTACCACTGCTGCTGATCGCCGTAGCGGTGTACGTAGTCTTCAATTTCCCGGCGCTTTTGACGAGGCTGAGCTTCCTCTTGAGCGACCCGCAGACGACCTCGGCCGCTACGCTTCCTGAGACGGTGCGGTCCGGCGGCTCCTCGCCCGATGGCGGCGGGGGCGAGGGCGGCAGTGTCCCGTGTCGCGGTAATATCCCGTATGACAAGGATGGGCGGCCGCGCGCGGTGTGCGACGATTATCTCTACATTCCCCGCATCCGCGTGGCGGCACCGATCGTGCGGCCGCGCTCCACGTCCGAGGCGGTCATCAACGAAGCGCTGTTGAAGGGCGTGATCAAATACCCGGGCACCGCCGAGCCGGGCGAGCAGGGGAACGTCTTCCTGACGGGCCACAGCTCGTACTACTGGTGGGTGCAGACCGAGTTCCGGAACGTTTTCGCGCTGGTGCCGCAACTGCGCCGGGACGATGAGATCGTCATTTACTCGCAGGGTCGGAAGTACTCCTACCGGGTCCACTCGGTATTCGAGGTCACGCCCAGTCAGACCGGCGTGCTCAAACCGACGCCGGTCGCGACCGTGACGCTTTCGACCTGCGTCCCGATAGGTACCAGCTACCGTCGGAAGATCGTCCAGGCCCGCCAGGTCAGTCCCGACCCGAGTACCGCCCGCCCGGCCAGCGGCCAGGCGGCTGAGCCGGATCGGCTTCCCGGCGTGCGTTGATTCACTCCGGCGTTTCGAGATCGACTCGTACCAGCCGGCCGGTCCGGCCGTCCGTGGCGAATACACGGTCCAGCGAGAAGACGGCCGGCTCGCTCGCGATCTGCCGGGCGACCGTACGGTCGTTGCTGCCGTTCCGCGCCACGGCATGTAGCGTACCGCCGCGGCGGTAGACGACGTACTGCCCTCCGGGCAGCGCGACGACCCGGTCCGGCGGGTCGGTCAGGCTGGTCACGAGCCGGTCGGTTCCGGTCCGCCATTCGAACAGCCGGACTTCGCGGTTGGTGCGATACGCGACGAAGGTGCCGTCCGGCGACAGGGTCGCCCGTCCGCTGCCGGAGGCGATCGGCTTGAACGTGCCTTCCCGAATGATGCCGAACGAACCGTTCCGCCCGACCGTTTGGACGGCATCGCCGCCGGCCGCTGCGAGGCCGGTGACCGCGCCGGTACCGGTGATCGGCTCACCTTTTCTTCCCGCCGCGAGGCCGGTGACCGCGCCGGTGCGGCCCAGCACGTAGACGTGCCGGCCGGCCGCCACCCAGTCGCGCGGCGAGACGGCCAGCGTCCGACTGTCCTTGCCGGAACGGTCGGTTTCCAGGACCCGCCGTCCCTGCCGGAAGACGAACCGGTCGCCGGCGAACCCGCCCTGGCTACCTGAGACGGCGGCGGTCTGCCTTCCTGCCGGCGAGTAGACGGCGATCCGTTCCGCGTACTCGGCAAGCACGAACCCCGCGTCGTTGACGGCCACGCGCCGCGGCGTGTCGTTCAGCCGGACGTCGAACCGTTCGTCATCCCGGACGTCGAGCAACTGCAGGCGTGCCGCGCCGTCATCCCGGACGACCGCCGCGATCCGGTTGCCGTCCGGTGATGCGGCGAACCGCACGACGGGCCGCTCGGTCAAGTCGGTCCGCTTCGGCGACTCGGGGAAAAGGACGATTTCCTGGATGACCGCTTCGCCGGGACCCAGCCGGATCTCCCGCTGCCAGGGAATCCGTTCCGGCGCCTGCACCGTGATGTCGTACGTATCCGGTGCCAGCGATAGCCGGGTGTCCGTCCGCTTGTCGAGCCGCTTGCCGTCGAGCGAGATGGCCGCCGAGCCAGGGTCCGAACGCAGGACGATTACCCCGCGTTTCTGGAGCGTGAGCGAATCGAGGTCGACCGCATACCCGCGGGTCACCAGAAGGGCCAGCACCGCGATACCGACGAACAGCCCGATAGAGAGCAGGTAGACGGACAAATAGTCGCGGTTCCGGGGCTTGGGGGGCATGGCTTACAGGATACTGCATGTGTAGACTGGAATCCGTATGGCCGTGCGATCAAGAGTACAATCAGGCGCAATCGTGCAGATCATCGGGCCGGTCGTCGACGTCCGTTTCGAGGGCGCGCTGCCTGACATCCATGAGGCGCTATTCGTGGCGAAAGGCGGTCTCGCCCTCGAGGTGCAACAGCACCTCGGCTCCGGCGTGGTCCGGGCGGTGGCGATGAGCTCGACCGAAGGGCTGGAGCGGGGCCGGTCCGTAGGGCGTACCAAGGCGCCGATTTCGGTGCCGGTCGGCAAGCCGGTGCTCGGGCGGATGTTCAACGTGCTGGGCGAGCCGATCGACGGCAAGGCAGACCCCAAGGCCAAGACGCGCTGGCCGATCCACCGCGACAGTCCTGACTTCACCCAGCAGTCGACGGAGACCGAGATCTTCGAGACCGGCATCAAGG
>JBBDZG010000002.1:0-48718 GCA_040900285.1 Patescibacteria group bacterium | reverse complement strand
ACGATCGTCGTCGTGATCGGCAGCGCGATGGTGGCCACCTCCGTCCTGTCACTGCGACAGAGCCAGGAACGTCTGGATTCGACCCAAAGCATCGTGAACGCCGAGAGCGGCGTGGAGGACGGGCTGCTGCAGGTCAAGCGCAATCCGGGATACGGCACGAACAACACGACTGCGGGGGTGACGTTCGACGGCAAGAACCGTACCGAGTACACGGTGGAGACGATTGACACGGAGTCATGCCAGAATACGCGCCAGGTCACGGCGTCCGGGTACCACGAGACGTTGGTTCGGCGGATCCAGGTCGACAACTGCCCGCAGCCGTCGGTCGAAGCGGACTTCGTGTATGCCCTGCAGGCGGGAGCGGGGGGCATCATCATGGGGAACAACGCCGAGATCGTCGGCAGCACCTACTCCAACGGGAACCACCTAGGCCAGAACGGAGCCGCCGTGACCGGGGACGTCTGGGTGGCCGGGACGGCGGCCCCTGAGGCGACGCCCCAGCACGACCCGGCCGACCCGACGGCGTTCCAGTTCGGGAACTCGGCGAACCCGGACGTCATCGACGCCGCCCAGTCGTTCGTCGCCGACACGTCCCAGAGCGACAAGCTAATCAAGGTCTCGCTCAAGGTGCGGAAGTTCGGCAATCCGCCGAACGCCACGGTGCGGATCGTCACCGACGCTGCCGGCGAGCCTTCGGGGAACCAGGTCGCTGGCAGCACTCTGGTCGCGTCGTCGGTCGGCGCCACGCTGCAGTTCATCGACGTCAGCCTGACGGCTCCCCCGACCCTGACGGACGGCCAGACATACTGGATCGTCATCGACGCGTCGCCCTCCGCCACGAACTATTGGGCCTGGGGAGCCGACGCCGACTCGAGCTATCCCGACGGGAAGGGTATGACCTCCGACCGCTGGCGGTCGAACGGCAACCACGACTGGGCGGATGCCGGCGCAGACTTCGCGTTCCAGGCGTTCATGGGCAGTCCGCCGACCCGCGCCGAGAACCTCGACATCGGCGGCGACGTCCACGCCAACACGATCGTCGACCTCACGGTCCTCGGGGACGCGTACTTCCAGACCAACGACGGCTCCACGATCGCCGGGAGCAGTTTTCCCGACAGCGAAGACCCGCCGCAACGGGACCTGCCAATCACCGACGCGAACATCATCGACTTCAAGAACCAGGCCGCGTCTGGCGGGACGCACGTCGGCGACGTGACGGTCGAGCTCGGCGAGACCGAGACGTGGGGCCCGATCAAGATCGACGGCAACCTGACGGTCGAGAACAACGCCACGCTGAAGCTGACAGGCACTCTGTACGTGACCGGGACGATGCGGTTCTCGAACAACGCGATCATCCGGCTCGACCCGGGCTACGGCGAGGACAGCGGCGTGATCGTCGGCGACGGGACCATCACCATCTCGAACAACGCGCTTTTCGCCGGCAGCGGCGCCGTGGGCAGCTTCCTGCTGCTTGGGACCACGAGCACCTCGGCCGAGGCGATCGACGTCTCGAACAACGCGACCAACATCATCCTGGCGGCGCCGAGCGGCACCATCCGGCTCCACAACAACGCGGGCGCGAACGCCCTGGCCGCGGACCGGCTGGTGCTGGATAACAACGCTGTGGTGACCTACGTCTCCGGCCTGAACGACATCAACTTCTCGGGCGGCCCGGGCGGCAGCTTTTCCGCGAGCGGCTGGCGGGAAGTGGTCTGCGATTCGGACGACGGACCGTGCGAGCCGGTGGTGGAGTGACGCGACCGCGAAAGTTCGGACATAAAAAAGCGCGCCGGGCGGAAGTCGAATCCATCTGGATTGATGGTGACTTCCGCCCGGACGCGATGACCTGATCCGGTCAGGAAAAGGTCAGGCGGCCAGGGATTGGTTCCCGGTGATCCGCTGATGCATGTCGACGTACGTCGACCGGATCTTTCCGATGAGCTCTTCCGGCAGTTCGGGCGGTGGCGGGTTCCGGTCCCACCCGACTTCGTCGAGGTAATCCCGCAGGATCTGCTTGTCCTGGCAGACCAGCTTCTCCCCGACGACGTAATCCTCCTCGAACACGAACCGTGACGAGTCCGGCGTGAGCACCTCGTCCATCAGGACGAGCTCGCCGCTCTCGTCGAGCCCGAACTCGAGCTTGGTGTCGGCCAGGATGATGCCCCGTTCGGAAGCGTACTCCGAGCCTCGCCCGAACAGCTCCAGCGAGACGCGCTTGAGCTCGCCGAACAGGTCCCGAAACGCCCAGTAACGCTTCTGCTTGTCCGGCAGGCCTTCGGCCCACTTATTGAGCAGGGCACGGGTCTCCGCCTCGGTCAGGTTCTCGTCATGCCCGACCTCGGCCTTGGTGCTCGGCGTGAACAACGGCTCCGGGAACATCTCCGACTCCCGCAGACCCGCGGGCAAGTCGAATCCCAGGACCGTCTTGATTCCGTCGGCCTCTTCGGCCTTCTTGAACGCCGACCACATCGAGCCGGTGATCAGGGCGCGGACGATGCACTCCGCCGGGACCGGCGTGAGCTTCCGGACGAACGACGCCCGGCCGGCGAACGGGCCGACCGGCAGGAAGTTCGAGTTCAGGAGGTGGTGCTCCACCACATCCCCGAGTTCCCTGAACATCCAGGCCGAGATGCTGTTCAACACCACGCCCTTATCTGGAATCCGCTCGCCCATCACCACGTCGCGCCCGGAGATACGGTCGGTGGCTATCATCACCAGTCCGCCGTCGGTACCGAATATCTCCCGGACCTTGCCCGAGTGCAGATGCTCGAACTTCTTTCCGGGGTGCTGCTTTGCGAGCTCCGCGGCGATCGCCGCGGTCTCCTCTTGGGTTGGCATTATTTCCTTTCTTACTGATCGAAGTTGCTTCCCTTCTTAGAGATTGACGCCGAACTCGGGCTTCTTTTCGTTGTCCGCCAGGTAGTTCACCAACGACGTACTCAGGTAACCGTCGCCGGTCGACAGGATCTGGCACGCGGCGATGGCCGCGTTGCGGAGCCCCGGTTTGCCGACCCCGGTCGTCAGAACGGGCACGCCGGGCGGCATGTACAGGCAGGAGTCGATGCCGTGCTCATCGAGCGGCACCGCGATGACCGGAACGGTCATGCCGGTACAGCCTGCCAAGGCTCCCGGCAGAGCCGCGGCCATGCCGGCTACGCCGACGAAAACCTTGGTGCCGTTCTCAAGTGCCTTCTCTGCGTACTCCTGGAGCGAGGCCGGATTGCGGTGCGCCGAGCAAATCGAAGTCTCGAAGCTGAGGCCCTTGACTCCCCGACCTCCCAAAATGTCCTGGAGAATCTCCAGCATGCCCGAATCGCTTACGGCATCCTTGTCGCTCTTACTTCCCAAGACAACGGCGACGGTGGCCATAGTCCCTCTCTTTCCTCGTTGTGAAGTTGCGGACAAAAATAGACGGGAGACCCCCGTCCCGCCTATTTTCCTGCTTCCGGCGTGTTTTTACAACTCAGACCTCGATGATCACCGGGATCACCATCGGCCGGCGCTCCGTCTTGTTGAAGAGGAAGTCGCCGAGGTCGTCGCGGATCCGGTTCTTGTGGGCGGTCCAGTCGTTCGGCCGTTTCTCGGCGCCCTTGAACATCCGTTTGATCTCGTCGCGGACCTGGCCGAGCAGTTGGCCGGATTCCTTCAGATAGACGAACCCTCGGGAGATGATGTCCGGACTGCCGATCAGCTTGCCGTTCCGGCGGTCCACTGTGACGATCGCGACGAGCATGCCGTCCTCGCCCATGTGCTTGCGGTCGCGCAGCACCACCTGGCCGATGTCGCCGATACCGAGCCCGTCGATCAGGACCAGCCCGCCGCCGACCTTCTCCTTGGTCAGGCGGACGTCGTCCGGTCCGCGCACCTCGAGCACGCGGCCGTTGTCGAGGATATGCACGTTCGCCGGGGGAATGCCTTCCCCGTTCGCCAAGCGGCCGTGCAGCACGCGTTTGCGGTACTCGCCGTGGATCGGCATGAGGTGCCTGGGCTTCAGCAACCGGAGCATCTCGCGGAGCTCCTCCTGCTGGGCATGGCCGGACGTATGGATGTCGTACAGCTTGTTGTACAACACGTCGGCACCGAGTCGGAACAGGTCGTCCATCATCGCCTCGACCGCTCGCTCGTTGCCGGGCACCGGCGAGCTGGAGAGGATCACGGTATCGCCCTGCTTGATCTGGATCTGCTTGTGCTCGCCCGTAGACATCCGGAGCAGCGCCGAGTATTCGGTGGCCTGGGAACCGGTGCAGATCACCAGCAACTCGCGGTCCGGGATGCCCTTGAGCTTACGGACGTCGACCAGGATGTCCTTCGGTATCTTGATGTAGCCGAGCCGTTGGCAGGTCTCGATGTTCTTGAGCATCGAACGCCCGACAATGCAGACCTTGCGGTTGGTCTTCTGGGCTGCGTCGATCGACTCCTGGAGTCGTGCCACCAGCGAGGCGAACGTCGACATGATCACGCGGCCGGGCGCTTTGTCGATCTGCGCGGTCAACTCCTTCTCGATGTCGATTTCGGACACGGTGTGGCCGGACTTCTCGACGTTCGTCGAGTCGTTCAAGGACATCAGCACGCCCCGCTCGCCGATGCGCTTGATCTTGTCGAACTGGGCCGGCGTGTCGGCGATCGGCGTCTGGTCGAACTTGAAGTCGCCGGAGTGAGTGATGACCCCGACCGGCGTGGTCACCGCGAAACCGACTCCTTCGGGGATGTTGTGGTTGACGTGGAACGCTTCGACGCTGAACACGCCCGCCTTGATCACGTCGTCGAATTTGATCCGGGTCACGTCTACCCGTTTGTCGAGCTTGTGCTCCTCAAGCTGGTTCTTGATGAACCCGTCGGTCAGCTTGGTAGCGTACACCGTCGGGAACCCGAGCTTGGGGATCAGGTACGGCGCGCCGCCGATATGGTCAAGGTGTCCATGGGTGATGAAGACGCCGCGGATCCGGTCCTTGCGCGCCTCCAGGTACGAGATGTCCGGGATGACGTAGTCGACGCCGAGCATCGTCTCGTCGGGGAACATGAAGCCCACGTCGATGATGATGATGTCGTTGCCATACTCCAGGGCGGTGCAGTTCATGCCGATCTCGCCGAGGCCGCCCATCGGGATGATCCGCAGGTGGTTCGGTCCCGGCGGCGCGGGCTTGTTCGTGTCCGCCTCGGCGCGGCTGAGGTCCAGTCCGGTCGACCGGTTCGGCGGCGGCCCGTTGCCGCGGCGACGCTTGCCGCCTCCGCCCGGCCGGTTTCGGTCGTGCCGCCCGCCCGGCTTCCCGGGCCTTTGACGCCTCTGCCGGTCGGGTTGGTTCGGACGACCGGGTCTTCCCGAGCGTCCAGGCTTATTGGATTGATTCGGTTTATTGGATTGATTCGGTTGGTTCTGGTTCATATCAAAGTAAACTTTCTTGATTAATGGTGTCTTGCGTTGCCGACTCCGCCTTTGCGTTTTCGGACAGTGTCTTCCGGACCCGCAGTTTGAAGACCGGTTCGATCGGCGGCTGGTCCTCCGGCGGCTCGCCGATCTTCTCCAGCAGACTCGGAATCTGCTTGAAGTCATCGAGCAGCGTGTCCTTGAGGGAGCCAGTGTAAAGCGCGGCGGCGGGATGGTAGACCGGCAGGAAGACTTGGCCGCGGAACCGCTTGGCCCGGCCGTGATCCTTCGAGATCTTCAGGTCCGGCAGGAACCAGTCCATCGCGTGGCGCCCGAGCAGCACGATCAGCTTCGGCCGGATGTTCGCGATCTGGTCGCGCAGCCAGGGCCAGGAATGCTCGATCTCCTCCGGCTTGGGGTCGCGGTTGCCAGGCGGGCGGCCTTTCAGGACGTTCGCGATGAACACGTCGTCGCGCTTCAGGCCGATCGACGCGATCAGCTCGTCCAGGAGCTTGCCGGCCGCGCCGACGAACGGCCGGCCCTGCAGGTCCTCGTTCTTGCCGGGCCCCTCGCCGATGAACATGACGTCGGCGTGCGGGTTGCCCTCGCCCGGTACCTGGTGCGTGGCATTTTCGCACGGCTCGAAGCCGCACCCCGTATGGGCGCGGATTTCTTCCGCAATCTGGTCGAGTGTCTTCAAATTTTCTTCAGTGGCGTCGAAGTCTTCCTGGAGAAGGACCTCGCGTCACGAGTCTGTGAGTGAACGCGGCGCGCTTGGAATCAAGCGGGAGCGTTCCTGTTAAGTGATGGTTATGTTACCGTATCTGGCCTTTCATGTCAATGAAGGAGTTTATCTGTGGGCGATATACGCCCGACCAGCGCGGCGGGATACGGTATGATTATCTGCCATGGCTGAACGGGCACCAAATCGCATCGCAGTACTGCCGGGAATCGGCATCGGACCGGAGGTAACCGACGCGACTGAGCAAATCCTTCGACAGTTTGGCATCGAGGCCGAAAAGTACCCGTTCGGGTACGACTCCATCGTTGAGTACGGCGAGTCGCTTACCGACGAGGTGTTGGCGGCCTGCGAGTCTTCCGACGCGGTGCTGCTTGGTGCCGTCGGAACGCCGCCGGAAGAGGTGGAACGACTGAGTCGCGAAGGCTCGGGAGACGAACCCACTGCGGAACAAGGGTTGTTGCTGCTGCGCCGCGAACTGGTCGTCGCGAGCCTTCGCCCAATGGAAGACTATTTCCCGCCGACAGAAGACCGGCCGGACGTTGACCTGATGTTGGTACGCGAATTGCTGGGAGGAATCTACCGAGGCGATGGGTACATCACCGAGGAAGAGGCCGTGGACATCGTCAGCTACAAGCGGCACGAAGTGGAACGTATCGCGACCATCGGCTTCGAGGTCGCCAGAGCACGTGCGCTTGAGAAAGGCCGGCCCGCTCGCCTCATCTCGGTCGACAAGGCGAACATCGAGCATATTTCCAAGTTCTGGCGGACGATCGTATCAGGGATCGCGAAGCAATTCCCGGACGTGGAGTGCACCCACATGTTCGTCGACAACGCCGCGATGCAAATCGCCGCGAGACCATGGGAGTTCGACGTCATCCTGACCGAGAACGCCAAGGGCGACATCCTCAGTGACGAGTCGGCCGGAAGGGTCCACGGTTCGCTCGGCTTGGCCCCCTCGATCAGCCTGGCCGAGCGGGATGAGCAAGGAGTTCCTACGGGCCCTGACATAGCCGAATCCGTCCACGGCGCGGGGTTCGACATCGCCGGTAAGGGGAAGGCCAATCCCCTGGCTACGTATTTCTCGGTAGAGCTTATGCTTCGCTACACGCTCAACCGCCCGAACGACGCCGACGACCTGAGGGCGGCAATCGGTGACGTGCTGCACACCCAATACCGGACGCCCGACATGGTCCCGGCGGGGCAGGAAGGCGCGTTCCGGATCGTCAGTACCAACGGGATGGCCGATTTAGTGTCGGACCGGCTTGCCGCCCGGTTGGCCGAACGACGGTCGGCTACTTCTTCCGATCGACCGCGTCCTTGACCGCTGCGAGCAGTTCGGTCGTTTCGACCTTCTTGCCGTCCAGGAAGAAGGTCGGCGTCGAGTTCACGCCGAGCGCCTCGCCGTCCGTCACGTCCTTGTCGATCCTCGACTTGTACTGGTTGTCCTTGACCGCCTTTTCAATCGCCGGGCCGCTGACTCCCAGGCCGGTACCGTACTGGACGAACAGTTGGATCGCGTTGGCGCTCGAGGCCTCGCCCCACGCGCCCTGGGTCGCGAACAACTTGTCCGAGAACTCGAAGAACTTTCCTTCCGCGCGGGCCGCTTCGGAAGCGTTGGCCGCGGGGCGGGCGTTCGGGTGGATTCCCAGCGGGAAGTGCCGCCAGACGAAGTTGACCTTGCTCCCGAACTGCTTCCTCACTTGCTGGACGACCGGTTGCGCGGCGGCGCACGCCGGGCATTGCAGGTCGCCGAATTCCACCAGCGTTACCTTCGCATCGGGGTTGGTCTGGATCGAATCGGCCCGGACCAGTCTCTCGGGATCGACCGTCTTGTCCCCCTGCTTGTCCGAGCCGCCGCCCACGACCAGGAGCACGCTCGCCACGACGGTGACCACGGCGGCGATGGCGATCAGGATTTTCGATTCGGTGTTCACGTCGGCCCGGGGCTCATTTCTTAGCCGTTTTCCAGAGTAGCACCATGCAGGCGATGACTACCAGGAATGCGGTCAGCGACAGCAGCGGGATCGTGATGAAGCCGAGGTACGAAACGTATTCGGTGGTACAGGAAACACCCGCCCGGCAGGTCTGTTCTGATTCGGGGACGACGCCGTAGTAGAGCAGGGCGTGGTACGACGCTACCAGGGCGCCGATAATCGCCAGCGGCAGGACGTATTGGTACACCTTGCGGTCGCGGCGCAGGATGCCGACCGCCAGGATAATCACCAGCGGGTACATCGCGATCCGTTGATACCAGCACAGCAGGCACGGCAGGTACCCGGCGATTTCGCTGAAGTACAGGCTCGCCGAGGTGGCGAGCAAGGTCTGGGTCCAGGCGACGTACGTCGCCGGGTGAGTTGCGCCGTTCGCGATGTCCGTTTTCGCCACGGTTTAAGCGTACCAGCTCCGGCACCTCAACGGGCGGCCGGCCCGGCAAGCCGCCGGAGCGTAGCCAGGTTCTTGGCATCCGCCTCAAGCGGCGGGGCTCCCTTGCCCTTCGGCAGCCGCTCGGACTTTCCCCAGCCCTCTTTCGGCGTTTCCAGCATGAAGTCCGTGTCTTTGAGCCTCGGATCCCGGAGCAGGTTCCTGAACGCAGTTTCGCCGATCTGCCCCTGGCCGATATGGAAGTGCCGGTCCAGCCCGCCGCCGAGATCGGACTGCGTGTCGTTCAGATGGACCGCCCCCAGTTTCCGGAGCCCGACGACCTTCGCAAACCGGTCCAGCATCTTGGTCGCGCCGGTACCGCGGATGTCGAAGCCGGCGGTAAAGAGGTGGCAGGTATCCAGGCAGACCCCGAGCCGCCGCGGCTCACCGACGCCGTCCAGGACGGCCCGGATCTGCTCGAACGTCGCCCCGACGCGCTTCCGCCCCGCCGAAACCTCGAGCAGCAGCCGGCACCTGGTCCGTCCGGCTTTCTTCAGCGCCCGCTTGATCGTCTGGACCGTGCGTTCGGTGCTCGGGTCGGGGTCGGCTTCGTCGACGGACCCTCCGAAGTGCACGACGACGCCTTCGGCGCCGAGCAGGTCCCCTTTCACCAGGTCCGCGGCCGCGACCTCCGCGGCGATCCGACGGTTCCGCGCGTCGGCCGCGCCGACCTGCACGTAGTACGGCGCGTGGATGTAAAGCTTGGCATTCCGACGCTTCAGCTCCTTGCGAAACTCGGCGGCTTCCGCAGCGGTGACCTTTGTCTCGCCCCGGCCGCGCGGGTTACGGGCGAAGATCTGAATCGCCGTCGCGCCGAGTTCGTCGGCGTTCGCCAGCAGGGCGGGCAGCCCCTTGGCTATGGAGAGGTGCGCCCCGAACCGCATCAGCGCTCCGCGAACGTCACGTCGCCGGTCAGCTCGCCGGTCGCCTTATCGAGAGCGAAGCTGCCGCGTCCGGGGCGGGTGAACAGGATCCACCCGAAGAGCCCGTCCTCGCCGCCGGTCACCGTCGCCGCTTCGGCCAGGGCCGCCCGGACGACGAGCTGCCCTCTGGCGTCCGCCGGCGACGGATCGACCAGGGACCGCACCAGCCTGGCAACCGCCTCTTCCGAACTGCCGATCAGCAGGTACCGGTCCCGTACTTGCCAGACGGCCCGTCCCATGGACGGCAGCCGGGCCGAACCGGCGGGCTGCCCTTCGACCGTCACCATCCTTACGGACAACGGTTCGTTCCGCTGCGACTCGATCTCCCGGGAGCGCGTGCCGTCGGGAAGTACCTTCACCACCTCGCGCCGGACCGGCACCTTGGCCTTCGCCTTCAGCAACTTTTGCAGCTCGTCGGTCTTACCGCGCGCCGTTTCCGGAGAGCCGAACTCCAGCAGACCCATCCAGTGCCGGGCGTCGCCGTCCCGGTACCGCGCATACACGAATGCTCCGTCGGCGGCGGCCAGGTAATCGCGCTCGAGGTCGATACCCAGTTGCCGATCCACGGACGACACGCCGTTCTGGAACCGCAGCACGCCGGGCAGGTCCTCTTCCGAACGCTGCTCCTCGAGCAGCCGAAGGAACTTCAGGACGTTCGTTCCCGAGATACTGACCGGCGCGGCGGAAACGGGCGGCAGCAGGTTGCCGGACGTGCGGCCGAGCGCCTCCTGCGCCTGCGGCGTCACCGCGTTAACCGCTTCGATCTTCAGCCGCCGTTCGTCGTTCTCGATCGCCAGGCCGACCAAGTCGTATTTCAGCCGCGGATACCGTTCGGACAGCGAGCCGTCCAGGAACACGTAGGCATCCTGGGAGCCGGGCAGGTCGTTCGAAACGTCCGCGAAACGATCGTGCCGATCGAACCCCCCGGCTCCTTCCAGCGCGCCCAGTATCAGGCGCTGGTCCGTCGCGAAGTAGACGTAGCTGCCTTCGCGATAGGACAGGACCGTGATCTTCGTGCCCGGCAGGCGGCCGCCGGAAAACGTCAGGCTGCCGCGTTCCGGCGTGTCGATCGCGACCGGCTTGGCGTTATCCAACCTGCCGCCGATCGCGTCGGCCAGCTGCGAGTAGAGCGCTTCGTCCCGCACGGTGACGACCGCTAGCGTATGCCCGTCCGGCGTCTGGGCGAATCCCACCTCACCGCCCAGCGCCTTGGCGAGCAGTTCCGGGGAAACGGCACTACGGACGAGCGAGACGAACGCCTTGGTTTCGTCCGGGTAGATGGCAGCCGACGAGCTCACTTGCTCCAGCGTCCCGTAATCGAACGCGGCCAATCGCGCCACGCCGGCGATCCGGCTGTCTTCCGGGAGTTTCGCGAAGAGGTTCTTGGTGACCGAGGCACTCGACAACAGCAACCAGAGCGCGATTCCCGCCACAAGCAGCAGCAATCCCGCGACCAACGCCGGCAGGGACTGAATACTCGTCACGGAGTTCCGCAACCGACGCCTTTTCCTAGCCTCAGCAACCATCCGGCGTATTGTAGCAAAAACTAGGCTTCCGCTTGGTCTTCCGCGCCGGGATGCAGCTCGGGCCAGATCTGTTTCGCCACTTCTCCGTCCCGCAGCAGCGGGATCAGTCTCGCGATCTGGTCCGGCGGGGATTGCCGCGAAGTGATCTGGACCGTACCCATCGGTTCTCCGTCCCGGTCCAACCGGCCGACGGTGTTTTCCTGCCAGAATACTTCCCGCGGTTCGCCCGCAACGTTCAGGAAGTGCGGTACGTAGACCGGCCTGACCCCCAGAATTCCCTTATCCGTACCCATTTCCTCGCTGTCGGGAACGATGTGGGTAATCCGCTGGATACCTCCCCGATTCGAGCCCGACACCACCTCGGCCCTTTCCTTGCTGATCGGATCCGTGATCTCGATTTCCTCGGCACCGATCAGGCGGATCGCGGCCAGCTGCTTGATCATATCGTGCAACCTGAGCTCCTGTGCCAGGGTCAGCCTTTCGGGCCTGCGTTCCGCCCGCTCACGCAGGCTTTCCAGCTCGCCGGGGTCGACGTCGGTAGCGCGCCGCAGGAGCTCTTCGGTGGTGCCGCGCCGGATCGCCCGCTTTTCCTCGGGGGTTTCCTCCCTCGCCTCGGCAACGCCATCCCCACCCGGGCAGCCGCGGCGGCCTCCGTCCCTTGAGCGGAAAAGCGACGGTATACCTAATAGGCGCTCGGATCCTGCTTCCATAACGATATAGAGTATGCCGAAATCCCCGCGCCAGTCAATGGGTAGAACGCGGGGATTATTCGCTCAGTTTCGAGAAAAACGGCTTAACGGTGGGGTCGGCCTCGCGGGGGACCGCCCGGGCCGCGCCGGTCCCGGCCGCCGCCGTTCCGCGGGGCACGCGCCTGGCGCACTTCCTCAGCCACGGCCGCCGCGTCGGCACCGTTCTTGGCCGCCTTGATCGAGAGGTTGTTGCGTCCCTGGGAATCGACCTCGATCACCATGACCTTCACTTCCTGGCCGACCTTCAGCGCGTCCTCTACCGTCGCGACCCGCTCGTCCGAGATCTGCGAGACGTGGACCATGCCTTCCTTGCCCGGCATGAACTCGACGAACGCGCCGAACGGCATCAGCTTGGTGACTTTGCCGTCATAGACCTTGCCGACCTCCGGTTCGGCGGTCAGCGCCTCGATCCAGTCGATCGCTTTCTGGGCGCCTTCGCCCTCAGTGGAACCGATCATCACGGTGCCGTCGTCCTCGAGGTCGATGGTCACGCCGGTGGCCTGGGTGATCTCGTTGATCGTCTTGCCGCCCGGGCCGATCACGATCCGGATCTTCTCCGGGTCGATCTTCATGCTGGTGATGCGCGGCGCGTGCGGCGCCAAGTCCTTGCGCGGTTCGGGGATGGCGGCCAGCATCTTCTCCATGATCTCGAGCCGGGCCGTCTTGGCCTGTTCGAGCGCCTCCGTCATCACCTCCAGCGGGATGCCGTGGACCTTCATGTCCATCTGGAGCGCGGTGATGCCGTCCTTGGTACCGGCCACCTTGAAGTCCATGTCGCCGGCGAAGTCCTCGGCGCCCTGGATGTCGGTGAGTACTTTCGTTGTATCGCCGTCCGTGACCAGTCCCATCGCGATGCCGGAGACCGGCTTCTTGATCGGTACGCCCGCGTCCATCAGGGACAACGTCGAGCCGCAGACGGAGGCCATCGAGGTCGAGCCGTTCGAGGCCAGGATCTCGCTGACCAACCGCATCGTGTACGGGAAGTCTTCCTGGTCGGGAATCATCGGGAGCAGCGCCCGCTCAGCCAGCGAACCGTGGCCGATCTCGCGCCGGCCCGGGCCGCGCACGGGACGCGCTTCACCCACCGAGAACGGCGGAAAGTTGTAGTGGTGCATGTAGCGGCGTTTGGTGTCCTCGAGCATCGTGTCGATGATCTGCTGGTCGCCCGGCGTGCCGAGCGTGGTCAGCGTCAATGCCTGGGTCTGGCCGCGCGTGAAGATCGCGGAGCCGTGCGTCCTCGGCAGCACGCCGATTTCGCAGCTGATCGGTCGGATCTCGGCGAGCTTGCGGCCGTCGGGGCGGACGTCGTGCCCGAGGACCGCCTCGCGGATCACTTCCTGCTCGACCTTGGTGAACGCATCCTTGACCTGGCCATGGGTCCATTTCGGATCCTCGGCCGCTTCTTCCGGAATCAGTTCTTCTTCGAGCCAGCCGGTCAGCTCGGCGACCTTCTTTTCACGCTCCGCCTGGCTGGAGTTCAGTGTGATTTCCAGCAGCTTGGCGCGGGCCTTCTCGGCGACGTCGCGCTCCAGGTCCGGATCGGCCTCGGCCAACGCCGCTTCCCGCTTCTCGGGCGCGACCTTGCCAACCAGCTCCTCCTGGATCGCGATCGCCTTCTTGATCTCCGCCAAGGCCAGGTCGAACGCCTTGAGCATCCGTTCCTCGGTCACTTCGCTGGCGCCGGCCTCGACCATCATGACCTTGTCCTTGGTCCCGGCGACGACCAGGTCCAGCTTGGACTGCTCGCGCTGCGATTCGGTCGGGTTCACGACCAACTCGCCGTCGATCTCGCCGATCCGGGCGGCGCCGATCATCTCGGCCATCGGCGCGCCGGCCAGGTGCAGCGCGGTCGACGCGGCGTTCATTGCTACGACGTCGGGATGGTGGATGCCGTCCACGGACAGCACCGTCGCGATCACCTGGATGTCGTTCCGGCAGTTCTTCGGGAACAGCGGGCGAATCGGGCGGTCGATCTGCCGCGAGATCAGCGTCGCTTCCTCGCTGGGCCGGCCTTCCCGTTTGAAGAATCCGCCCGAGATCTTGCCGGCCGCGTACATCTTCTCTTCGTAGCTGACCATCATCGGGAAGTAATCGAATCCCGGCTTCTGGTCACCGACCACCGCCGTCACCAGGACGACGGTATCGCCGTACCGCGCCGTGACGGCGCCGTCGGCCAGGCCGGCCAACTTGCCGGTCTCGTACTTCAATGTTTCGGAGCCGAAGGCTCCTTCTGCGGTTTGCACGTTGAACATGCGTTCCTCCTATCGTGGCGGGAGCATGTAGAAGTCCGGGGGTCGAAGCCGCTCGGCGGCGCTTCGGCGCTCAGGTCTCGACACGCTCCGTGCCGTTTATGAATTAAATTATTAAACGATAACTACTTACGAAGCTTAAGCTTTTTCACCAGTTCTTGGTAGGCCGCCTTGTCCGTGCGAGCAAGGTAGTCCAGGAGCCGGCGCCGTTTGCCCACCAGCAGCTCCAGTCCGCGTTCCGAATGATTGTCATTCGGATGCCGCTTCATGTGCGCCGTCAGCTCGGTGATTCGGGCCGTGAGCAGCGCGATCTGCACGGTAGTCGAGCCGACGTCCTTCTTGGACGCGGCATGCTCCGCGATGACCTTGGATTTCTCCTCGGTTGTGGGCATAACGGATTCCAGACTACCGGCTTTGCGTCGAATCGTCCAGGGGAAGTATCCTCTTTTCTAGCTCGAACCACGGGCCGTCGATGACGTCCGCACCGACTGCCCGACTAACGTCGAAACCGCCCACCTTTTCCCGGCGCAGACTCGAGAGGTACCCGCCGGTGCCGAGCTTTTCACCGAGATCGCGGGCTATTGAGCGGATGTAGGTGCCTTTCGAGACGGTACAGCGGAACTCGACGACCGGCCACTCGTACCGGACCAGCTTGATCGAACGGACCGTGACGTTCCTCGGTTTCCGTTCGACTTCCCGGCCTTTGCGCGCCTCGACGTACGCCTTCTTCCCGCCGGTCTTGATCGCGGAGTATGTCGGCGGCAGCTGTTCGACGTCCCCTTCGAATCGCTTCAGTGCCAATTCGACGTCCGCCCGGGACGGTTTCGGCGCATCGGGGACCGGCTTCGGCTCGCCTTCGGCATCATCGGTGGCAGTCGTCGCACCCAGCGTCACTTCGGCGACGTACGTTTTGTCGCCCCGCGCGAACCGCTCGAGCTCCTTGGTGGCCGCGCCCAGCCCGATCACCAACAACCCCGTCGCCATCGGGTCGAGCGTCCCGCCGTGGCCGACCTTCCTCACGCCGCCGATCTTCCGGACGTGCGCCACGACGTCGTGGCTGGTCCAGCCCGGCGGCTTATCGATCAACAGGAAGCCGGATCCGTTCGTCATGCCCCGATTATCGCAGGTATTCGGCGAGTACTTCCGCCACGCGGTCCGGGATCGGCAATCGGTTCCGTGCCTCTTGCTCCCGCCGACGCCGTGCTCCCACCGGATCGATGAACTGCCGCAACCCCGACCTTCCTTGGAAAACCCCCGGCAGTTCCCCGTAGTGGAAGTGTTCGGCCTCGAAATCCGCATGGAAACTCCGTTCCCGGATCGGCGGGGGCGCGGCGGGGTCATAGACGTGGATCGAGAATTTCCCGTATGCCTCCCACTCGATCCGCGTGCCGCCGGTGAACGTCCGGATGGCGGCGGGGTCTTCCATATAAATCAGTGCCCGCGCCACGTCATGGGCCGACGGCGCGATCTCGGTCCGGGGCAGCGCCTCCTCGCCCGGCTCCCGTCCGGAGCGCTCAGGGTTTATTTCCATCGTCCTTCGGACGTTGGTCGATCACCTGTCCGTTCGGCCCGGACGATTTCTTGAAGTAGGCGTCCAGCTCGTCGTCTGAGAGCGGCCGTTGGGGAGACTGATCCCGTCGCGGGCGGTTCGTGTCTTGCGGGCTGGCCGCCGGGGCCTTGCCGGTCACGCCGCCGCTGACGGTGCCGTCCGGACGCCGGGAGGGCTTAGGTCGGGGTGACGGTTGCGGCTTCGGCGCGGAACGCGAGGGAGCACCCTGCTGTGGCCGGGGCCGGCGCTGCGGGGTTCCGGGCTGGTGGCGCGGAGGTTGCTGGTTGGCCTGCCGGGTCGGGCGGGGCGGCAGATCCGCGGTCTGCGACCGGCCGGACGAGGTATTCTCGGTCGGGCCCGGTACGCCGAGGCGTTGTGCCTGCCACTTCTTGATCTGGGTCACGACGTTCCGTTCGGCGTAGTCCAGCGGACCGTCGGTGTCGAAGCCGGCCGCGCCCTTGTGACCGCCGCCATTCCAGAAACCGACCACCTTGGTAGCGTCGACGCCCTTGGTGGTCCGGACGCTGCCGTCGATCCGGCCGTCCTCGCGTTCGCGGAGCAGCAGGATTACCTCGGCATCCGGCGCCGAGCTCATCAGCGAGTCGATCACGCCCTTGGCCTCGGTCGGTGTGCCGCCGGTCTCCTTGAAATCCACATTGGTCAGGCTGGCCCAGACCACGCGGGTGGTCGGGTCGTACTGGAGCCGCGTCAGTGCCCGTCCCCACAGCCGGAGCGTCGAGAGCGGCTTGGTCTTGTAGACGTGCTGGATGATCTCCTGCTGCCGGCCGCCCTGGGCCACCAGTTGCGCGCTGACCGTCAGCGACTTCGGGGTCGTGTTGGCGTTTTGGAAGCTACCGGTGTCGGTAATCAGGCCGGTCAGGAGCAGCGTCGCCACGTCTTCGGTCATCAGCGTCTCGCCCAGCGCTTCGATCACGCCGACCAGGATCTCGGCGGTCGAGGTCGCGGTGAGGTCGACCAGGTTCACGGCGCCGAAGTAGTCGTTCGACGGGTGATGGTCGATGTTCACGACGGGCGCCTCGTAGAAGAGGTCGGGATTGTCCTCGTAAAGCGAGCCGAGCCGGTCGAGGTCGGGCGCGTCGAGCACGATTACCAAGTCGAAGTTGTATGCGCCTTGCCGGACGTCCACGTCCTTGTCGACGAACTGGCCCTCCTTCGGCGAGATTACCACGTTCAGGCGGTCCTCGGTCGTGTTGTACTTGAGCTTGTCGACCTTGGTCTTGGCCGTGTTCACGCTCACCACCAGGTCGCGGCTGCCGGCCAGGTCCCTGGTGATCTTGTCGAGCGCCGGCAGGAAGCGGTACATCTCGGGAACCTCGTCGCGGATGATCGTCGTCGGATGCTTGCCGAGTCCTTCAAGCACCAGGTGCATCGCCAACGCCGAACCGATCGCGTCGCCGTCGGGGCGAGCGTGCGTGACGATCAGGACGTTGTCGAACTTCCTGACCAGTTCCGTGACTTGTTGTTTGGGGCTGAGTTCCATGGTCTATGTAGCGCGCGAGGCGTGAAACGAACTTGCCAGCATATCCGTCGGTTCCGTGGCTGTCAATGAAATCCGGCGGTGTGGGATTGCTTAAAAATTGCTTAATTATAAGGTTTTTTAGGGGTTTTGTCAATACTGGGCACCGACATACACTCGCAAAAACACGGCTGATCACGATCCAGCGGATAATACTCAACCCCGATCCTCAGAGCGTTTTTGCTGAGCGCATGTCGGTACTTCACCAAGGCAAAAACCCTGGCATCGGAGAGGCTGCTCGGGTAAGCTGGTTCGTTATGACCGACTCAGAAAAGTCGTACGCGTTCGATCCTCACGAATTCTGCAAAGCGTTGGCGGCGGAACAACGGCACGGCGGGACTTGGGGGCAGGATTTCCTTATGACTGAACTTGAAGAGATTTTCGAGGACGGTGACGACGGGTTTCTGGAAGCCTTACGGGAAGCAGGAGATAAATATAAGGTCGACGTTTCGGGCATCGTGGAGCGCATGGAGGAAGCCCGGGCCGCCAAGGAGCCGGGATTCGCGGCGGAACTACTGCACCGTGATTACCAACGGAGCCGTTGGGACGGGCTCGCCCGGCATGAAGCATTGGCGGATAGCCGCTCGCCGGACCACCGGCGGGTCGCCGCTGAGAACCGTCTGATTGATGCACTGAAAGCCGACCATGACCGTGGCTTCGAGTTGGTCATGAAGTTGATCGGCGACCGGGACAGTGTGGTCGCGGGCGAGGCATACCGTGAGGTCGGTTTCATCGCGGAAAGCACGGTTTCTGGAAGCGAGGTCCTCAGTAGGGACGAGGTGATACAGCTGCTCCTCGCCCACCGTAATCGATAGCACCGTTTCCTATCTCACGGTATGCTAGGCGGGTATGCCTCAGATCAAGTCAGCCAAGAAACGCGTGAAAGTCGCCGCCCGTCAGGCGGAGGAGAACACGCTCCATCGTTCTCGGGCGCGGACGGCGCTCAAGAAGGTCCGTTCGTTGGCCGCGGACGGCAAGGCGGACGAGGCCGCCAAAGCCCTGCCGGCCGCCCAGAAATACCTCGACAAAGCCGCCAAAGTACGGGCGATCCATCCGCGGACCGTGGACCGGTACAAGTCGCGCGTGGCCGAAGTCCTGAAGCAGGCCAAGGCCAAACCGGCGGCTGGCGTTAAGGCGGCCAAGCCAGCCGCCAAGAAAGCGGCGAAATCCTCGGCCAAACCGGCCGTGAAGAAGACTTCCTAGGCGACCGTCCGCTCGGCCACGAACAGTTCGAGCGCCCGTTCGGGGTCGCGTTTGCCCGACTTGCCCGCCACATCCAGCTCGGCCAGCTCGTCGTAGATCCGCCGCAGTTCGTCCGGCGCGAAGCGGGACGCGTGGCGGCGCGCCTGCTTGACCGAGTACGGATGGACGCCGAGCTGCTTAGCGACCGCGGCGTCGGGCTGGTCCCCGGCCTCTTGCACACCGAGCAGGATCCGGTACTGCCGGACGACCATCGCGAAGATCCGCTGTGCGGGCTCGCCGGAGCGGAGCAGGCTGCGGAGCGCCGCCTGCGCCTTCCGGAAGTCCTTGGCCGCCACGCCGTCAACCAGTTCCCAGATCGTGCTGACACGGTTCGAGCTCGTGAGCTCGCCGACGAGTTTTTCCGTGACCTCCCCGTCGCCCGCGGCAACGAGCTTGTCGAGTTCGGTCGCCAGCGTCCAACCGTCGGTACCGAGCGCGGACACGATCGTCCGGGCCGTACCGGGTGCGAGCTTCGTATCGTCCGCATCGGCGCGTTTCACGAGCCAGGAGGCGACGGCCGGCTCGTCCATCGTCGGGTAATGCCAGGACTTGTCGGCGTCTTTCGCGAGCTTCGCGAACGCCTTGCGCCGTTTGTCGACCTCGCCGGACTCCGCGACGACCGCGACGACGTCCGGCGGCGCTTTTTCCAACAGTTCCGCCAGCTTGTTCCCGTCGTCCGCGGGTTTCTCCGTGAACCAGTTCCGGAACACGGCGACCGTCTTGTCGTCGAAGAGCGAACCGCCGCGCAGCGCGGCCTCGGCCGCCTTGAGGTCGGAATCAGTCGCCGCCAGTTCGGTGACGCCGACGGTGCCCCCGGCGCGCGCCTTGTCGACCACCTGCCGGAGCTTGCGGTGCACGAAGTACGTTTCTGGTCCGTGGATGACGAGCAGCATAGGCATTGAAGAAATCAATCTTATCGGGGTGGTCGCTGGCAGCGCGGGCAGAAATGCGTCCCCCGGCCGGCCACTGCGACCCGCTTGATCGCCGTGCCACAGCGTCGGCACGGCTCTCCCACCCGATGATACACCCGGGCCCGGCGCAGATAATCACCGCGGGCGCCGCGGATGGTCACGTAGGTGTTGTCGGACGTCCCGCCGGCCCGCAGCGACGCGCGCAGGATTTTCTTGATCGCCCGGTGGAGTTCCTTCCGCTGGGCTTCGGTGAGCGAGCCCGTCGTCCGGAGCGGATGCAGTCGCGCCAGATTGAGCGCCTCGTCGACGTAGATGTTCCCGAGTCCGGCGATTACCGTCTGATCCAAAAGCAGCGGCTTGAGCTTGGCCTTAGGACGGCGACGGAGCAGCGCGTCGAACGCGGCCGGCGAGAACGACCGCTCCAGCGGTTCCGGCCCCAGCGACTTGATGAACGGCAGTTCCTCGACCGCGTCGGTCGGCATCAGCTTGAGGTACCCGAACTGCCGCAGGTCATTGTAGAACAGTCGGCTTCCGTCGGTGAAAGTAAATACCGCGTGGGTCACCTTGCCGGGCAACTGCATGCCGTCCGGATGACCGTTCCCGACGGCGGGGATCGGGTGGCCACCGGCCAGGATGATCCTTCCCCCGCCCCGGCCTCCCGGAGCATCGCGGAATATCAGCTGTCCGGTCATCTTGAGATGGATCACGATGGTCCGGCCGGAAGATATGCCGCGACCTCCGGCCAAACGGATCAGCAGCGCCTTGCCCCGCCGGTCGACGCCCGTCACCCGCGAGCCCGCCAGCTCCTTGCGTTTCGCCGGCTTCAGTACGGTGAACAGCCCCCGCAAGGTCACGGAAAACCGCTTGATCCGCTTGCCCCGCAGGACTTCGTCCAGTCCCTCGCGGATCGTCTCTACTTCCGGCAATTCGGGCATGGCTTCGGGCGTACGGCCGGGCTTAGGGTTCTTCCTGTTTCACGAAGACGACCGTGTCCGGCGCCACGGCATGGTAGGTCAGTTCGGACACCGGCCGACCGTCCACCGTGGCGACCAGGACGATCACCGTACCGAGCTGCGCTCCCGGGTCGGCCGGACTCGCCTTTCGCAGATCCGCTCCCTTGAAGTTCTGTACGCCGACTGAATCCACCCGGATCCGGGCGCGCGAATCGACCCGGCCTCGCGCGTCGCCGATGGCCAGGTCGTTCAGCCTCGCCCGCTGCTGCTCGCTCTGGTCCGGCGTCGGCTCCGCCGCGGCCGGACGCGGGGTCTGGCGCGGGATGACCTCGCCGCCGCCATCGGCCGCCCAGACCGCCAGGAACAGCAGTCCCAACCCCGCCGTGATCAGCCAAAGCACCTTCATCGCGGCGCCTTGCTTCCCGACGCGCGCAGACCGCGGCCCGTCGACGACGCGGATGCGCGGTGCTCTCCCCGCCGTCGCTGGCCGAACAGCCCGAATATCCGCTTGCCGGTCTCGCGGAGTTTCACCTTGGCGAAGAAACGCCCGTACCTGAGGACTTCCCTGATGCGGTACTTGGTACTTACCGCCTCAGTCGTCTTCCGCTCGATCGCCCGGCGCAGGTCAGTGGCCGACCGCCCGGGGAACAGCGTGTACCCCTTGCCGACCGCCTCGAGGATGTGCGCGTCGGAACCGCCGGTCTCCGCCCGGAACAGGATCGTGCGGTTGAGCAACCGGGCCCGGGCGTTCTCGTCCTTCATGATCGGGCTCCCGTTGACGATCTCGATGCCGTCGAACTGCTCGCTGAGCAGCACGTCGGCGCCGACGCCGTCGGCCGTCAGCATGTCCGGATCGATATACCTCAATACCAGCATCGGATGGGCGGCGATGGCCAACCCGCCCTGCTGGTGGATCCGCCGGATGGTTTCTTCCGCGGAAAGCTCCTTGGGAACCGGCTGCTTGATGAACAACGCCAGGATGTGGCCGGCGGTCGACGTGATTTCCTCGCCAAGCACGAGGTCGAACCGGTAATCGCCGGCATCGTGGATCCGTTTCGCCTCCAGCGCGCCTTCCAGCGTGTCGTGGTCGGTGATCGCGACGACGTCCAGGTCGGTCCGCCGCTCGACGTGCTCCAACAGCCGCTTCGGCGAAACGGTACCGTCCGACGCGGTGGTGTGCACGTGCAGGTCGGCCTTGCCGGCATCCGGCATCAAGGGGTCGGCGTGCTTGCGGGACCGTTTGTTTCTCACGCAGACAGTATAGCGGGTCAGGCTTTCGACTTCCGTTTCGGCGACGTTTTCCGTTTCGCCCTGGCTTCCCGGTTGGCTTTGTCCTTTTTCCGCCGCTCCTTCAGCTTCGTTTCGGCATCCTGGACGGCCTGCTCGAGGACCAGCCGGAGGAATTCCGCCAGCTCATCGCCCCGGAAGTCGGTGAAGCTCATCCGTCTGGCGAGGGAGTCGGCCGCGACCTTGCTCTTGGCCTTTACCGGATCCTGCAGGGTCACGTTGACCCGGTACATGCGCTTGATCAATTTTGTAAAGTCATCCGGCAACACCGGGGGCCGCTCGCGGCCGGACATGTATTCCTTGTACACGTCACGAGCCGCCTCGGACACCCGTTCACCGTCTTCGCCGGACAGATCGATGGACCGGTCCAGCGACCCGCGGCCGCTGAAGCTTTGGAAGGCTTCGTAGGTTTCCGTGAAGAACTCGAGGACGTCGGTTTCCTCGACCATCTTTCTCCGGACCCGTTCCCCAAGCATCTTCTCGGCCTCCCGTCCGGCGACGAGCTTGACCCAGCTTTCGAAGCTTTCGCGTTCGCTGGCCACGGGACCGAACCAGTTGGCCGTTCGATGCAGCACTTCCTGCGCTTTCGTCCGGGACAGACGGATTCCGGAACCTTTCAGCCGTTTCCGCATCGCCTGCCTGACCGGTCCCAGGTAGGTGTCTTCGATCTCCTGCACGGCCTTTTCATGACCCTCGCTCTTTTCGTCTCGGAAGTCCTCGAACAGCTGGCGTTCCTTCTTCGGGACCTCGCGCACTTCCTGACCGGAGGATGGCCGCCGCTTTTCGGCCCGGGCTGCTTCCGCCTCGAGTCGCCGCTCGTCTTTTTCAGCCCGGATCCGTTCGGCACGCTCGACCAGGGTGTCGCCCGCCCGGAACGCTCCAAGGATGGTATCGACCGTAACCCGGCTGTTGAGCAGGCGCTGTCGGTTCTTCGGGTTCTTGTAGACCATGCTCACGGAGTTCTTCGTGCGACCGAAGTGGGAAGCGATGTCTTCCCGCGACATCCCGAACTCGTTCTCCAGCACCGAGAAGACGATGATCCGGGCGGTGGCGACTTCCGGGGCGTTGGTCCGCGGGTTGCTGATCCGTTCCACGTCGATTCCGAAATGATTGGCCGTGGTCAAAGCCAGGCGGTCGATTCCGTCGGACGAGGGCGGTTCGGCGTCCGCTTTCGGCGCCTCTTTGAGTCCGGGAAACGTAACCACGACCCCTTCGGACAGCTCCCCGCTTCCGTTCCGGCTGGCCCGCCGTTCCAGTTCCTCCGCCACCGGCTCCGCATCGTCGGCAGTCCCGAGTGCTTCCGCAAGGACGGCTTCGTCGTCATCGGCCGTTTCCGCGACGTAGTCCGTTTCGGCTTCGGTCAGGACTGTGTCAGAAGATTCTTCCGGCATGGGTATACCAAGTAGCTGTCCAGTCTACTGCCAAAGGAGAAAACGCTCAATCAACCGGCCGCAGCTCGCCCCAATTCGGTCCGATCCTGGCCTCGACCTCGATCGGCACGTCGAGCTCATAGGCGCAGCGCATCGTCCGCCCGACCCATTCGGCGACCTTCGGCGCCGCCTTGGTCGGCGCTTCCAGCACGAGTTCGTCGTGGACCGTGAGCAGCAGGGACGCGTCTTTCGAGACTTTCCGCAGTCCGGCTTCGACCTGGATCATCGCGAGTTTGAGGATATCCGCCTGGGTGCCCTGGATCGGCATGTTGATCGCCATCCGTTTGGCCGCCTCGCGGATCGGGTGGGAACTGGAATTGATCTCGGGGATGTAGCGGCGGCGGCCGAAGAGCGTCTCGACGTAGCCGTCGGTCCGGACCTTGGCGATCATCGCGTCGATGTACTCGCGGAGCTTCGGGTACGTCCGGAAGTATTGGTCGATGTATTCCTTCGCTTCCGGCACCGACATGCCGGTGCTCTTGGCGACGCCGTGCGGCGTGGCGCCGTAGAGGATCGAGAAGTTCACGGCCTTGGCGGCGTACCGCTGCTCCGGCGTGACGTCGGCCTCGGGAACGCCGGCGACCGCCGCCGCGGTGGCGGTATGGATATCCTTGCCGTCGCGGAACTGTTCCGAGAGCTTCGGGTCGCCGGAGATGTGCGCCGCGATCCGGAGTTCGAACTGCGAGTAGTCGGCGGAGATCAGCTTGTATCCGCGGCCTGCGACGAACGCCTTCCGGATCTCACGGCCGACCTCGGTCCGGACGGGAATGTTCTGGAGGTTCGGGTCGGAGGAACTGAGCCGGCCGGTGGCCGCGACCGTCTGGTTGAACGACGTGTGCAACCGTCCGGTATCCTTCCGGACCAGGCTCGGCAGTGCGTCGAGGTACGTGCCTTTGAGTTTCGAAAGCTCACGGTGCTCGAGGATCAGCGGCACGATCGGGTGCGCGTCCCGCAGCTTCTCGATCTTGCCGGCTGCGGTCGATGAGTGTACGCCGCTTTGCGTCCGTGTCCCTTTGGCGAGTTTCAGCTCGTCGAACAGCACCGCCGCCAACTGGCGCGGCGATGCCAGGTTGAACTCATGGCCGGCGAGATCGCAAACCTTCTTCTCGATTTTCTTCAGACGTTTTCCGAACTCGCCCGACATCTCGGCCAGGAACTTCACGTCAATCTTCACGCCGCGCTGTTCCATCCGGCCGAGTACCGGCGCCAGCGGCAGTTCCAGCTCGTCCTGGATCGCACTCAGTCCTTGCTGTTCCAATTGCCCGCTGAACTTCTCGTAGAGCTGCCAGGTGACGTCCGCGTCCTCGGCGGCATACGGGCCGAGCGCGTCGACCGTGACTTCGGACACCGGTTTCTGGACCTTGCCAGTGCCGATCAGCTCGGTAATCGACTGCATTTCATAGCCAAGCTCCTGGTAGGCCAGCTTGTCGAGCGCCAGCGTCCGGGCACCGGGGTTCAGGAGGTAGCTTCCGAATAACGTGTCGAATGAGAGGCCTTGCAGCTCGATGCCGGCGGCGCGCATCACCTGGTAGTCGTACTTCAGATGGTGCCCGACGATGCCGGATTCTTTTCCGGTCAGGACCGGCTTCAACGCCGCCAGGGTCTTCTGCGGCGGCAGGTTCGGTCCTTTCCGGCCGGGCGATCCCGTATGCCCGACTGGCAGGTACCACCCGGTGCCGGCTTGCCAGGAGAACGACAGACCGACCAGCACCGGCTTGATCGGATCCAGCGTGTCGGTCTCGGTATCAAACGCGAAGACGGGCTGCTTCTCGAGCTGGGCCAGGAATTTCTTGAACGCCGCCTCCGTCCGTACGATTCGGTAATCGGCCTTCGAGAAGTCTCGCGGTTTCGGCTCCGGAACTTCCGCCCCCGGGCCGGCGGTCTTCCCGCCCACCTGCTGGCCTTCGGCGGCCATCGCCTCCTTCATTCGCGGCACTAGGGAGCTGAATTCCAGCTCCTTGAACAACGCTAACGCCGTCTCGACGTCGAAATCGTGGATGGTACAGTCCTTCAGGTTGAACTTGAGTTTCAGGTCGGTGACGATCCGCGACAAATCGCGGGACAAAAATGCCTGGTCCTTGAATTCGACGAGGTTCGCCCGGACCTTCGGCTTGATGTCGGGGTGCTCCGCCGGATCCTCGTCGAGGATCTTGTAGAGCCCTTCGAGATCCTGGTATTTCTGGACCAGGACCGTCGCCGTCTTGTCGCCGATGCCCGGCACGCCGGGGATGTTATCGGACGGATCACCCTTGAGCGCCTTATACTCGACGAATTCCTCCGGCGTCAGGCCGAGCTCTTCCTTGAGTCTCGCCGGGTCGTAGACGACCGTGTCCTTGATGCCTTTCCGCAGGGTGAATATCCGGACGCGGTCGTCGACGAGCTGCAGCGTGTCCTTGTCGCCCGTGACGACGTACGCGTCCAGGTCGTGCTTCCTGCTGAACTGCTTGGCCAGCGATCCGAGCAGGTCGTCCGCCTCGTAGCCGACTTTCTCGAACACCGGCATGCCGAGGGCGTCGACCACCTCGCGGACGCGTCCGAACTGCGACCGCAACTCATCCGGCGCCTTTTGGCGGGTCGCCTTGTAGTCCTCGTACCGTTCGTGCCGGAACGTCGGTTCCGGCAGGTCGAAGCTCACCGCGACATACTCGGGCCGCAGTTCCTTCAGCACCGACAGCACCGTGGCGGTGAAGCCGTAGACCGCGTTGGTAAGTTCGCCGTCCCGTTTGGCCAGGAACGGAATCGCGTGGAACGCCCGGTGGATCAAGGCATGGGCATCGATCAGGACGAGCTTCTTGCGGCCCTTCGTGGCGGTCGTCATGTATCCATTCTGGTACGGGCTGCCGGCATTGTCAGGTGGGGCGGCGGCTGCTAATCTTGTTTGGACATGGCGACCCCGACCAAGCGCCGCATCAAGGGCGGCACCGCCAACCGAACGGATGGCCATCCCGCAGGGGATGGTTTTTTTGAACCGGCGGAACTCAGATTGCGGGACAGCTCGCGGTATCCGGGCCGGGCGGCGGGCCTCACGGGACCCCGTGACGCACGGTACGGCGACGTCGTCTTCGCGACCGGCATGACCGGTTACGTCGAGTCGCTGACCGACCCGTCGTATGCGGGGCAGATCCTCGTGTTCACGTATCCGCTGATCGGGAATTACGGCGTGCCGGGTCCCGAGACGTGGGAATCCAAGCGGGTGCACGCGCGGGCGGTAGTCGTCGCCGAAGCGGTCGGACCCTACAGTCACCACGCGGCCGCCCGCTCCCTCGTCGACTGGCTGCGCGGCCAGGACGTGCCGGTCATCGAAGGGGTCGACACCCGGGCGCTCACCCGGCGGCTGCGGGAACACGGGACGATGCTCGGCGCGGTCGCCGGCCACGAGGCGGGGCGGCCGCGCTACTGGGACCCGTACCGGACCCACTTGGTCTCCGGCGTCTCGGTCGCCGAACCCGCGGACCTGGAGCCGGAGGGGAGTAGCGGTACCCGCGCGCGTGGCAAGACCGTGGTGCTACTCGACTGCGGTGCCAAGGAAAACATCGCCAGGGAGTTGCGCTCACTCGGCATCCGCGTCCGGCGCGTGCCGTATGACCATGACTTCACCGGCGACCCGTACGACGGCGTGGTCCTTTCGAACGGTCCCGGCGACCCGACGATGGTACCGGAAACGCTGCCGATCATCCGCAAAGCGCTCAGGCGGCGGAAGCCGCTGCTCGGCATCTGCCTCGGCGTCCAACTCCTGGCCCTGGCGGTCGGGGCCAAGACCTACCGGCTGCCGTATGGGCACCGCGGGCAGAACCAGCCGGTGCGCGACATGCGGACGGGTCGCTGCTACGTGACCAGCCAGAACCACGGTTTCGCGATCGACGAACGGACGCTGCCAAGAAACTGGGAAGTCAGTTTCAAGAACCTCAACGACGGGTCCGTGGAGGGTATCCGGCACCGCACGCTGCCGTTCCAGGCGGTCCAGTTCCACCCTGAAGCTTCGCCCGGACCGACCGATACGGCGGAGCTATTTCGGGACTTCGCGGAGGCGCTGTGACGGCACCGGCTTTTCACGCGGGACCGGACCGGGTGCGACAACGCCTCTCGGTCCGGAAAGTGCTCGTGCTCGGGTCCGGCGGACTCCGGATCGGGCAGGCCGGGGAGTTCGATTACTCCGGGTCCCAGGCGGTCAAGGTCCTCAAGGCGGAAGGCATTGAGACGGTCCTCGTGAACCCGAACATCGCCACGGTCCAGACCGACGACGGGCTCGCGGACCGCGTCTATTTCCAGCCCCTCAACGTCGACACGGTCAAGCGGGTCATCCGCAAGGAACAGCCGGACGCGCTGCTGCTCGGATTCGGCGGCCAGACCGCGCTGAACCTCGGACTCGAGCTGAGCCGTCTCGGCTTCCTCAAGCGGAACAACGTCCGGGTGCTCGGTACCCCCGTCGAAAGCATCCGGGTCGCGGAGGACCGCGATCTTTTCAAACGGGCGCTCGGCAAGATCCGGGTGAAGACGCCGCGCAGCCAGGCCGTCCGGACCGTCGCCGAGGCGGTGGCGGCGGCCAAGCGGCTCGGGTACCCCGTGATGGTCCGCTCGGCGTTCAGCCTCGGCGGGCTTGGAGCGGGTAAGGTCGCCGACGCGGCGGCGCTCAAGGCCCACGCCCGTCAGGCGCTCGGCCGGGCCGGCCAGATCCTGGTCGAGGAATATCTGCTCGGCTGGAAGGAAATCGAATACGAAGTGGTCCGTGACGCGGACGGAAATGCCGTGACGGTCTGCAACATGGAGAACTTCGACCCGATGGGCGTCCACACCGGGGAGAGCATCGTCGTGGCACCGTCGCAGACGCTTAACAACGAGGAGTACCACCGGCTGCGGCGGGTCTCGCTCGCCGTCGCCGAGCACCTGGGCATCGTCGGCGAATGCAACGTGCAGTTCGCACTCGACCCGCGGACCGGCGACTACCGGGTGATCGAACTGAACCCCCGGCTTTCACGCTCCAGCGCCCTGGCCTCGAAAGCCACCGGCTACCCGCTGGCCTCGGTCGCGGCCAAACTGGCCCTCGGATACCGCTTGCACGAGCTCCGGAACGCGGTCACCGGCCGGACGTCCGCGTTCTTCGAGCCGGCCCTCGACTACCTGGTGGTGAAGATCCCGCGCTGGGATACTTCCAAGTTCAAGTCGGCCGACCGGACGATCGGGTCCGAGATGAAGAGCGTCGGCGAAGTGATGGCGATCGGGCGCTCCTTTCCCGAAGCGCTGCAGAAGGCGGTCCGCATGCTGAACATCGGCACCGACGGAATCGAGTGCTACCCGTATCCGCTGCCGAACCAGGGACGGGAAGTCCGCAGTCCGACCGACCGGCGCTTGTTCGCGATCTTCAAGGAACTTTACGGCGGCCGAAGCGCGCCCGGCATCGCCCGATCCACGGGAATCGACCCCTGGTTCCTCCGCCAGCTGGAGCGAATCGTCCGGCAGCAGCGGCAACTGGAGCAGCTGCCGGACGGTCGGCCGATCCCCGAAGCCGAGCTGGTCGCCGCCAAGCGGCTCGGGTTCTCGGATCGGAGCATCGGACGGACACTCGACGTGGGCGCGGGCGCGGTCCGGGAACGCCGCCGGAAACTCGGTATCGTCCCCCGGTTCAAGCAAATCGACACCCTGGCCGGCGAGTTCGCGGCCGAGACGAACTACCTGTACGCCACGTACCACGGCAATGAGCACGACCTGTCACCCTCCGAACGGCGTCCGACGATCGTGATCGGCTCCGGACCCTACGCAATCGGATCGTCCGTGGAGTTCGACTGGTGCGCGGTCAACACGGTCCGGACCCTGCGCCGGCTCGGCGAGAGTCCGGTCATGATCAACTCCAACCCCGAGACCGTCTCCACGGACTTCGACGAGTCGGACCGGCTGTACTTCGAGGAACTCACCGAGGAACGGATCCGGGACATCGCGGAGTTCGAGGAGCCGGCCGGGGTCAACGTATCCGTGGGCGGGCAGATCGCGAACAACCTGGCCGTACCGCTCCAGCGGGCCGGACACCCGATTCTGGGAACCGATCCGGCGGACATCGACCGCGCCGAGAACCGGCGCACGTTCTCGGCGCTGCTCGGCGAGCTCGGCGTCGACCAGCCGCGCTGGGAAGAGGTTACCACGCTCTTCCGGGCCCGGGCGTTCGCCAAGCAGGTCGGTTACCCGATCCTGGTCCGGCCGTCGTACATCCTCTCCGGCGCGGCGATGAAGGTGATCAGCAACCGCCGGGATCTGCAGAGGTACCTGGCCGAGGCGACCATGATCTCACCGGAGCATCCGGTCGTGATCTCCGATTTCATCAAGGGGGCGAAGGAACTCGAGATCGACGGCGTGGCGGACGGCGGTCGGGTCGTCCTCGAGGCGATGTCCGAGCACGTCGAGAACGCCGGCGTCCACTCCGGCGACGCGACGATCGTCCTGCCGCCGCAGCGGCTGTACCTGGAGACGATCCGGCGCGCCAAGCGAATCTGCCGGGAAATCGTCCGGGCGCTCCGGATCAGCGGGCCGTTCAACATCCAGTTCATGGCCCGGGACAACGAGCTGATGGTGATCGAGTGCAACCTCCGGGCGGCCCGGTCCTTCCCGTTCGTCTCGAAGGTGACGAACCACAACTTCATCGAAGCGGCCACCAAGGTGCTCATCGGCCGGTGGGAACGGGAGCCGTACCAGACCCTGGACCTGGACCATGTAGGGGTGAAGAGCCCGCAGTTCTCATACCACCGGCTCCGCGGCGCCGACCCGGTCGCCCACGTGGAGATGGCGTCGACGGGGGAGGTCGCCTGCCTCGGCGACTCGCTCGAGGAGGCGTTCCTGGCCTCGTGGCGCGCCACCGAGCAGGAGGTCCGCGGCAAGCGGCTGCTGCTGAGCATCGACCAACTCCGCCGGGAGAAGCTGAGGGACGAAGTCAGGATGATCGCCGACGCCGGTTGGAAGCTCTTCGCGACCCCCGGCACCCACGAATACCTGAAGGAGCTCGGGATCCGCTCGACCTGCGTCCACAAAATCAGGTCGCAGAAGCGTCCCAACATCAGCGGTACGATCACCGATCGGAAGGTCGATTTGATCATCAACATCCCTCGTTCCGCCAGCGGCAAGTACGGCTCGGACGGGTTCCGGATCCGACGACTGGCGGTCGACTACAACATACCCCTGCAGACCAACCTGCAGACCGCCCAACTGCTGCTCCGGTGCCTGGCCGAGCGCGAACACCACGAACCGTCGGTCAAGTCGTGGCAGGAGTACCACGCGGGACAGCAGCCGGCGAACGGCGTGACCCCGGAACTGCCCCTGGTCATCCAGCCGCCCGTCCGCTCCTGACCGTCACTTCCGCCGGGTCAGCTTCTCCCACTCCTTGGCCGCGATTTTCGGTTCGTCCCACGGCTTGTTGCCGCTGCCGTAGCGCATCACCAGTTGGGCACCTTTGCCGAGAAGCGCCACGGTGTCGCCTTTCTTCGCGTGCCGGTACGCCAGGCTGATCGCCTGGCGGCGGTCCATCTCGATCTCGTATTTCTTCGTACCCCGCTTCGCCTGTTTGATGCCTTTGACCAGTAGCGCGGTGAGTTCGTCCGGGTCGTCGGTACCCGGGTCGTCCTCGGTGAGGATCATCAGGTCCGCGTACTCGGCGTTCACCTCGCCGATCGGAGGGTACTTGCCCATGTCGCGATTGCCGTACGCGCCGAACACCGTGATCAGCCGCCCCTTCGTCATCCCCCGGAGCGATTCCAGCACGGTACGGTACGAGTCCGGCGTAGTGGCGAAGTCGACGATCACCTCGAACGGCTGGCCGGCCTCGACCCGCTCCATCCGCCCGGGGACGACCTTCACCGCGTCGATGCCGGCGGCGATCGCCTTCGGCTTCACGCCGTACGCCAGCCCGACCGAAACCGCGGCCAGCACGTTCGAGACGTTGAACGTCCCGGGCAGGTGCGTCCTGACCTTGAGCGCTTCGTCGTTCCGGGCCGTGAACGTCGAGCCGTCCGGCCGCGGCTTCACGTCCTCGGCGACAACCGTCCTGGCCAGCGGATGCACGTTCCGGGCGGCCGGCTTCGTGCCGTAGACGTATTTGGTATCCGCGAAGAACCCGAGGAAGTACGGCGCCTCCTGGTCGTCCCCGTTCACGATCGACGTGCTGTGCTCCGCCCGGCGCAGCCTGGCGAACAGCTTGCCTTTGGCGTTCCGGTATTCCTTCATGCTGTTCCCGTGCAGTTCCATGTGCTCCTTGCTGAGGTTCGTGAACACGGCCGTCTCGAACGGGATGCCCCAGACGCGGGACTGGTTCAGCGCCTGCGAGGTCACTTCGATCACCACGTGCGTGCAGCCCGCTTTGACCATCCGGCGGAGCAGCCGGGGGTTGGCCAGCCGGCCTAAGGTCGTCAGGCTCGTCCGGTTGCGGGTCTCTTCGGCACCGACCTTCATCATGACTCCCGAGACCAACCCCACCTTGAACCCCCCTGCTTCCAACGCCTTGGCCGCCAGGTACGACGTGGTCGACTTGCCCTTGGTGCCGGTGATGCCGATCACCTTCAGCTTCCGGGCTGGGAAGCGGTAGATCAAGTTGCCGAGCAAAGCCCACCCGAAGTGGTACGGCACCCGGATCGCGTTCAGGATCGGATCGGGGATGGCTTTCCGGACCGGGGCGAGGATTTTCTCCATGCAGTCATTCTACCGGGTATTCGAAGTGCCAGAACTCGCACTTCACGCCGAGCTTGAAGCCGACCGACAGCATCGTCTCGATCAGGAGGTCTTGCAGGCGCTGGTACTCCCGGCTGGTCGAGTCGTCCTTGTCCTTGTAGAAGCCAGCGGTCTGCGCGCCCTCGTCGTCGTGCTTCGGGTCGCGCATCCGGACCTGTTCATCGGTCTTCGAATCGACCAGGCTCACGTCGACCACCAGGCCGGACGTGTGCGGCTTGTCCTTCATGTTGTACAGCCGATCGGTTGCCGCCTTGCCCCAGCGGGCGTGTCGTTTGCGGTACGCCAACTCGTACAATTCCGGCGACCGGTACGCGTCCTTCACGATCAGCTCGTAGCCGTGCTTGCGGAACGCGCGGTCCGCCTCCTTGAGAGGCTCGACCAGTTCCGGCCGGATGAACAGGTCGTCGCCTTCGATGCCGACCTCGCGCAGCTCGTCCTTGTTCATCTTGAGCTCGTGCCGGAAATGCCAGTAATAGTTCCAAGCACGAAGGCCGGAATCCCTGATACTCACCAGTTCGGGAAGTTTCCCCATGTCGCCATTCTACGGCCTGCTGCTTCGCCAGCTACCGCCCTGACCGCTTCGCCAGCTTCCGCCGCACGCGGTCCGCGTTCGTGAACAGGAAATATTCGACCGGTCGAAAGACGTAATCGCGCGCGCCGACCAGGTTCGTCTGGCCGCCGCCGAACTTCAGCTTGAACTGGCGGAGCCCGGCCCAGGCATCGTCCGGGTTATCCGTCGCCGCGATGCCGGTCAGGTTGTAGAACGTGCAGCCACGCTTCTTCGCTTCCTCCATGCCGGCCCACTGGACCAGGTAACTCGCATAGAGGTTCCGGTCCGCTTGCGCCGAGCCGCCGTAGAGGTAGACCGCCTCCTCGCCGAAGAACGTCACCAGGATCGCCGCGACCGGCTCGCTCCGGTGGGACGCGATGAAGAACGCGGCGTCGTCATGCTCCTGCATCAGGTGCTTGCGGAAGAGCTCGTAGTACCACTTCTCGCGATAGGTGATGCCCTGGCGCTTGGCGGTCCCTTCGAGCAGCGCGTAGAACTGGTCGAGCTCCTTCTGGCCGGTGCCCTTGCGAACCTTCACGCCGTGCTTCACCGCCTTGCGGACGTTGTACCGTCCCTTCTGCTTGAAGTTCGTGAAGATGTCCTCCGGCTCCGGCTTGAGATCGACCTCGCTGACGACCGCGGCTTGGACGTCCTCGGGGCTGTCGCGGAAGCCGACCTTCGACAGCCAGTCGATCGGGAAATCGGAGACCGCGAAGTGCGGGTCGACCTTCACGAAGACCGTCTTGTCCTCGTGCGCTCGTTCCTCCAGATGCGCGACAAATTTCCCGAGCGCCTCCTGGCTCTTCCGGTCGTTCCAGTCGCCGCCTTTGACGACCGGACCCTCCGGCACGTAGTAGAAGCCGTAGCCGCCGGGCAGGGCCTTCCGCATCACGACCGCCTGGAGCCGCGTCGCCTTGCCGTCACGGATGCCGACGTAGCGGACGTCCCACTCCATCTCCTGCCGGAACTCGCCCCACTCGTAGCTCTGCAGTACGCCGCCGCGGTTCTCGCGTGCGAATTTGTTCCACGCCCCCCTGGCCCGGCTGAGATCCTCCACCTGCATACCAATACAGCTTACCCCGTGCGCGCCGAGGCCTACAGTAGACTGGGGGTATGAACATCCTCGCCATCGAGAGTTCGTGCGACGAGACCGCGGCCGCGGTGGTGGCCGACGGATGCGACGTGCGGTCCAACGTCATCAGTTCACAGATCGACGTGCACCGGGCCACCGGCGGCGTGGTGCCGGAAGTCGCGGCACGGTTGCAGCTGGAGACGATCGTCCCGGTCGTCGAGAAAGCGTTGGCCGATGCAGGAACGGATTGGGGCGGGACGGGCGACGGAACAGGCATCGACGCGATCGCCGTCACGCAGGGACCGGGCCTGGCGGGTTCGTTGATCGTGGGGCTCGAGACGGCCAAGGCCCTGGCATTGGCGAAGGACAAGCCGTTAATCCCCGTGAACCACCTGGCGGGGCACCTGTACGCGTGTCTTGCCGACGTGACGGCGTTCGCATTCCCCTACTTAGGCCTGGTCGTCTCGGGCGGCCACACCGAGTTCGTGCTGATGCGCGGCCACCACGACTTCGAGCTGGTCGGCTCGACCCGCGACGACGCGGCCGGGGAAGCGTTCGACAAAGTCGGGAAGCTCCTCGGCCTGCCGTATCCGGCCGGGCCGGAAATCTCGAAGCTGGCGCGCGGCGGTGACCCGTCCGCATATGAATTCCCGCGCGCGATGCTCGACCAGGACAACTTCGACGTGTCGTTTTCCGGACTGAAGACCGCTGTCCGACAAGCCATCCGCGATCGGATCGCCGGGGACCAGAAGTTGCCGAAGCGGGAACTCGCCGACGTCTGCGCTTCGTTCGAAGCGGCGGCGGTCGACGCCTTGGTCACCAAGGCGGCCCGCACCGTACGGGCGACCAAGCCCTCGGCGGTCCTGCTCGGCGGCGGGGTCGCGGCCAACCGGCGGCTCCGGGCTTCGCTGTCACGAAAGCTGGGCGTGCCGGTCCGGCTGACGCCTCCCGAGTTCGCCACCGACAACGCGGCGATGATCGGCATCGCCGCGTACTGGCGACGCAGCGAAGCGCTCAACGGCGGCGGTCGGTTCGGCGTTTCCGCCGACCCTTCGTTGGCACTCGGCCCCGCAGCCACCCCGTGATCCGGCGACGCTTCGAGAGCAACATCACCAAGCCCAGCAACCCCGACACCGACACGATCCAGGACCCGCGCACCCAGCCGGGCGGTTCGTAGGAAACGGTCAGCTCCCTGGTGATCGCCGGCTCGTCGATCGCCAGCTGGTCGTCCGAGTCCTTGGCCCGGAGCTCGTCGCCGCGCTCGCCGGTCCCGTCGTTCCGGACGACCAGCCAGGGATGATAGCTGAGGGCCAGCACCGTCCCCTTCGCCAGCGTCACCGGCCGGCGGAAACGCAAGCGATAGGTCCCGTCTTCGAAGGTCGCCGCGGTCAGGGACCGTCCGGCGGCCGGCGGCAATCCGAACGGCCGGTCGTACTCCCGGACCTCGTAGAGCGAAAGGATCCGACCTTTCCAGACCGGCCGCAGCCACTCCTGGTAGTCGAGCGAGGGGCGGGTCAGCGGGAAAGTCCCAACGACGTACCGGACGCCGCGGGCCCGGAGATAGTCCTCCTGTGAATGCAGGAACAGGCGGTCTCCCATGGTCGAGGCGATCAATACCGGGCGGGAAGCGCCCTCGGTGCCTTCCGGGAAGTTGCCGTCCAGGTCCCACACGGGCGACGACCCGCCCGAGGTCCGGGCGGGAAGCCGCTGGTTCACGAAGTGCGGGGAGCCGAGGAAGAACCGCGATTCCCAGTTGAACTCCGACAGGATGAACTCCCCCGGCCGGAGACGGTCCTCCAGTTGCCGGGACAGTGCTCCCAACTCCGCCGTCGGCTCGTTGTCGACGACCCGGATAAACCCGGATTTCTCGTGCATGGTCGGCAGCACGACGAAGTTGAAGAGCAGCGCGACGGCGGATACGGCAGCCGCGATGCCTACCGGGCGGTACGGCCGCGGCATCCTGGCGGCAGCGTACCACATCCCGGACAGCCCGATCGCGCCGAGCACCATCATCAGCAAGGCGAAGAACGCGTGGAACCGGATGAATTGGCTCGAACCGATGACGCCGCCGAACGGGAGCAGCGCGTTGATCGCGTTGACGGACAGGAGCAGCGTCAGGACGCCGGTAGCCGCGAAAAACCCCAGCTCCCGGAACCGGCGTCGGAATCCCAGATAGGCCAGGCCGCCCGCGGCCAGGACGGTCAGCGGCCAGCCGCCGGAATCCCGGGACAGGACCAGTCCTTTGAGGATCTCACCCGACGGCTGCTGCTGGATCGCGCCGGTGGCGCCCATGCCGTCGAGCGTACCGAGGAGCGGAAGCCACCAATACGCGGAGAGGGTCAGGCCGACGGCCAACGTCAGGCCGTACCGCTTGAGGCTCGCGATGACGTCCTTCCGGCGTTTGCCCCAGACGGCGCAGACGACCAGCACCGCCGACGCCAACAGGAACCAGTACGCCGAGAACGTGTGCGCCAGGACCAGCAGGCCGAACACGACGCCGGTCAGCAGGACGTCGGACGTGCCGCGGCGATCGAACAGGTCGCGCTTGAGCCGTCCCAGCGCCCAGATCGCCAGGACGAACCCGAGGCCGTTCGGCAGCAGGCCAACGCCGTACAGCGCCCCGAGTCCGACGCCGAACGAGGCGTTCAACGAGAGCAGCAGCCCGCTGCCCAGCGCGGCGGACGCCCGGGACAGCGAGAAGCTTCGCAACAAGTAGTAGGTGGCCGGGAGCAGACCGATCCACAGCGCCGCCGTGAACAACCGGAGCGCCAGCTCCGGCTGGAAGAAATACGTCAGCGGGCCGAGCAGGTAGTACAGCAGCGGCGGATAGTATTGGAACAACCCGAAGCCGCCGTGCCAGGGCGGGAACCAGCCGTCGAGCCGGCCCTGCGGGAGTAGCTCCTGGGCGAAGTACTCCGCCTTGAGCAGATGTCCGCCGGCGTCCCACGCCGCCAGATAGCCGTCCGCGTTCAGCGACGGCCACACCGTCGTCACCATCGCCACGCCGATAAACGTCAGTATCGCGTAGGCGACGAGCTGATCAAGTGAGTAACGCTTCTTCGACGTTCGTTTCGGCACCCGTTAATGATACAGGCAGCTGGCGCTTGATTGGTGCCGGAACGTTATCATGGACACGTGAGCCCGAAAAAGGACCAGCCGAAGGAACTCCCCAAGACGTACGACCCCGCCGCCTACGAGGGCGCGGTCTACGCGGCCTGGGAAAAGTCCGGTGCGTTCAAGCCGGTATCCGACACGAAGCCGAAGCTCCGCAAGGAGCGGAAAGCCTACACGATCATCCTGCCGCCGCCGAACGTGACCGGCGTCCTGCACGTCGGCCATTCGCTGATGATCACGCTTGAGGACGCTTTGGTCCGGTACCACCGGATGAAAGGGTTCGACACGCTCTGGCTACCGGGCACCGACCATGCTGCCATCGCCACGGAGATCAAGGTCGAGCAGGCGCTGCGCGAAGAAGGCAAGGACAAGCGCGAACTCGGTAAGGCCGCGTTCGTCCGCCGCGCCAAGCAGTGGGCCAAGGACCACAAGCACATCATCGAGGACCAGACCCGGGCGATGGGCGCTTCGGTCGACTGGAGCCGGAACGCGTTCACGATGGACAAAGCCCGGGAGCAGTCGGTCCAGGAAGCCTTCAAGCGACTCTACAAGCAGGACCTGATTTATCGTGGCAGCTACATGGTCAACTGGTGCCCCCACGACCGGACCGTGCTTTCCGAGGAACAGGTCGTCCACAAGGAGCAGGAAGGCGTGCTGTATTACCTGAAGTACGGGCCGTTCACCCTGGCCACTACCCGGCCGGAGACCAAGGTCGGCGATACCGGAGTGGCCGTGCATCCGAAGGACAAACGCTACGCGAAGTGGGTCGGCCAGACGATCGACGTCGAGATGATCAACGGCACCCATCAAATCAAGGTCGTCGCGGACGAAGCGGTCGACCCGGAGTTCGGGACCGGCGCGGTGAAGGTCACGCCGTTCCACGATCCGAACGATTACGAGATCGGCCTTCGGCACCAGCTCGACCAATTGGAGGTGATCGGCGAGGACGGACGGATGACCGAAGCGGCTGGCAAGCGGCTCGCCGGCCTCGACCGGTTCGAGGCGCGCAAGAAGACGGTCGATTGGCTCAAGCAGAAAAAGCTGTTGGTAAAAGAGGAAGTCATCAAGCACTCGGTCGGGCGCTGTGAACGCTGCGACGCGGTAATCGAGCCGCGAGTCTCTACCCAGTGGTTCGTCCGGATGACGAAGATCGCCAAGACCGCCCTGGCATTCGTGGATGACGGACGGCTCAAATTCGCTCCGGCCCGGTTCGAGAAGACGTACCGGATGTGGCTGGAGCAACTGCACGATTGGTGCATCTCGCGCCAAATCTGGTTCGGACACCCCTTGCCGGCGTACGTGAACGGCAAGGGTGAGACGTCCCTCACGGCCAAGCCCGGGTTCAAGAAGAGTCCCGATACGCTCGACACCTGGTTCAGCTCGGCGCTCTGGCCGTTCTCGACGATGGGTTGGCCGAAGCAGACCGCCGATTTCAAACATTTCTTCCCGAACGACGTGCTGGAAACCGGCTACGACATCATCCTTTCCTGGGTGGTGCGGATGTGCTTGATGACGGCGGCGCTGGAAGTGAAGAATCCGGCCACCGGCCGGGTCGATCCGCCCTTCCACACCGTCTATCTGAACGGCATAGTCCGCGACGGCCGCGGACGGAAGTTCTCGAAGTCGCTCGGCAACGGCGTCGATCCGCTCGAGATGATCGGCAAGTACGGAACGGACGCCCTCCGTTTCACGTTGGCGACTTCGAACGCGCCGGGTGCCGACGTCAACTTCGACGAACAGCGCGTGGTGAAGTCCCGGAACTTCGCCAACAAGATCTGGAACATCAGCCGGTTCGTGATCAATGCCGTGGAGGGGGAAGCCGGTCTCGACGATCTGCAAGCCGAGACGCTAACGACGTTCGACCGCGGAATCCTGTATAAGCTGTATCGGTTGAATCAGGAAGTCGAACGGTCGTTCCACGACCCGGCAGCCTACGACAAGCCGGGCATCGAACCGCGGCCGGCCGAGGTTCGTCGTCCGCGGACGTACGACCTGGCCCACGCCGGGAACGCCCTGTACCAGTTCGTCTGGTCCGACTTCGCGGATTGGTACCTGGAGGCGGCCAAGGTCCAATTGCGCAATGCCGAGACGGCCCGGAACACCGGGATCATCCTGAAGCACGTGCTGGAAACGGCACTGCATCTGCTTCACCCGCTGATGCCGTTCGTCACCGAGGTGATCTGGCGGGACGGTCTCGGCCGGAAGGATCCGCTGATCACCGGCGCCTGGCCGGCGGTGCACGAGGATCTCGACCAGCCCGAGGACGGCGAGCGGTTCGATCGCATCCGTGAGGTGATCGAGACGATCCGCCGGATCCGGGCCGAACACAAGACGCCGGCTGCGTCATTCGTCCAGGCGTATATTGTGACCGACGAGCCGGCCTGGATAGTCGAGGCCGGCGACGTGATCAACAAGCTCGCCCGGCTGTCGATGCTGCGGGTCGGCCAGCATCCGCCGCGGGGCGACGTCGCGTCCGCGGCGGTCGGCGACGCTACCGTGGTGGTTCCTCTGGCCGGACTCGCCAGCGACACGGCCGCCGGGCATTTGCAGCGGGAAATCGAAGCCAAGAGAATGGAGATAGAGCGGCTCAAGGGGCGGCTCGCAAACAAGGAGTATGTCGAGAATGCGCCGGAGCACGTCGTCGCCGAGACGAAAGCCAAACTCGCCGAAGCCGAGGCGGCCCTCGCGAAACTCGAAGCGTCCTGAGGCGAAGGCGGTTGCGGTTCTGGTGGCCGTAGCCGGCTTGCTCGCGGCGATCGGCGCAGGCACCTGGTTCGCCACCGTCGACTGGCGGGCGGATGTTCTTAGTAAATCGAAAAGTGTGCTCCTCAGCTCCGACGCCGCTTGGTGTTGGTTTCAAGACCCGCGCGCGATCTACACGAACGGGCAGACCATCATGACTAGCAACAACCGTGCCGGCGACGTCGGGGTGGTTACCTACGCCCACGCCACCGGCCAGACCCGGTATTACCGTTTGCGCCAGCAGCTGCAGGTCGACGACCACGCCGTACCGTCCCTGGAGCTGACGCCGGACGGACGGATCACGGCCTGGTATTCGGCCCACGGCGGGTCCAAGCTCTACTACCGCACTACGACGAACCCCGGCGACGTATCGTCCTGGGGTCCCGAGAAGTCGCTGCCGTTCGGAGCGCCGCAGGGCACCGGCAGCTACGGCTATACCTATCCGAACCCGGTCTACCTGGCCGGCGAGGATGGTGGAAAGACCTATCTGTTCTGGCGATTCCACGGCCAGGATCCGACGCTGTCCACGACTACCGACCGGAACAACTGGAGCAGCGCCCGGAAGTTCTTTAAGTCGCGGTTCCGCCCGTACGTCAAAGTGGCTTCCGACGGGGTCGACACGATCCATTTCGCCGTCACGGACGGGCACCCGCTGAACGTGTCCGAGAACAACATTTACCATTTTTACTATCGAGCCGGGAACTGGTATCGGTCGAACGGCACCCTGATTAAAACCTCGTCCCAGCTGGCGACCTCGCCGATCACGCCGGCCGAACTCGGCTCCGGCTCCAAGGTGTATGACGCCTCGCGGACCGGGCGCAAGTCCTGGGTCTGGGACATCGCCCTGGGCTCCGGCGGAAAGCCGGTCGTGACCTACGCGGACTTCCCTAACCGGGACGATCACCGCTATCACTACGCCAAGTGGGACGGGTCGCGGTGGGTCGATACCGAACTGGTTGCTGGAGGTAAGGGGTTCGCTGGCAAGGCTGGCAACGAACCGTGGTATTCGGGAGGTGTCGTACTCGACCACTCCGACACCGACGTCGTGTACTTGTCAAAACAGACCGAAGAAGAGGCCTGGGAAATCGAGAGGTGGGAGTTTGACGGAACCTGGAGTTCGGTTTCGTTGACTCCCGGCGCCACTCGTCGGAATGTCCGGCCGGTCGTCCCGAGGAACCACAAGGCTGGTCTTAGCGTAGTTTGGATGTACGGTGACTATCCACACTTCACCACGTTCAAGACGCAATATCGGGGGCACCCGTAACCAAACAATGAGTATTTTGAGAATGCACCAGAGCACGTCGTCGCCGAAGCGGAAGCCCGGCTCGCCGAAGCGGAAGCGTCCTGAGTCGCTCATCCGGCGGCGGCTCCGTCCCGGCATCCGGCGAATCGGCAAGGCAGCCGCGGTGCTGGCGGCCGTAGCCGGCTTGCTCGCGACAATCGGCGTGGTCACGTGGTTCGCGACCGCCGGCTGGCGGGCGGACAAGGCGCAGGCGTACGACGCCGAGTCCCGGGCGCTGTTGGCACGGCAGGACGTGGACGGCAGTTACCAGCAGGCCCGGTTGGCCTACGCGATTTCGCCCGAGCCGGACCGGGCGTTGTCGCTCGGGTCGCTGGCCTACGTCCGCGGGGATTACCGGCGGGCACTGGGACACTTCGCGGCGGCCGAGGGACCGTTCGGCGCGCTCGGCGGGGCCGCTGCCGGGGCACAGGTCGACGTGAAAGCATACGAATCCGCCCGCGACGAACTCGGCGAGCCGGACGATACCGTCGTCAGGCTCGGCCTGTCGCACGCCGCGATCGACGCCGCCGACTTCGGCACCGCCAAGCGGCTGAGCGAAGGCGCGCGGACCATCGTCGGGGCGTACCCGTTCATCCTCGCCGAATCGGTTGGCGACCCCGACCGGACCGCCCAGGAACTGCGCGCGCTGCGGACCGACGTCCCCCGGGTCATCCATCCCGACCCCGCCGTGGCTGCGTTCCTGAACAAGCTGACGGCCGTACCCGGAACCGCCCGGGAGAAGATCGCTGGGAGCCTTCGGAACATGGCTTTGGCGGAAAGGGGCTTCAGCCGCCGGGTCATGCGGGGAAGTCTCCTGTTCGAATTGGACGAACGGGCGGCGGCGCTGCGAATCGGCACGACGGCCAGCGAGCAGCAGCCGGATTATCGCGACGCCTGGAACCTCCGAGGAGCGGCGGACCTGTACTACGGGAACTACGACGGCGCGCGCCGCGCCTTCGACATCTCCCTCGATCTCGACTCAAGCTTCGGATACTCGTGGTATCTCAAGTCGAAGCTGGAGAAAGCCGAGGGCAATGATTCGAGGGCGGCCGAGTACCTGCGGCGGGCGGAGTTGCTCGGGTTCAAGCCGGCGGGCTGAGCGGCGCGGACGCGCCCTACCGGAATCCGAACAACGTCGAACGCAATCCTGGTTCGTCGTCCGGCGAGTACGCGTTGAAGATGCTCTTGAACCGCGGGCCGGACACGGTCTTGGTACCGCCGGAACCGACAATCCGCATCGACGTCACCCGCCCGGACACGCCGCGGCCGACGATCTTGATCGTCTGCAGCCGGCCGACGTTCGTCCGGGAATCCCGGTTCAGGATCGATTCCATCTGACCTCGCGAGTACGACTTCGACTCCCAATACCAGTGCGGCGAATCAGTTTCCCACGGACTGGGCACGCCTCGCAGCCAGGCCAGCGGCGTGCCGCCCCAGACGTTCTCGTTGTTCTCGGTCCAGCCGCCGGACGTCGAGTGGTAGTACGCGGCGATGGCGGATCCGCCATGCGTCAGCACCTGGCCCTTGGTCGCGCGGGTCGCTTCCCGGGCCCGGGCCGAACCGGAGCCGCAGGCCTGGGTCGCCGGCGAACAATCCTGGTTGCCCTGGTTCCGGTACGCGTAACTCCGAGCGGCGACCGCCTGAGCCTTCAATGTTTCCATCGGCCAGCTCGAAGGCACTTCTCCGGCGACCACCCGGGCGACGTACTCCTCGGAGCCGCCCTGGTTGGTCGAGAACGTGCCGACGTTGGTGATGCGACTTCCTTGGTAGTAATGCGAAAGGATCCTCTTATAGTCCCAACCCCGCTGGGCCGCGCCTTTGGCCCCGTACTGGCTCATGCCGAGGCCGTGCTCGGTCCCGCCGCCGGCGAATGCGAATCGTCCGCCGACCGGCTCGTTGCGCTTCACGAAGTCGCGCTCGTTCCGATCGGAGAACCCCAGCAGCGAACTCAGGTACCGCTCCCGGGCGGCCGCCCCTGCCAGCCGGTCCGCGTTCGCCTCCCGCTGCAATTCGAGCAGCGCGATCCGGTCGGCCAAGTCATTGATCTCGGATTCCAGTCCGTTCTGCCCGGTGACCAGGTCCCGCCGCTGGTCGTCGAGGCTCGCGATCTCGTCGTCCAACCGGTCGACCAGGTCCTCCTTCCGGTCGATCAGGAACATCGTGTACTGGCCGCGCCGCAGGAACTCGCTGAGCGAGCCGGAGTCGACCAGGGCGTATAACAGGCTGTCGCTGCCTGACGAGACGTAGGCCGTTTCCATCGCTTTCCCGCGCTCGAACTTCAGCGCGGTGATCCTGGAGTCGATTTCCTCGAGCTTGCGGCGGCTTTCCGCCACCACCGTCCGTTGCTTGGCCAGCCGGGCCTCCGCCAGCTTGATGTCTTCTTCCGAGCCGACCTGTTCCTCCGCCAGTCGGCTTTGCTGGTTCTGATAGAACTTCGTTTCGGCCCGCGCCTGTTGCAGCGTGTCCGGCGCTTCGGTCTGCGCCGATGCCGACGGCACCGCCAAACCGGTTCCCAATAGGAAACACCACGCGACGAAGAGAGCGGTCTGGCGGATGTTTTGTTTCACGACAGCTGGCTCGCGGCCGATCTTAGATATCCCGGGCGACCCGCCAGACCTCGTCGACCGTAGTGACCCCGGCCAGGGCCTTGAGCAGGCCGTCCTGTTCCATCGTCATCATACCCGCCTGCCGGGCCGATTGCCGGATCTGGCTCACCGGGACCCGGTTCATCGCCAGGCGTTCCAGTTCGTCGTTGATCGTCAGGACCTCGAAGATGCCGATCCGTCCCGAATACCCGGTGCCGTTGCAACGGGCGCAGCCCTTGCCCTTCATGAACAGCCACTCCTTCTCAGGCGGCAGGCTGTCCTTCGCCTTTTTCGGCAGCTCTTTCAGGGTCTTCCGGACGACGTCCATCGCCGCGGCATCCGGCTTGGTCTCGACCGTGCAATGCGGGCAGACCTTCCGGACCAACCGCTGGGCGATGACCGCGTTGATGGCGTTCGCGAGCAGGAACGGCCGCACGCCCAGGTCGGTGAGCCGCGGGACCGCGGTCGGCGCGTCGTTGGTGTGGAGCGTCGACAGCACGATATGGCCGGTCAGCGAGGCCTGGACCGCCTGGTCCGCGGTCTTCTGGTCGCGGATCTCCCCGATCATCAGCACGTCAGGGTCGAGCCGCAGCACCGACCGGAATCCCTCACCGAAGTCATACCCATGCTCCGGATCAACCTGCGATTGGATTACCCCGGGCAGCCGGTACTCGACCGGGTCCTCCAGCGTGACAAGCTTCTTCTCCGGGTCGTTGAGCCGCATCAGCAGCGAATACAGCGTGGTGGTCTTGCCGGAACCGGTCGGCCCGCACTCGAGCACCAGGCCTTGCGGCTTGGCGACCGCCGCCAGCACCAGTTTCCGGGCCTCGCCGGTCAGGCCGAGCGAGTCGAGTCCGATCTTCACGGAGTCGCGCGAGAGCAGCCGCATCGTGACGGCCTCCCCGTACTGGGACGGCATCGTCGCCACTCGGATGTCGATATCGTGAGCTTTCTTCCCCGCGCCTTCCTTGACGGTGAACCGGCCGTCCTGCGGCATCTTGTTCACGTCGAGCTTCAGCTTCCCGAGGAACTTCAGCCGCGAGAGCAGGCCCGACAGGATGTCGGCCTTGAAGTCGGCGACGGTGTGCAGGACGCCGTCCATCCGGTACCGGATCCGGACGCCGGTTTCCGTCGGCTCGACGTGCACGTCGGAGGCGCCGACCTTCACCGCGCCGCTGAGCAGCGTGTCCACGACCTTGGTAGTCGGCACGTTCGTGATCTTCGCCTTGAGGTCCAGGAACGACTTGATGTCCGTCTCGAACGACTTCTTCTCCTGCTCGCTCACTGACACGTCGGACGCGGACTTCACGTCCTGCGGCAGCTCGTCGTAGAGCTGCATGGCATACCGGTACGAGTCCTCTCCGATGGCCGCGATCAGGAGCTCGAACGGCGTAGAGCGACGCAGCGAATCCAGCGCCTGCACGGTCTGCTTGGTGCCGGGCCGCGCCACGCCGAGCCGGACCTTCCGGCCGGCCTTGATGTACGCGATGATGCCGTACCGTTCCGCGATCTCGCGCGGGATGATCGCCAGCACTTCGGGGTTGATAGGATAGCCGATCAGCCGGACGAACGGCAGGTTCGCTTTCCTGGCCGCCTCGCGCTGCTTTTCCTCGACCTTCTCGGCCTTGAGTTCGTCGACCACCTTGCTGACGTTGCCGCGCGAGAAGAAGTCCATGTCTTCCTCCACGTTCGGGACATGCGTCTCGGCGACGTCGGCTTGCTTGACCACCTCGCGGTCGTCCTTCACGGAAGGGGTCATCGAGTGCAGCTGCTTCCGCCGTACTTCCTCGCCTTTCTTCAGGTCGCTCCCCAAATCGTCGCCGGACGTGGCGGACGTCGCAGGTTGCTTTGCGTCCAGATCCTTGCGGACGAAGTCGGCCAATTTGGCTCGCTCCCGTGCTGTCAGTTTGTCGTCAGCCATGTCGTATCACGTGCATATTTGTTCAGAAATTACGTAACCATAACACTTTTGAGTATTTTTGTCAATGCCGACAAGAATTCATGATGCTTGCCCGGCGGTCAACGCGCAAGCGGCGGACTTTCGTACCGGGCGGCCGCCGGTTGACGGGAGTGATAAAAAATGCTACTATTAAGCAATTTTTATGGACAATCTAGACGAAGAAATCAACCAGGCGGCGGCTGACGCGCAAGACGTCGCGTACCATCAAGCGTCGGGTGAAACGGCAGCGGCGGCTTCGACGGACAACGTAACGCCACAGCCGGTACCTGCGGCCACGCATCGGCTGCGGAACGCGCTGATCGGCCTGTCGGCGATTGTCCTGGCGGGTACGGCATTCGCCGCTTGGTTTTTCCTGCTGCGGGCGACGCCGGAACGGATCCTCGGTCAGATGGTCCGCAACATGGAGACGGTCCGGGCCTTCGAATACGACCTCGACATGAAGGGCGAATACAAACAGACGGAGAACGCCGCACTCCCCGAGCCGATCGTCGGACGGGCCCAGGCGGCCGGTGAAACGTTCGACTATACCGCGTCGATGCAGGGCGTGTTCGACGAGCGGGACGAAGACAACCCGCGGGTATCCGTGGCGTTAGGCGGGTCGGTCTCGGACGGCACCAAGACCTACGAGGGGGCGTTGGAAGCACGGCAACTGAAGAACAAAGTGTACGTCCAGTTGACCAAGGCTCCGGACGAGTTCAAGCAATACGTGACTCCTTTCCTCGGACAGTGGATCGAGTTCGAGGAAGAGTTCGTGGAGCAGACCACGGGGCAGGCGAAGGGCGACGGCAAGGAGATCACCGAAAAAGAGTCAAAGGAAATCGTCCGGATCCTCAAGGAGACGGGCGCGCTCACGTTGAAGAACGCGGGCAGCGAGTCCCTGGACGGCGACAGCGCCCACGTGATCGAATATCGCCTGGACAAGGAAGGGCTCAAGGAAGCCGCCCCCCGGGTCTATCGGATCGTCGAGGGGGAGGACATGCCCGACGAGGAACGGAAGTCGTTCGAGGACGGCTTGAAGTCGGTGACGTTCGAACCAGGGAAGATCATGGTCGACAAGCGGACGAAGCTACTGCGGAAAGCGGCGGTCGGCCTCAGCGCGTTGGAGGACGGGACCAGCGCGGACACCGAGATCACCCTCCAGCTGAAGAACTTCGACGATAAGGTCGGCGCCGTCGAAGTGCCGGAAGGGTCGGTGACGCTCGAGGAGCTGATGGCACGGTTGGAGGAGGACACCGACAGGGACGGATTGTCCTACTACGAGGAAATCACCTACGGGAGCGATCCGTCCAAGCGCGACACGGACGGCGACTCGTACCCCGACGGCGCCGAGGTCAGGCGCGGATACAACCCGGCGGGACCGGGACGGCTCAAGAACGACGCCCTGGGTTCCGGGCTCCTGGGAGGATCCGGTGCCGGACCCGGCACCCAATCCGGAACCCCCGGACCGGGATCATCCAGCTTGTGACGTCACGGCGGTTTTGGCGACCTTGTCCCCGCGGTAAGGTAAGGGCACGGAGAGGTGGCTGAGCGGTCGAAAGCACCGGTCTTGAAAACCGGCAGGCCCGCAAGGGTCTCGGGGGTTCGAATCCCTCCCTCTCCGCAGGATGAGACGGATTATAATCCGCCCAATCAATCGGGTTGGTGCATGGCAGGCTGAAGAAGAAGTCTTCAGATATAATCCTGCCACACACCGTACTTCACGACCCGATCCGGTACTACGCGAGCGAAGCGCATTTTTGGCAGCGGCTATTGCCACAGCCGCCTTCGCAGGGGGAGGCTTTCGGGTTCTGAAGCTCGCTCAGCGGCATGGCCAAGCAGTACTTCGCGCCACACAGGGTGCGGCCGTCCCCGTCTTCCAAATGGCAAATGCCATCATCGGGTACCTCTCCAACGGGATCGCGTTCCTCGCTTGGTATCCCTTCGGGATCGTTGCGTACGATCCGGTGGGTGTCCGGCGGTGCTATCGTGGGCATCCTTCCTCCTTGTCGACAGCGGATCAGGAATTCATCGGGTCATGAAGAATTGATTGGACGGGTTGTTAAAGCTTTTGAGCGACCCTTCACGGTATGGGAAACTTTCGTCTCAATCAAGCGGCAAAGGGATGTCGACGCGAGCCGGAAACCATAATCGACACACGGTACAATGGAACCGCGTTTAACATCGCGACACGGAGAGGTACCCAAGTGGCTTAAGGGGCGGGATTGCTAATCCTGTAGGTCGGCATCAGCCGGCGCGTGGGTTCGAATCCCACCCTCTCCGCACTTGACACGCTAGATAAAAAGTGCTATGGTTAAGCGATTATTTCTTTCTAAGACACGACAGGAGCCCCATAGCCATGACCGTCGAACTATTTGCCGCAATCAGCGGCGTCGCCGCGAGCGCCGCCTATTTTCCCGAAGCGCTGAAGCTTTACCGAAACAAATCGGCTCACGACATTTCCCTGATTACGTTCTCCATCTGGTTCACCTTCAGTATCATCTGGCTGTTTTACGGCATCCATCTCGGAGAAATTCCGGTTATCATTACCTATTCGGTCGCGGTAGTCGGCGTCTCGTTGGTATTCGGACTATCGATATATTACGACCGGCGTGATGGGAAAAGATCGTCCCGCCATTGACACTTTGATTAAAAAGTGCTATAGTTAGCCAATTATCTAAGCCATGGCTAAGCAGCAAAACCAGTCGAACGCCCCTGCCAAGACGGGCGCCGCTAATATGCAGCGACGCTCCGAGCGGCCGATCCTGGCCTGGGAAGCCAAGGAGTTCGAGGAATACGACCGGAACAGGAAATGGTACGCCGTCGCGTTGGTGATCGGCGTGTTACTCGTGGCCGGGGCCCTGGTACTCAAGCAGTGGCTGGCGTCGGTCGTCTTCGCGCTGGCGACCTACATAGTCGTGCGCCACGCCGACGACAAGCCGCGCACGCTGGCGATCTCGATCTCCAAGCTGGGCGTCCAGGTCGCGGACAAGTTCCACCCCTTCAGCGAGCTCAAATCGTTCTGGATCATCTACAAGCCGCCGGTGAAGACGCTGACCCTGCAGGGCACCAGCCGGTTCAAGCCGTTGATCAAGGTGCATCTGGTCGACGTCGACCCGCTGGCGGTGCAGAACGCGCTCAAGGACCACCTCGTCGAGCAGCCTAAGGAGACCGAGGATTTCATCGACAAGCTCGGTCGATGGATACGGCTATGAGTCGGGCGGAGGCCGATCGGCCCGACGAATCAGGATACCAGGAGTATCCGCCGGCAACCGAGGCGGAGCTGGCCGAAGGTGTCCGGCTGGACGACGAAGGGCGGTACGTCGACTTGGATGACAGCGTGCTCGAGCTGAAGGCCGACACGGCCACGTTCCGGATCGCGGAGGGAGACGAGTTCGGGGAATCCGTCGTGGTACTGACGACCCCTGACTACCCCGACAACCAGGCCCGTATGGATCGGTTCCATAGGATACCATCCGACCATGAGGTAATCATCGGGCGCGGTGTCGACAACCCTGGCATGATCTTGCCGGAAACCGTCTCACGGTATCACTTCGGCGTACGGCGGACAGATACGGGAGTCAACGTCCGTGACCTCGCCTCTAAGAACGGGACGACGATCCGCGTCATCCCGCGCAAGGAACTGGAAAAACGTTGACCCGGCCCGATCCGGGCAAAGTAACCGGCACAGTCCGCTACAATGGGGAAAGCGCGCCGTCGCAGATGCGCCTGTACTATGTACTGGCGCGGCGTCGTTCGGAAGCGGTAAGCAAGCTTCCCGCTTCACTCACTCCTTGCGCCTGTAGCTCAGTGGATAGAGCGTCGGCTTGCGGAGCCGGAAGTCGCAGGT
>JBBDZG010000001.1:0-8621 GCA_040900285.1 Patescibacteria group bacterium | reverse complement strand
CGAGACGATCGAGGGCGAGGAATACGACAAGCTGTTCCCCGACGCGCCGAAGCTGCAGAAGGACACGGCGAAGAAGCAGCGGAAGCGGAAGAACACCCGCACTTGATAGGTTGACTTTTTAACTCTATTGACATACTATTTCAGGCTCAATAGAGCCTTTTTCGCTCGTTCACAACCTGGCCGATCAACCCGCTATAACCGCGGATTGCACGTAGACCAACTACCGAGGAGGCATTATGCCAACCGGATATACCTCAAAACTGTACAAGGGCGAAGACCAGACGTTTCCGGAGTTCGTCATGCACTGCGCACGAGCGATGGGGGCTCTCATCACCATGCGTGATGATCCGGGTGACGCTCCAATTCCGGAGAAAATCGAGCCCTCTGACTTCTACCTGAAGCAACTCAAACAGGCGGAAGATGAGCTCAAAAAGGTCCGTGGCTGGACTGATGAGCAAGCTCAAGCCACTGCTGACGATGCGTACTCACAAGAGTTTCGAGAGCGCAAAGATAGCATGAAAGAGCGGCGCGTGCTGAAGAAACGCCTCGAGGCCATGCTTAAAAAAGTGAAGGCCTGGGAGCCCCCCCACCGAGGAACACCAGGGACTCAAGGAATTCATGATCGAGCAGATCGAAGGCACGATTCGGTTCGATTGCGAATACACTTGGGAGGCTCCCGAGAAAGTCGACGGCGCGACCTACAAGAAAAATCGAATCGAGAGCCTGGAAGAACAAATTCCTCGCTACCGAGAAGAGCACGATGCCGAGGTCAGACGAGCGGCAGAGCGCACGCAATGGCTCAAAGACCTTCGCGAGAGCCTCGGAATCTCGGAGTCAGCTCCGGTCTCGTAGTGCTTGGTGGTTATAGCGGTACAAAGTCGGGAGCTCTGCGCGGAACCACGTTTGATACTCAAACGCCGCGCATCTCCCGCACCACCTTTCGGTTGATCGGCCGGGTTCCAATTCGATTCGCGGGTGTATACTATTCCCACAAGGGGCTGCAAAGGCCTCTTTTTTTGTTCCCTCATGACCATTCACGAACTGCGAATCAGCGGCGAGGGCGAGAGTCCGGAAGGACGGGCGGTCCGCGAGGAAGCGGCGCGTTCGCTGGGGATCGATACCATCGAGCAGGTCGAGACGGCCAAGGTCATCCGGTTCGAAGGCCTCACGGACGAAGAGGCCGCGGCATTGGCCGAGGCCTTGTCCGATGCGGTGACGGAACACGTCTCGATCGGCGACCGGCGGGACGAGACGGACGGCCGTATCGTGGAAGTCGCGATGAACCCGGGGGCGATGAACCCGGAAGTCGCGTCGATCCTGAAGGCGGCCCGTGACCTCGGCATGCGGCCGGTCGCAGCGGATTCGAGCACGGAGTACCGCTTCGGCGGCCCGGTCGCCGCCGGCGAGATCGAAACGGTCGTTTCGAGGCATCTGGTCAACGAGACGGTCCAGCGTGCCAACCCGCCGCGACCCGACACCCTCGTGATCGAGGGCGAGACCGGCCCCGTCCGGTCCGTCCCGGTCCGAGAAAAGTCTCCCGAAGAACTGGAGCGACTGTCCGGAGACATGAAACTCCAGCTCGACCGGAACGAGATGGTCATCATCCGCGACTACTTCGCCCGCGAGGGACGCGAACCGACCGACTGCGAGCTCGAGATCATCGCCGGGCGCGAGAGCGAGCACTGCGGCCACAAGACGTTCAAGGCCAAGCTGATCGTCGAGGACGCGGAGACCGGCGAGCGGCGCGAAGCCGCCCCGCTGATGGACCGGATCCGGCGGACCTCCGAGCGGTACTACGGTGACCGGGTCGTCTCCGCGTTCGTCGATAACGCGGGCGTCTACGCGCTCGACGGCGAATGGGCGGTGCTCGGCAAGGTCGAGACCCACAACAGTCCCTCTGCGATCGAACCGTACGGCGGTGCGGCCACGGGAAGCGGCGGGGTGTTCCGCGACATCATCGGGACCGGCCAGGGGGCCGAGGTGATCAGCTCCACTAACATGAACTGTTTCCAGCCGGTCGACACGCCGCCGGAAGACGTTCCCGACGGCGTAAAGCCGCCCGCCTACATCGCGCGTGGCGTCCACCGCGGCGTCCGGGACTACGGGAACCGGATGGGCGTCCCGACGAACAACATTTCCGAACTGTATCATCCCGACTTCGTGAAACCGTCCGTAATCGTCGGGGCGTACGGCCTGATCCCGATCGAACGGGCCGAGAAGGGCGAGCCGCGGGCCGGCGACCGGATCGTCGCGGTCGGCGGACGGACCGGCCGGGACGGATTGCATGGCGCGACGATGTCGTCGGCCGACATGACGGAGCAGACCGCCACGGTCGATTCCCAGGCCGTCCAGATCGGCAATCCGATCGAGGAGAAGCGGTTCGCGGACGCGATCCTGGAGGCCCGCGACGAAGGACTGGTCCGGGCGATCACCGACTGCGGCGCCGCGGGATTCTCCTCGGCGGTCGGCGAGATGGCGGAGGACACCGGCGCCCGCGTCCATCTGGAGCGCGCGCCGCTCAAGTACGAGGGTCTCTCGCCCTGGGAGATCTTCCTGTCCGAGTCACAGGAACGGATGGTGCTGGCCGTCGCGCCGGAGCACCTCGAACGCTTCCAGGAAATCTGCGCGAAGTACCGGACGGAAGCCACCGACCTCGGCGAGTTCGACGGCAGCGGCCGCCTCCACGTCACCCACGGCGAGACGATGGTGGCCGACCTGGACTACGACTTCCTGAACCACGGCTTCGGCCAGCGGACGTTGACGGCCAGGATCGAACGGTCGGCGGTGGCCGAACGGCGGCCGGACGCACCGGAAAGCGAATCGGAGTGGGGGCAGACGCTCCTGCAGGTGCTGGGACATCCGAACGTCTGTTCGAAGGAGCCGATCGCCCGTCAGTACGACCAGGGGGTCCAGGGCCGGACGATCGTGGCGACCCACGGCGGTCGCAGCCAGGAAGGCCCGAACGACGCTGCCGTGATGCGGCCGTTCCCGGACCGACCGTACGGGATCGTCCAGGCCCACGGCATGAACCCGATCCTCAACCGATTGGACCCGTACGAGGGAGCCAAGTGGGCCGTGGCCGAGGCGATGGCCAACTACGTCGCGGCGGGCGGCGACCCGGACGACTGCGCCCTGATCGATAACTTCGTCTCCCCGACGCCCGATCCCGAATCGCTCGGCTCGCTCCACCGGCAGGTCGAAGGCCTGACCGACGCGCTCGACGCGCTCGGGCGCCCGGCGATCTCCGGCAAGGACAGCCTCTCCTCGACCTATCGAGGGACCCTGCGGGGCGAGGAGACCGTGATCAAGATCCCGCCCGTGCTCTGCATGTCGGTCTTCGGCAAGATTCCGGAGATCGGCTCCGCGATGTCCGCCGACCTCAAGATGACGGACTCGGAGCTGTATCTGATCGGCGAGCGGTCCGGCGGCCTCGGCGGCTCGGCGTACTACGACGTGCGGCACGGCCAAAGCGGCGCGGTCCCGAAGATCGACCTTGATCAGCTGCCCGAGACGCTCCGGAGCGTTCATCAGGCGATTCGAGGTGGATGGGTGATTTCCTGTCACGATGTCAGCAAGGGCGGCCTGGCCGCGGCAGTCAGCGAGATGGCGTTCGGCGGCGACTGCGGCGTGGAGCTGGAGCTCGACGCGGACCGGGGCACTTTGGCCGAGGAATTGTTCGACGAGACCGCCGGACGCTTCGTGGTCGAACTGCCGGGCTGGGCGGTGCCGGACGACGTCCTCGACGGCGTCGGCCCGTGGCGGCGGATCGGCCGCAGCCGGCCGGAGCGGACCGTGGCCGTGCACGACCGCCGGGGCCGCGTCTTCTCCGCGGCGACGAACGACCTGAAGGCGGCTTGGCAGGAACCGTTGGAGGCGTTCTGATGGCAGCGCGTCCGGAAGTCGGGGTCCTGTTCACGGAGGGCACGAACTGCGACCGCGAGACGATCGACGCCTTGGACCTGGCGGGCGCGACGGGCGAACGGGTCCACCTGTCCGAACTCGAGGCCGGCGGCCAGGACCTGGCGGATTACGAGGCGCTGGTCGTCCCGGGCGGATTCTCGTACGGCGACGACGTCGCGTCCGGACGGGTGCTGGCGGTGGAGCTGCGGACCCGGTTGGCCGAGCAGCTCCGGGACTTCACGGAGAAGGACGAGAAGCCGGTCGTCGGCATCTGCAACGGGTTCCAAGTGTTGGTGAAGTCGGGCCTTCTGCCGGAAGGTTCGATCGACGCGGACCAGCGCCTGTCCCTGACCGGCAACGACTCGAACCGGTTCGAGTGGCGTTGGACTACCCTCGGCTACAATCGTGACAACAACTGCGTATTCCTGGACGGTGCGTTTCCGACGGAAAGCTCCATGCAGGTCGCGCACGGCGAAGGAAAGCTCGTGGTTCCCTCGGACGAGTTCCGGGAACTCGGGGAGAACCAGCAGGTCGTGTTTCAGTACCTCGACGAACGCGGCCATGCGACCGAAGAGTACCCTTGGAATCCGAACGGCTCCGTCGAAGGCGTCACGGGCATCACCGACCGGACCGGACGGATCCTCGGCATGATGCCGCATCCCGAACGGTCGATCCGGCCCGAACAGACACCGCCCGACTCGATGGGTCATCACGGGGTTCCCGGCCGTCGCCTGTTCGAGGGACTGGTCGGGTACGTCAGGAACTCGTAGGCGAAGGAAGCTATACTGAGGCCAGCCATCGAGGATGGTCGGAGCGCATGGTCAAACAAACCGTCAGCCAATTGAACCGCCAGGCCGCGAGCATCATCCGGAAGTTCTTCGGATTCTCGGCCAGCGTCGGCGGGGCGGCGGCCATCCTCGGCATCGCGTACTTCGCCAGCCGGCTGCTGGCGCTGATCCGCGACCGCGTCCTGGCCACCGGCTTCGGGGCGGGGGCCGAACTGGACGTCTACTTCGCGGCGTTCCGGATTCCCGACATCATCTTCAACGTCCTGATCTTCGGTGCGATCTCATCCGCGTTCATCCCGGTATTCGCTGGCTACCTGGCCAACAAACAGAAGGAGACCGCCGACAAGGTCGGCTCGGTCGTCCTGACGGCCGGCACGACCCTGCTCGTCGCGGTCGCCGCCCTGGCGTTCGTGTTCGCGCCGCAGCTGTCGTCACTGATCGCGCCGGGGTTCTCCGCGACCCAACTCGGCGAGGTCACCGAACTCACCCGGATCATGTTGCTCTCACCGATCTTCTTCGGCATCGGCGGCATCTTCGGTTCGGTCCTGCACTCGCACCAGCGGTTCGTGGCCTACGCGGTGGCGCCGCTCCTCTACAATCTCGGCATCATCGGCGGCGCGTTGGTCGCGCCCGAGCTCGGCCTGAAGTACCTGGCCTGGGGTGTCGCCGCCGGCGCCTTCCTCCAGATGTCGATCCAAGTGGTCGCGGGACTGCGGACCGGATTCTCGTACCGGCCGAACTTCAACCTGCGCCTGCCCGGCGTACGGCGGATATTCTGGCTGATGATCCCGACGACCATCGGCGCGGCGATCCTCCAGATCAACTTCCTGGTCGAGACGATCATCGCCTCGCTGCTGCAGACCGGCTCGCTGGCCCAGTTCTGGTTGGCGACCAGCCTCTCGATGGTGCCGGTCTCCGTCGTCGGCGCGGCGTTCGCCACAGCGGTCTTCCCGGTGCTGGCCAAGGCCGCCTCGACCCAGCAGACCTCGCTCTACGTCGAGAACCTGGTCACCGTGATCCGGAAGATCCTGTTCGTGATCATTCCCGTCAGCATCGCGGTCATGTTGCTGCGCGCCCAGATCGTCCGTCTGGTCTACGGCGCGGGAAACTTCGACTTCGAGGACACGCGGTTCGTCACCAGCATCCTCGGGATCCTGGCGGTGTCGCTGTTCGCGCAGGCATTGATCCCGCTGCTCTCCAAGGCGTTCTACGCGATTCGGAACACCAAGACGCCGGTCGTCATCGCCGGCATCTCGATGCTGGTGAACGTGGCGATCGCGGTCCCGGCCAGCTACTATCTCGGCGTCATCGGTCTGGCGCTGGCGTTCAGCGTCGCCTCGATCATCCAACTGGCATTGCTGTTCTTCTTCCTGTCGAGCAAGGTCCCGGCGGTGGAGGACCGCGCGATGCTGTCGGCGATTACCCGGATCACGCTCGCATCGCTCGCGGCCGGAGCGGCGATTTACGGCACGCTGTACGGCGTCGCCTACTTGATCGAGGACATCCAGAGCACGCAGACGGTCGCGTTCTTCGCGATCCAGACAGCGCTGGCATCGCTGGTCGGCGCGGGCGTCTACCTCATGCTCACCATGGCGATGAAGCTGCCTGAGGCCCGGCTGCTGCTCGTCCGCGCCCGGCACCCGCTGAATCTGGACGATTGATATATTGCTTGGTTGACACAGTTTATCTGCCCTGCTAGCATTTTCTGGTTATGACCGAAAGCAACCCCGACCGATTCGTCGAATCCGAGGACACCGAGAGGCTGCTGTACCGAGCGGATCAGCGCACCTTGGAGTGTTTCCCGACGGGGAGCGAAGTGCTCGTCTACACCTATGTGAACGCCAGCCAACGCGAATGGCGGAGGGCCGTCGTGGCAGAGGCGGACAAAAGGACCAATCGCGTCGTCACGGAACTGGAAACCGCCCGGGTCACGAGGAAGCTTAATCCCGACCGGGACAAGTTCAGCGCTTCTCCGACTTCGCCGCTGTTGGTGCGACGGGGCGAATTCGAGATCCTCCAGCAACATCCCGCCTTGATCGACGCGTGGGTGGACAGCGGATATCTGGATGTGTCCGCCCGTGAGAAAAGCCGCCTGAAAGGCAAGTTGGCCCAGTACTCGGGGTGCGAATCGGCACCGATGGCGAGCAGTGCCAGCGAGCGACGGAAACGGGACTGGTCGCGCGGCACGATCCGCGCGAAGTGACGCTCGATAGACGCGCTTTCAGCTAATATGGGGATAGCCGATGGCCAAACGACGCACAAAACGAACACGAGCCCGCACTCGCAAAGGCCTTACCCGGGGCGGCACCAGGCGCCATCCGCGGCGCCCGGAACCGCAGCCCCGCGAACCGCTGGTCCACCCCGAGACCGCGCGCCAGATCCTGTCGATCGGCTTGCTGGCCGGCGGACTGGTGCTGGCATTGGCCCTGATCGGGGTCGGCGGACCGGCGGGGTCGGCCGTCGCGCTCTGGGGCAAGCAGGCCGTGGGCGCGGTCGCCTGGGTGCTGCCGCCGGCCGCGGTGTACGCCGGCTGGCGCCTGTACCGCCGCCGGGAACTGCCGCGGCATGTCGTGGTCGGCTTCCTGATTTCGGCGGCCGCGGTCACCGCACTGCTGCACCTGATGGTGAAGGTCGACGAACTCGACGCCGCCATGGAGGGCACGTTCGGCGGACTGCTCGGCTACGCGCTCACCGCGACCTCGACCTACGCGGTCGGCGGGCTGGTCAGTCTGATCATATTCCTGGCGCTGCTGGCGGTCGGGATTCTGGTGATGGTCAACCGCTCGAAGGATGACGACGAACCGACGATCGAGGGTGTCGGGAAGCCCGTGCCGGAACCGAAGCGCAGCGACCCGGTTCCGCCCACCGCTCCGCCCTCGCCGAAAGAACGCGGCAGGGGGTCTGCCGGACCGACCGTGGCTCCCGACTTCACCCCGCGGGTCGTCGACAAGGCGTGGGAGCAGCCGCCGATCTCGCTGCTGTCCGATGACACCTCCGAAGCCGATGCCGGCGACACCAAGCACATGGCGGCGATCATCGAGCAGACGTTGGCGAACTTCAACGTCGAGGCGAAGGTCGAGCGCGTCCACGTCGGCCCGACGGTCACCCAGTTCGAACTGCGCCCGGCGCCCGGCGTGAAGGTCACCGAGATCACCCAGCGCAGCAATGACCTGGCGCTGGCGCTGGCGGCGCACCCGATCCGGATCCAGGCGCCGATTCCCGGCAAGGCCTCCGTCGGCGTGGAGGTGCCGAACCAGAAGGCCGCCACCGTCCGGCTCCGGCAGCTGTTCGAGACCAAGGCGTTCAAGGACGGCGGCGCCCTGCCGCTGGCGCTCGGGCTCGACGTGTCGGGACAGCCGGTGATCACCGACCTCTCGACGATGCCGCACCTGTTGATCGCCGGGCAGACCGGTTCCGGCAAGTCCGTGTCGATCAACGCGATCCTGATGAGCCTGCTGTTCACCCACTCGCCACGGCACCTGCGGCTGCTGATGGTCGACCCGAAGCGCGTCGAGCTCACCAACTACAACGACATCCCGCACCTTCTGGCGCCGGTGATCGTCGAGGCGCCGAAGGTCGTCAACGCGCTCAAATGGGTCGTCTCCGAGATGGAACGGCGGTACCAGGTGTTCCAGGACGCCGGCGCCAAGAACCTGGTCGAATATAACAAAGGCGCCAGCCGGAGCGGAGCGAAGGCGTCTAACGTCGACGAGATTCCCTACCTGATCATCGTCGTGGACGAGCTGGCTGACCTGATGCAGGTAGCCGGCAAGGCGGTCGAGGGGACGATTACCCGGATCGCGCAGTTGGCCCGGGCGACCGGCATCCATCTGATCATCGCCACCCAGCGGCCCAGTACCAACGTGATCACCGGCGTAATCAAGGCGAACTTCCCGAGCCGGATCGCGTTCGCGGTCAGCTCGAACACCGACT